>NZ_JBHWDV010000007.1:0-188799 GCF_042734445.1 Streptomyces sp. NPDC059649
CGACTGTCTGGGTGTCGGTGCCGACGGAGGTGGTGAAGTTGGCGTCGCCGCTGTAGGTCGCCGTGACCGTGTACGTGCCGGCGGTTACCAGTCCGTTGGTGGTGACGCTGGTGGTGCCGCCGCTCAGTGTCCCGGTGAGCGTCACCGTGGTGACTCCGTCGGTGGCGACGAACGTGACCGTGCCGGTTGGGGTGCCTGCGCCTGGCGCGACCGGTGCGACGGTGGCGGTGAAGGTCACCGGCTGGCCGACGACGGAGGGATCCGGGGTCGATGAGACCGTGGTGGTCGTCGAGGCCTGATTCACCGTTTGGGTGTCGGTCCCGCTGGAGGTGGTGAAGTTGGCGTCGCCGCTGTAGGTCGCGGTGACCGTATGGGAGCCCACGCTCAGTGCGCTGGTGGTGACGGTTGCGGTGCCTCCGGACAAGGTGCCGGTCAGTGTGGGACCGCCGCTGATGACGAACGTGACCGTGCCTGTTGGGGTCCCCGCACCTGGTGCCACCGGTGCCACGGTCGCCGTGAAGGTCACCGGCTGGCCGGAGACCGATGGGTCGGGGGAGGAGGTCACCGTGGTGGTGGTCGAGGCTTGATTCACCGTCTGGGTGTCTGTGCCGACGGAGGTGGTGAAGTTGGCGTCGCCGCTGTACGTCGCGGTGACGGTGTAAGTCCCCGCGGTGACGAGTCCGTTGGTGGTGACGCTGGTGGTGCCGCCGCTCAGTGTCCCGGTGAGTGTCACCGTGGTGAGCCCGTCGGTGGCGACGAACGTCACTGTGCCGGTGGGCGTGCCCGCACCCGGCGCGACCGGCGCCACGGTGGCCGTGAAGGTCACGGGCTGGCCGACCACGGACGGGTCCGGAGTCGACGAGACCGTGGTGGTCGTCGAAGCCTGGGCGACGGTCTGGGTGTCCGTACCGACCGAGCTGGTGAAGTTGGCGTCACCGCTGTAGGTCGCGGTGACTGCGTAGGTGCCTGCGGTGACGAGTCCGTTGGTGCTGACGCTGGTGGTGCCGCCGCTCAGCGTCCCGGTGAGCGTCACCGTGGTGAGCCCGTCGGTCGCCACGAACGTCACCGTGCCGGTGGGCGTGCCCGCACCCGGCGCGACCGGCGCCACGGTCGCTGTGAAGGTCACCGACTGGCCGACGACGGAGGGATCCGGGGTCGATGAGACCGTGGTGGTCGTCGAGGCCTGATTCACCGTTTGGGTGTCGGTACCGCTGGAGGTGGTGAAGTTGGCGTCGCCGCTGTAGGTCGCGGTGACCGTATGTGAGCCCACGCTCAGTGCGCTGGTGGTGACGGTTGCGGTGCCTCCGGACAAGGTGCCGGTCAATGTGGGACCGCCGCTGATGACGAACGTGACCGTGCCTGTTGGTGTCCCCGCGCCTGGTGCCACCGGTGCCACGGTCGCTGTGAAGGTCACCGGCTGGCCGGAGACCGATGGGTCGGGGGAGGAGGTCACCGTGGTGGTGGTCGAGGCTTGATTCACCGTCTGGGTGTCTGTGCCGACGGAGGTGGTGAAGTTGGCGTCGCCGCTGTACGTCGCGGTGACGGTGTAAGTCCCCGCGGTGACGAGTCCGTTGGTGGTGACACTGGTGGTGCCGCCGCTCAGCGTTCCGGTGAGTGTCACCGTGGTGAGCCCGTCGGTGGCGACGAACGTCACCGTTCCGGTTGGGGTGCCTGCGCCGGGCGAGACCGGTGCGACGGTGGCGGTGAAGGTCACGGGCTGGCCGACCACGGACGGGTCGGGAGACGATGAGACCGTGGTGGTCGTCGATGCCTGATTCACCGTTTGGGTGTCGGTCCCGCTGGACGTGGTGAAGTTGGCGTCGCCGCTGTAGGTCGCGGTGACCGTATGGGAGCCCACGCTCAGTGCGCTGGTGGTGACGGTTGCGGTGCCTCCGGACAAGGTGCCGGTCAGTGTCGGGCCGCCGCTGATGACGAACGTGACCGTGCCTGTTGGTGTCCCCGCACCTGGTGCCACCGGAGCCACGGTCGCCGTGAAGGTCACCGGCTGGCCGAAGACCGACGGGTCGGGGGAGGAGGTCACCGTGGTGGTCGTCGAGGCCTGATTCACCGTCTGGGTGTCCGTACCGACCGAACCGGTGAAGTTGCCGTCGCCGCTGTAGGTCGCGGTGACCGTGTGCGTACCAGTGGACAGTGCGCTGGTGGTGACGCTCGCTGTGCCTCCGGAGAGGGTGCCGGTCAGCGTCGGGCCACCGCTGATCACGAAGGTGACCGTCCCGGTCGGGGTACCTGCTCCCGGCGGAACCGGTGCCACCGTCGCCGTGAAGGTCACCGGCTGGCCGACGACCGACGGATCCGGCGACGAGGTCACACTGGTGGTGGTCGCCGCCTGGTTGACTGTCTGGGTGTCCGTGTCACTGGAGCCGGTGAAGTTCGCGTCGCCGGCGTAGGTAGCGGTGACCGTGTAAACGCCCGCCGTGACCAGTCCGTTGGTGCTGACGGTGGCGACGCCGGCGCCATCGAGGGTGCCGCTGAGGTTCACGGTCGTGACCCCATTGGTGATGACGAAGGTCACCGTTCCGGTCGGGACCCCGCTGCCGGGGAACACCGGCCCCACGAAGGCGGTGAAGTTGACCGTCTGCCCCGTCACGGAGGGGTCGGGGAAGGACGTGACCGTGGTGGTGGTGGATGCCTGGTTGACGGTTTGGGTGTCTGTGCCGCTGGAGGTGGTGAAGTTGGCGTCGCCGCTGTAGGTGGCGGTGACCGTGTGGGTTCCGGCGGAGAGGGCGCTGGTGCTGACGCTGGCTGTGCCTCCGGAGAGGGTTCCGGTCAGTGTCGGGCCGCCGCTGATGACGAAGGTGACCGTGCCTGTCGGCGTACCGGCACCGGGCGGGACCGGGGCGACGGTGGCCGTGAAGGTCACCGACTGTCCGACGACCGACGGGTCGGGCGATGATGTGACCGTGGTGGTGGTGGATGCCTGGTTGACGGTCTGGGTGTCTGTGCCGCTGGAGCCGGTGAAGTTGGCGTCGCCGCTGTAGGTGGCGGTGACCGTGTGGGTTCCGGCGGAGAGGGCACTGGTGCTTACGCTCGCTGTGCCTCCGGAGAGGGTGCCGGTCAGTGTCGGGCCGCCGCTGATGACGAAGGTGACCGTGCCTGTCGGCGTACCAGCGCCGGGCGGGACCGGTGTCACCGTCGCCGTGAACGTCACCGTCTGCCCGACGACGGACGGGTCCGGCGACGAGGTGACCACCGTGGTCGTCGACGCCTGCCCCACCGTCTGCGTGTCCGTGCCGCTGGAGGCGTTGAAGTTGCCATCGCCGCCGTAGGTCGCGGTGACCGTGTGCGTACCGGGGGAAAGTGCGCTGGTGGTGACGGTGGCCGTGCCTCCGGAGAGGGTGCCGGTCAGTGTCGGACCGCCGCTGATGACGAAGGTGACGGTGCCGGTCGGCGTACCCGCGCCGGGCGAGACCGGTGCCACCGTCGCCGTGAACGTCACCGTCTGCCCGACGACCGACGGGTCGGGTGACGAGGTCACCGTAGTGGTGGTGGACGCCTTGTTGACGGTCTGGGTGTCGGTGCCGCTCGACGGCGCGAAAGTGCCACTGCCGCTGTACGTCGCGGTGACGGTATGGGAACCCACGCTGAGACTGCTGGTGGTGACGCTCGCCGTGCCGCCCGAGAGCGGTGCCGTCAGCGTGGGGCCGCCGGAGATCACGAAGGTCACGGTGCCGGTCGGGGTACCCGAACCGGGCGGGACGGGGGCGACGGTCGCCGTGAAGGTCACGGGCTGCCCGAAGACCGACGGGTCGGGGGACGAGGTGACCGTGGTGGTCGTCGGCAGCACGGTCGCCTGCACCGTTTGTGTGTCGGTACCGGAGGACGGATTGAATTGGGCATTGCCGTTGTAGGTCGCGGTGATGGCATGGGTGCCCACGCTGAGACTGTTGGTGGTGACAGTCGCGGTGCCGCCGGAGAGCGTGCCCGTCAGGGTGCCGCCTCCGCCACCGCCGATGACGAACGTGACCGTTCCGGTCGGTGTGCCCGCTCCCGGTGCGACCGGTGCGACGGTGGCGGTGATGGACACCGTCTGCCCGAACGTCGACGGGTCCGGCGACGAGGTGACGGTCGTGGTCGTCGACGCCTTGGTCACCGTTACGGAGGCCAAGCCGCTGGACGGCGAGAACTGCGGGCTGCCGTTGTAGGTCGCGGTGATGGTGTGAAAGCCGACGCTGATACCGCTGACGGTGACGGTCGCGGTGCCACCCACGAGTGTGCCCGTCACGGTGGGGCCGCCGGCGACGACGAAGGTGACCGTGCCGGTGGGTGTCCCCAGCCCTAGGGGAATGACCGTGGCGGTTAAGGTGACGGGCTGCCCGAAGACTGCTGGATTTGGTGACGCGGACGCCAAGGTGATGGTGGGTGCCATGGAATGGCCCTCCGGATGGTGTGATGGTGGCGGGCCGTCCAACTCCCCTTCGCGCACGACGCGTTGCGGGAAGTGGGCATCAACCTGGGGAGCGGGTTCGGTAATAACTGCGAATGGAGATGCGCAAGGTGCGTACCGATGTTCTCCGCCAGGTTGGCAACCCGCCGGTCAATAGCATCAGTAGGCGCGCGGATCATGGCGCCGCGCCATGCCGCCCCACGCATTTACCCTGAACGGCGCAGCGCGTAGCGGCTCCACGGCGCTACACGGCGCGCGCTGCGGGGGCGCGGCGGTGACGGGTGTCGGTACGGGTGACACATGGTCGGCACGCGGGATAGTGGTGAGCTGCTGGCGCACTACCGTGAATGCCTTCGCACAACAGCGCAGTTGCCACGAGCGCGCACCCCGGTGGCGAAACTCCGGACGAACAGCAGCGCGCGGCCGAACAGTCCGGGATGAGCCGGAGTCTCGGGTGAGCCTACGACCAGGCTTCCCGGCGTACGTGCCGACGTCCCCGCCGGCGTTCCCGAGCACCTGGTCGAGATGGCGGCCCCCGTTGGTCGAGATCGAGGCCCCCGTTGGTCGAGTGCTAGGAGCCCGTGATTCTCGGCCGATCAGTCGGGCCGGGAGGTTTCCGGGCGGGAGGTCACGACTCTGCCGGCGTAGCTCGCCAGTTGGGCCCGCAGCTGCTCGCGCGGCGTGCCCTCCTGGCCGGCCAGGCGCTCCACGAGGTCGGCCCGGGTGGCGGCGAGCAGGGCATGGGCGGTGAACTCGGCGTCGGTCAGGCCCGGGATCTGCTCCAGTACGGACCGGAGGAGGCCGTGCCACCGCTCGTAGTGGCTCGCCTGGTACAGGCCGCTGCTCCAGCTCTCCTCCAAGGCCAGCGCGAGGCGGCGGTTGTCGAGCTTGAAGCACAGGACGGCGTCGAGCAGGGCGGGCACGCGTTCCTGCGGTGGGGTGGCGGGCCCGAGGGGTGGCGGGCCCGCTTCCACGGCCTCCCTGATCGGTTCGAGCCGGGCCTCGTACAGCGCGCGGAGCAGGCCGGCGCGGTCGCCGAAGGCGCGGAAGAGCGTGCCCTTGCCGACCCCGGCCGCCGCCGCGATGTCGGCCATCGTGAGGTCCTCGGGCCTCTCGGAGCGGGCGAAGAGGGCGTCCGCGGCCTCCAGGACGGCTTTCCGGTTACGGACGGCGTCCTTGCGGGGTTTGCGCTCGGCCACGTGGTTCCTCCATTGAAAAACGGACCCGGGGTCCGTATTGTCAAAGCGGACCCCAGGTCCACATTCTATGAGGCGGAGGATATCCATGTCCGTACCCGTATCGATGCCCGTATCGATCTCCCCGGCGGATCTGTACCGCCGCAGCCTGCGACTCCTGCTCGACAAGGACATCCCCGGCTGGCTCGGCCTGTGGGCCGAGGACGGCGTGATCGAGTTCCCGTTCGCGCCCCCGGGCTGGCCCAGCCGGCTGGAGGGAAGGGAGGCCATCGCCGCCTACATGCGCCCGTACCCCCACCACATCGAACTGCACGACTTTCCCGAGGCCGACCTGCGGATCCACGAGACCGCCGATCCGCGGACCCTCGTGGTCGAGATGCGCGGCGTCGGTCGCCTGGTGGAAACCGACCGCCCCTTCGACATGACGTACATCGCGGTCGTCACCGTCAAGGACGGGCGTATCACCTCCTACCGCGACTACTGGAACCCCCTCGTCGTCCTCGAATCCGGCATCGAGGAACCCGACACCGAGGAACCCGGAGTCGAGGAACTCGGCACCGGGGAACGCCTCGGCTCCGCCGGGAGCATGCGATGACCGCCACCGGCACCACTCCGGTCACCAGCACCACTCAAGTCACCGACGCCACCCTGGTCATCGGTGCCACCGGCACCACCGGCAGTCGCATCGCCGCACAGCTGACGGCCGCCGGTCACACGGTCAAGGCGGCCAGCCGTAAGGCCACACCCGTGCCCGGCGCCCAGGCGGTCGCCTTCGACTGGTACGACCCCGACACCCATGACGCCGCCCTCGTCGGCGTCGACCGCGTCTACGTGCTGCCGCCCGTCGGCGATCCCGACCCCGCGGCCGTCGTCCTGCCCTTCCTGCGCCGGGCCCACGCCGCCGGAGTGCGGCGCGCGGTGCTCCTGAGCGCGTCCTCCATCCCGGAAGGCGGGCCGGCCGTGGGTCTGGTGCACCAAGCGCTGCCGGGCGTCTTCGACGAGTGGGCGGTACTGCGGCCGTCCTGGTTCATGCAGAACTTCACCGGCCGCCACATGCACGCCCTCAGCATCCGGACCGATGGCACCCTCTGGACCGCCACCGGGACCGGCCGGGTCGGCTTCGTCGACGCCGACGACATAGCCGCCGTCGCCGTCCACACCCTGACCGACGAGCACGCCCCCAACAACGAGTTCGTCCTCACCGGTCCCGAGGCGCTCAGCTACGACGACATCGCCACGATCGTCACCGAGGTCACCGGCCACCCCGTGGTCCACCGTCCGCTGTCCTACGAGGAGATGCGTGACCGGCTCGCCGCGCTGATGCCCGAGGAGTTCGCCGCGATGCTGGCCGGTATGGACCGGGCGATCGCCCAGGGGGCGGAGGACCGGGTCACCGACTCCGTCCAGCGCGTCACCGGACGACCTGCACGCCCCTTCCGCGCCCTCGCCGAGAGGGAGTTGAGACGAAGCAGGCTGTTCCCCTCCCACCAGCAGCAGTTCTGACGCGAGATGAGCTCATAGGCGTATGCCTCATACAGGCCAGCGGCCCGGTCGTCTCGCGGCCGGATCGTGGTGTCAGTGCCGGCATCTACGCTGTGTCACATGTCTGACGCATCGCCATTGCTGAGCAGCGCAATCCCTTCCTCGACCGCGATCACCGATCTCTCGGTGGTGGAGGCGGGCGAGGGTCCATTGGTGATCTGCGCAGACTCCCACGGGACTGTGTGGACCTGGGATCCGCTCCAGGATGTCTGGCAGAAACGGCCGTTGGCTTACGCCTTCGCCGAGGATCCGCTTGCCGCCCAGTATCCCGACGCCGAGAACGAGATCGACACGGTGGCTGCGGCCGTCTTCGACGGACGCGTGGTGCTGGCGGCCGGTGGTGATGAGCAGGCACCGGCCCTTTGGGACCTGGAGAGCGGCCGGCTGCTGCGGGGGACGACCTACGAAGAGCCCTACACCGGGGCGATCGTCACCGTACGAGGTGAGGGCCCACCGCGGTTCGTGACCAGCTCGCAGTACGTTGGCCAACTCCAGGTGTGGGACGCCTCGGGTGGAATTCCGCCTCAGGAGTTGGCCACTGACCAATCCGACGTCACGAGCCTGGCCTCGGCACGGTTCGACGGCCGTTCACTGGTCGCGGTCGGCGGTGACGGAATAGATGTGTGGGATCTGATGTGGGACGAGCAGCTCGCCGAATTCTCTCCGTATGACGGCGGAATCTCGGCGGTCGCTGTGGGCCGGTTGCACGACTGCCGCACGGTTGTCGCGGCGGCCGCCGCACCTGGGGAGCTGTACGTATGGGAGTTGGCGGGGGAGGGAGTCGACGAACCGATCCACGACCCGATCACCGGTCACGAGGGCCACATCCTCGCCATGGACACCGCCGCAGTGGGCGATCGACTCCTCGCAGTGACAGGGGCAGAGGACGAAACCGTGCGGATCTGGGACCTGGAAGAAGGAGCGGGGATCGGTGTGCCGCTGAGGGGCCATCAGGGCAGTGTCACGGCCGTGCAGGCGACCAGGTTCCGCGGTCGGCACGTCGCCCTCAGCGCAGGTCGAGACGGCGAGATACGTGTCTGGGACCTTGCCCTCTTGTTGGGGTAAGCCGCTACGTCAAGCAGTCGTGCACACCCCGGATCTAGGTGGTGGTGTCTGCGGTCCCACGAACGCCGTTGGCCACTGGCCTCGCACTTCACCTCCAGGGCACCGGCCGACGGTGTTGGAAAGCCGACAGTGGTCGGCCCGACCCGAGGCCAAAGCACGCGATGCGGGACGGACGTGTGTGGCTACGGACGTGTATGGCTGACGATGTACTCTCCGCCGGATGGGGATACAACAGCATGCGGTGACGCCGCGCGGCGAGTTCTCTCGCCTCTACTCGGCCGCACAGGTGGCTACCATCGTCGATTCGCTCAGCCACCGGGCCGAGTTCCCGTACGAACTGACCTACCTCGGCGATGGCAGCGAGATGTGGCGAGACCGAAGGGCCGGTGCCGCGGTCGTCGGCCGGGGGCGCGACGGCGTCGATGTCGACGGGCCGGCCGGCGTAGAGCTGGCGGAGCGAGGCAGGCAGGTCGCGGCGGGCGATTCGCAGCGCGGAGTTGCGCAGTTCCTCCAGCTCGACGACCAGTTGGCGGGCGGCCGATCTTGACGGAGATCAACAGGGAGAGCAGTACGCCGGCGAGGCCGAGTACCACGGCGAGGCCGGATCCGCCGAGGGTGTCGAGGGAGAGCGGGGTGGCACTGCGGGTGGCCGTGGTGGCCGCCGAGCGCTGTGCCGCCCGCAGGTCCCGGAGCACCGTGCCGGTGGTCGTGTCCCAGCGGCCGGCGGGCACCGCGGTGGCGGCGCGGACCCCCGCACCGGCGGCCCGTACGGCGTCCTCGGCGGATCGGCGTGCGCGGTAGGCCGGGCCGTTGAGGATCCGGTGGTAGGCCGCCGCGTCCGCGGGCTGCAGGTCGTCGACCGCGGAGGCGAACTGCGCGCGCTGGATGTGCACGGCCTCGGAGAAGGACTCGAACCGGTCGGCGGACATCCGCCCGGCGGCCTGGGCGGCGCCGAGGTCCGCGTCCTCGCGGGAGATGGCCTCACGGGCCCGGGCGAGTTCGAGGACGACCCGGAGTTCGGAGGCGGCCGCCGGTCGGGGCACATCGGCCAGGGCGCCGACGGTGGCGAAGCCGTGCTCGATGACGCCGCTGTAGGCGGCGAGGGTACGGTCCGCGGCAGCCTCGGTGCCGGGGTTTCGCGGAGGGCGGCCAGGTGCTCGGCGTCGCGCATGAGGCGGTCGATCCGGTCGGGCAGGTCGGGTTTGACGCTCGCGGCGTCCGCGCTGCCGGCATTGACGCCGTCCCGGAGGGCGGTCGCGGCGGCGTCGGTGGCCCGCTGCCGGTCGCGGAGTGCCTGCTGCCGGCCGGGGTTGGGGGCGGCGAGGGCACGGGCCGTGGCGCCGCGCTCGTCCTGGACGGCGGCGAGGAAGTCGCCCACCGGCATCAGCAGCGTGCTGTCGATCTCCTTGACCCGGTCGAGGTCCGAGACGCTCCGGGCGGTGGTGACCGTGGCGAAGGCCCAGAGCGCGATCAGGGACACCACGGGCACCATCAGCAGCGCGACGATCTTCGACCGCACCGAGCGGGGCATCGGGCCGAACCGGAGGTTGCGGCGATAATTTCCCTTCCCTGCCCCGGACTTGGGGGCCGAAGAGGATGCCGTAGGAAGCAGGAGTCGGCGTCTGCGCCCGGGTGGCGCGGCGCCCTTTCGGTCACCGGAACGCTCCGGTTTCGGGCGTGCGTGCATGAATTCCCCAGGATTTCGGAGAGCAGCCAAGAGGTCACGAAGGGAGCGGGAGTTCGGCCTCCGTGAACGATTCCGCGGAGGCTGTTGCGGCCCTCTCCCGGGCAGTCGGTGACAACGCGACGAAGGCGACGGTGAGGAAGAGGAATGAGCCGAGCCCAACGGTCAGCGGGAAGATGAATTCCATGGGGGTGACACCGGGAAGCGGTGCGCGACTGGGCGCCAGCTCGATGCGCACCGCGGCCATTCCGGTGTAGTGCATGCTGCAGACGGCGAGGCCCATCACCAGGGAGGCGACGGCCGCACCGGTCGCGCCGCGCACGCTGAGCGCGGCCCACAGGGCGGCGGTCGCCGCGCCGACGGCGATCGCGACGGAGAGCGCGACCAGCACCGGGTCGTAGCCGACCTGGCCGTGCAGGCGCAGCGCGGCCATGCCGAGGTAGTGCATGGCCGCGACGCCGACGCCGACGCCGGTGCCCAGGCCACCGAGCAACAGCGAACGCCCTCGGGCGGCACCGTGTCCGACGGTGAACACGCCGACGACCGCGACGGCAACCAGCAGGCCGAGCACGGTCAGCGGGACGTCGTAGCGGATCGGGGTGCCGGTGACCGCGAATCCGAGCATCGCGATGAAGTGCATGGTCCAGATGCCGGAGCCGATGGCGACGGAGGCGGTCAGCAGCCAATTGCGGCGGGAGCGGCCGTCGGCGGACAGCGCCCGCACGGTGCAGCGCAGGCCGAGGGCGGACCCCACGCACGCCATTACATAGGCGAGGACGGGAGTTATCCAGCCCGCGCTGAAGTGGTGCAGGTGGCCCACGGCGTATTTCCTTTCGCGGTATTCGGTTCGCGGCGACGGACGCTAACACGTGATCGTCCTGTGAAACTCGTGCACGCCTGGAGGTCGAATCGGGTGGGAATACCGAAGTTCTTACGCAGCGTGGCGCTACCGCCGAGTTCCGTGCCGGCCGTACTGGGCGAATGTCCGGCATTCCCCGGCGCCGACTCTCCTGATGACACGTCAATTTCGAGCAAATGACGGCCGTCCGCCAATGGCGGCAACAGGGTCGACCAATGAGAAAGGTCACGGAAATGCCGGCCGCCATTCCGGGATGTGCCCCATTAAGCGGTCAGGAATATCGAGAGGCAGGGGCATTCCGGGCGCTGAACGCCCCACAGTCGCGTGCCCGCCGCGATTGTCACGGCATTACAGGGGAGGCTGTCGCCGGCGAGGCTGACCGACCACGCGCGGCGCAGGGGCGCCGCGGGGGCAGCGGGCCAGGGGGGCGGGTCACCTCTGCGCGTCGTCCACCGGCTGCTGGGGCGGCCCCGGCGGCATCGTCTCCGTACTCATCGTTGACGGCCTCGGGACTCGACTGGCGCAGCACCTGTTATCGCGGAAATGTGCACAGTGACATATTCGTAACCATGCAACCACTCTATGTAATCGGGAGTGTCGGATGACCACCACCCGCGTGCGCCCCAAGGGTGCCCCCGCAATGGAGCAGCTGCCCACACCCACGCTGCGTACCTCGCGGGAAATCCAGGGCAACGTCCTGGCCGCGTTCAACAAGGACTACATGGCGTTCCGCTATATGCGGTTCCCGGAGGACAAGGCGAAGGGGCGCGGATGGCTCTCCGTGATCCTCAACAGCGTGGCGGTGACCGCCGACGTGGAGGACTTCAACGAGGAGTTCTCGCTGGCGCGCCGGGCCTACGGCCACGACCCGGAGCAGCAGGCGACCTGGGTCGGGGTCTCCCTCACCTTCCCGGGCCTGCTCAGTGTGGCCGCGGACGACGAGAAAACGCTCAGGGAAGACCTCAAGAACTTCCCGCAGCTGCTCAATGGTGCGGCCGCGAGCGCCGCGAAACTCAACGACACCGGGGCGAGCGACCCCAAGAATTGGCTGTTCGGCTCGCCCAGCACCATGGTGCACGCGGTCCTCCTGGTGGCCTCGGACAGCAAGGAGGAGCTTGAGGCGAAGCTGCAGAACATCAAGGCCGCGGACGAGGCGCACGACATGACGTTGGTCCATCAGGACGATGGTCAGACCCTCCCCGGCAAGCTGAAGGGGCATGAGCACTTCGGCTACAAGGACGGCATCTCACAACCCGGCGTCAAGGACTTCCACCGCGAGGAGCCCACCAAGCCGGGCTTCCGCGAGAACCGCCCCGGAGCCAAGCTCATCGAACCGGGGGAATTCGTCTTCGGCTACAAGACCGAGCCCAACAGCAAGAACCGCACCGGACCCGCCTGGATGAAGAACGGTTCACTCCAGGTCGTGCGCCGCATGAGCCAGGACGTCCAGGGCTGGCGCGACGCGGTGGCGGAGCAGGCCGAGAACTTCGTACCGGAGATCGACGCCACCCAACTGGGAGCATGCCTGGTCGGCAGGCACCTGGACGGCACGCCCTTGGCTAACCCCACCGATCGCCTGAGGGGCCTCGGCAGTGACGCCAACGACTTCGACTACGCGGACGACCCGGACGGCGGCGTAACCCCCTGCGCCGCACACATCCGCCGAACCAATCCCCGCAAGGCCAGCCCCGCCATCCCCGTGGACAGCAACCGCATCATGCGCCGGGGCATCCCCTACGGCCCCCTCCTGGAGGAGGACCCCAAGGCGGACCGCGGGCTGATGTTCGTCTGCTACGGCACCTCATTCGAGGAGCAGTTCGAATTCGTCCAGGCGATCTGGTCCAACAACCAGAACTTCACCCCTGGCAAATCGGGTGCGGCCAACTGCATCGACAAGGTCACCGGGCCCGCCGGCGGCGGCGAGATCGCGCTCGACCCCCCGCGCGGACCGAAGGCCACGATCACCATGGCGGAGTGCGTCACCACCAAGGGCTCCCTGTACGCCTTCACCCCCTCGATCACCACCCTGCGCCACCTCGCTGCGGGCACCTCATTGCCCAGAGGCTGACAGCGGGAACCCTGAACACCGAAGCCTTGCCGGTGCGGGCCCACCGGCCCCGCACCGGCAAGGCGCACGAAGGGGGGCACGAGGAGGCGCAAGAAGACATCGCGGACATGGCCGCCTCGTCGTTCGTCGCATACCCCTCAACTGTGCTTGTCCAGCGGCTCGTTCGAGGGTGGCGTTCCAGGGCGAGTTAGGGTGACCACCATGCGTTGGGGGGATCGTCCGGTATGGGTCCGGTGCGCGGCGGTGGTGTACGTGATCGGCTTTCTGGAAGGGACGGGAGCGCACGGGTACTTCCTTGCGACGGGCGGGTTGCATGCCTACAGCTACGCACCGATCAGCGTCCAACTGCTCTTCCATCTGCTGTTGTTGCTGGATCCGCTGGTCGCGCTCCTGATCATCCGTGCCCGCCCTGGTGGGCCGTTGCTTGCTGCCGTGGTCATGGTCGCGGACCTGCTCGGTAACTGGAGCGTCGCTTGGAACACGGTCATGACGCATCCCACCGCGTTTCTCCGTCCAGTAGGGCTCTTGCCGATGACGCTCTTCGGGATCTTCGTCTGGCTCACGGCGCTTCCGCTCCGCCGGGCGCTGACACCCGGTGGTGACGACGAGGCCGGTTTGCCCACTCCCTCCGACCCTCCGGGGAGGCAGGCTGACGGTCAGTAATAGGCCTCCGATGCCCATGCCCATGCCTGTGCCCATGCCTGTGCCGATGCCCATGCCCATGCCGGTGCCGGTGCCGTGACCCGGCGGTCGCGGCACCGGCACCAGAGGCAGACGTGTACGAGGTGCGGGCTCAGTCGTCGGTGCGGGCCAGGCGGGAGGCCTGGGCCAGATCGAGGTCAGTGGTTTCGGGAGCGAGGAACTGCGAGACGATTCCGCCGAGGGCGAGCACGCCCGCGCCGACCAGCAGGACGAACTCGATGCCGAACCGTTCGAGACCCATCGGCAGCAAGAAGGTGCCGATGGCGGCGCCGATACGGCTCATCGCGGTGGCGAAGCCGACGCCGGTGGTGCGGATGGAGGTGGGGAAGACCTCCAGGGGGTAGACGGCCGTCAGGGCGCTGGACGCGGCGTTGAGGAAGATGAAGAAGAGGAAACCGACGACGATGACCGCGGTGGACTTCGGCCACACCGCCACCAGGGCCAGGCACCCGGCCGTGATCCAGAACGGCGGGATCAGCAGTTTGCGGCGGCCGATGCGGTCCACCACGAGACAGCCGGCGGCCACGCCGAGCACGGCGGTGGCGGAGTAGACGATGAGCGACAGGGCGGCGTTGTCGGCCATGCCCAGGGCCTGGAAAACGGGCGTCCAGAACGTGCCTATGGCGAAGTAGGGCAGGACCAGGCAGGCCCAGAAGGTGCTGGCGAAGAGGGTGCTGCGCAGATGCCGGCGGCTGAACAGGGCCCGGAAGCTGCCGCGTTGACCGCCGTCGGCGACCTCCGTCTCGACGTCGACCTCGATGTCGTACTTGGCGATCAACTCTTCCGCCTCGGCGCGGCGTCCCTTGCTGAGCAGCCAGCGCGCCGATTCGGGCACCCCGCCGCGCAGCGCCACGCAGACCAGGGCGATGACCGCGCTGCTCGCCAGTGACCAGCGCCAGCCGCCGTCCATGTCGGCGAGCAGGGCGCCGACGACGGTGGCGAGTGCGTAGCCGACGTACCAACTGACCTCCAGGCTGGCCAGCAGGCGGCCGCGGTTGCGGCGGGGCGCGTATTCGGAGAGCAGCGGCGCTCCGATGGCGTACTCGCCGCCGATGGCGATGCCCATCACCAGCCGGATCAGGAACAGCTGGAGCCCGTCGGCGACGAAGAACTGCAGGACGGAGCCGACGAGGAAGATCAGCATGTCGGCCAGGAAGACCGGACGCCGCCCGATCCGGTCCGCCAGCCAACCGAAGAGGGGGCCACCGAGGAAGATGCCGATGAGCGGGGAGGCGCCGATCAGTCCCTGCATGAGGACGGACAGATGCAGGTCAGCGGTGATGGCGGCCATGGCCATGCCGATGCCGCCGATGACGTAGCCGTCGATGCCCTCGCCGATCTGGGTGGCGAGCATCAGTTTGGTCTGCAGATGCGTGCGACCGGTGGCGGGGCCGGCGGAGGGGGATCTCCGGCCATCTCTGAGAACGGCCATCAGGGGTCCTTTCGTACTGCGGCTCGGGGACGGCGCCGGGGGAGCGGGCGCACAGGGCGTGGGGAAGGAGGGGGCGGGCCCGTGGACCGGGCCTGACAGGCGGTCACGTCGGCGCGGGGGGAAAAATCCGGGAGGAGACCAGTGAGGGGCCTGCTGCGATTCGCCAGGGTCAGGCGGTGGGCCAGTCCAGGGCGAGGTACTTGCTCTCCAGGAAGGCGTCGATGCCGTCCCGGGCACCCTCCCGCCCGAGACCGGACTGCTTGACGCCGCCGAAGGGGGCGGCGGGGTCGGACAGCAGCCCTCGGTTGAGGCCGACCATCCCGGTCTCCAGGCGCTCGGCGATGCGGATCGCACGGGCGACATCGCGGGAGTAGACGTACGAGGCGAGGCCGTACGGGGTGGCGTTGGCGCGGCTGATCATCTCGTCCTCGGTGCGGAAGACGGCGATCGGGGCGACCGGGCCGAAGACCTCCTCGTGCATGATCCGGGCGTCGTCGGGGACATCCGTGAGCACCGTGGCCGGGTGGTACCACCCGGCGCCCCGCGGTACCGGGCCCTCGGCGGTCACCCTGGCGCCCCGGTCGAGGGCGTCCCGCACGAGCTCGCGGATCTTGGCGACGGCGACCGGATTGACCATCGGGCCGAGTTCGGTGCCGTCGGCGAGCCCCGGGCCGATCCGTACGGCGGTCATGGCCGCGCCGAACTTCGTCGTGAACTCCTCCGCGACGGCTTCGTGCACGTAGAAGCGATTGGCGGCGATGCAGACCTCGCCGCCGCCGCGCATCTTGGCGTCCATGGCGCCGCGTACGGCCGCGTCGATGTCCGCATCGGCGCACACGATGAAGGGGGCGTTGCCGCCGAGTTCCAACGTGGCGTTCATGACCTGTTCGGCCGCCTGGTGGAGCAGGAGTTTGCCGGTGGCGGTGGAGCCGGTGAAGGAGAACTTCCGTACCCGGTCGTCCGCCATCCACACGCCCACGACCTCGGCCGCCCGGTCCGTGGGCAGCACCTGGAGCACGCCGTCGGGCAGACCGGCTCGGGCGAGCAGCTCGGCGACCGCCAGCGCGGTCAGGGGCGTGTCGGGGGCCGGTTTGAGCAGCACCGGGCAGCCCGCGGCGAGCGCCGGGGCGATCTTGCGGGTGGCCATGGCGGCGGGGAAGTTCCACGGGGTGACATGGGCGGTGATGCCGACCGGCTGCTTGACGACGACATGGCGGTAGCCGCCGGCCGGTGCGTCACCGAAGCTGGACCCGATGCGTACCGCCTCTTCGGAGAACCAGCGGAAGAACTCCGCCGCATAGGCGACTTCGGCGCGGGCGTCCCGCAGTGCCTTGCCGTTCTCCAGGGTGATCAGCCGGGCCAGGCCGTCGGCGTTCCGGTGCAGCAACGTGAAGGCGGAGTACAGGACTTCGGACCGACGGCGGGCCGGGGTGCGCCGCCATTCCGCGGCGGCCGCGTCCGCCGCCTCGACGGCGGCCCGGGCGTCCTCGGCACCGGCCGCGGACACCTCCCGCACGGGTCGTCCGGTCGCGGGGTCGAACACGGTGAAGGTGCGGGCGTCCGCGGCGGCGGTCCAGCGCCCGCCCACGTAAACGTCGCCCGCACCGAGCGGTTCCGCGGCGATCTTGTCGGTGTCCATCCCTGGCCGTCCTGCCTGTGCTTGGGGTGCTTGGGGGTGCCGCGGGCCATGCCTCGGCGGCGTGGACGGAATGTAGGGAGGCGCGTTCGGACGGAACAAGGCCCGGAGGGATTTCGCAACCAGGGTTGCGCTCAGGGCAACCGCTCCCCGTCCCCCCGAGGGCGAACCGCCCGGTTTCTCGGGGCAATCGGGCTCAGGTGAAACGGGGCACGGCAGGAACGGTCGGCCTCGGCTCCCAGCCGAGCTGCTGTGATACCCGCTGTGCCGCCCGAGCGGTGGCCCTGCCCGCCGCGGTCAGGGACTCACCCATGCGGTCGTACGGCGCCGATACGTTGATCGCCGCCACGACGCGGCCGCGGAAGTCGCGGATCGGTGCCGAGACCCCGACGAGCCTCGGCTCGAACTCCTCGCTGACCTCGGCGAAGCCGGTCCGGCGGCAGTCCTCGATCTTCGCCCAGAGATCCTGCATCGAATGCACCGTGGATCCGGCGAAGCCCTCGGCGAGGTCGTCCAGGCCCAGGCGTACGTACAGCTCGTCGGGCGTCGCGTCCATCAGCAGCACCCGCCCCGCGGAGGTGCGGGCAGCGGGCACCCCGCGCCCCTCCCAACCGTGCAGCCGGAAGGAGTGCCCCGACACCGAGAGCAGGGTCAGCACCTCCCGGTCGCGCAGTACGCACAGGTGGACGGTCTCCTCCAGCTCGGCCGACAGTGCGTGCATCACCGGCTCGGCCACCCTGACCAGCCGGTTCTCCGACGTACGGGCCACCAGTGAAAAGAGTCGCCAGCCGAGCCGGTACTCCATGGTGTCCGGGTCGCGCTCGACGATGCCCTCCTCGGCGAGGGCCTTCAGTGCCCGGGACACCTGGCTCTTCTCCCTGCCGACGAGCTGCGACAGCCGTATGACACCGAGCCCGCCGCGCGCCTGCCCCTCGGGGGAGGCGAGGGCTTCGAGCAGATCGATGTCACGACGCAGGCCGTGCCCCTGCCGGCGTGGCGGGCTGGGGAAGGGCGCGGGGCCGGCGGCGTCGGGGGAAGTCACACGGCCAGCTTAGAACGCCCTGTTCAGGGCGGTGGTTGGCGGGAGCGCAACCCGCATTGCGATTGCCGTCAGTGCCTTGCGGGGCGTGGTGAGCGGCTCCTAGATTCGCCGCTGCGAACCGCGGAAGTGAGCGATTGATCCCGGTTCGCTGCCAGGAGACCACCCCTGCTGCACACCGCGAGGAATGCTCATGCCCTTTCCCCCCATCGCGCTCGTCGGCGAGTCCTTCATTGGTGAAGGCCCCAACGCGGCGCACACCAACATCGTGATCGGGCGCAAGGGCGGACCGGTGGAAACGGCCTGGTCGACCGCCCTCGCCTCGCCGAGTGCCGGCTACGCGCCGTACGTGACCGTGGTGCGCCCCGATGTCCCGGTCAAGCCGCTGACCCTCTTCGTCAACAAGGCGGCGGCCGTCGGCGAGCTGCACCAGCGCGCCACCTGGGGCTCTGCCCAGGCCGGGGTCGCCAGCGGCGTCGCCGACGCCGTCGAGCAGGGGCTGATCCCGGCCGACGAGGCGGACGACCTGCTGATCATCGCCGCGGTCTGGGTCAATCCGGCCGTCGACGACCTCGACGAGTCGTTCCGCAACCAGCGCACCGCTGCCTTCCGCGCCGTCGCCGCGGCCATCCACAGGACACCGAGCGTGCCGGACGTGCTGGCCGCCGCGCAGGCGGGCCCGGCCAATCCCTTCTACACGCCGAGCGCCGAGCAGCTCGATGCGTCCGCCCCCCGTCTGGAGTCCGTCGCCCGATGAAGATCACCGACATCACCCTGGACCGGCTGCGCCTCGAACTGGACCCGCCGTTCCGCGCGGCGTGGGACCCGGAACCGCGTCGCCACTTCGACGCCACCCTCGTCCGGGTCCACACGGACGAGGGCATCACCGGCATCGGATCCGGCGACACCATGGACGGCTTCGACGCCTTCCAGCACCTCTTCGTCGGGGAGGATCCGCTCGATATCGTCCGGCACGTGCGCACCATCGAGACCGCGAACTTCCACGGTGGCGTGTACTGGCCGCTCGAGGCCGCCCTCTGGGACATCATCGGCAAGGTCTCCGGCCGGCCGGTCGCCGAATTGTTCGGCAACGCGACGAAGAAACTGCCGGCCTACGCCTCCTCCGGCGAGCTCAAGTCCCCTGAGGAGCGGGTGGCCACCGCGCTCAAGGTCCGCGAGGCCGGTTTCCGGGCGCTCAAGATCCGTATCGATCGCGACCGCGTCGACGAGGGCATCGCGGCGGTCCGGGCGGTCCGCGAGGAGCTGGGCCCGGACTTCGAGATCATGGTCGACCTCAACCAGTCCTGGCGCATGGCCGGAGACACCGCGCCCGCCTCCGACCTCGCCAAGACCCGCAAGACCCTCGCCAGGCTCGCCGAGCTCGACGTCTTCTGGGTCGAGGAGCCGCTGCCCTACGCCGACCTCGACGGCTTCAAGCGGCTGCGCGCCGAGAACCCGGGCCTGCGGATCGCCGCCGGCGAGATGCACCACTCCACGACCGAGCTGTTGCGCTATCTCGAACAGGACGCGCTCGACGTCTACCAGATGGACGTGGTGCTCGCCGTCGGCATGCACCGTGCCCGTACCCTCGCCGAAGTCGCCCACCTCAAGCACCGCCAGTTCACCCCGCACAGCTGGACCAACGGCATCGGCGTCCTGGCCAACCTGCATGTCTCGGCCGGCGTCGGCGGCGGACCGTACTTCGAGTTCCCCTACGACCCGCCCGGCTGGACCCCCGAGCGCCGCGATTTCATGCTCACGGAGCCCGTCATGGTCAACGCGGACGGCGACCTGGAGGTCCCGCAGAAGCCGGGCCTCGGCATCGAGCTGGACGAGGACGCGGTGGACCGCTGGAGGATCGCATGAACACGCACCACACCATCGAGGAGCTGCTGACCCGCTCCCACGACGACTGGCGCAAGGCAGCCGCCCAACTCACTTACGAAACACGCCTGTTCATCGACGGAGTCTTCACCGACGCGGAGTCGGGGGAGACCTTCGCCTCCGTCTCCCCGCGCGACCAGGCCGTCCTCGCCCAGGTCTCCGCCGCCGGCCCCGACGACGTCGACCGCGCCGTACGGTCCGCCCGCGCCGCCTTCGACGACGGCCGCTGGCGCGACCTGGACCCCAGGGAACGCAAGCGCGTCCTGCTCCGCTGGGCCGACCTGATCCTCGCCCACGCCGAGGAGCTGGCCCTGCTGGACACCCTCGAAATGGGCAAGCCCATCACCGAGTCCGTGCGCATCGACGTGGTCAAGGCGGCCGAGACCCTCGCCTGGTACGCCGAGGCCATCGACAAGACGTACGACGAGATCGCCCCCACCCCGCAGCACGCCCTCGCGCTCATCACCCGGGAGCCCCTCGGTGTCATCGGCGCCGTGGTGCCCTGGAACTACGCGCTGCTGATCGCCTCATGGAAGCTCGGCCCGGCCCTCGCCACCGGCAACTCCGTGGTGCTCAAACCCGCCGAGCAGACCTCGCTGGGCGCCCTGCTGCTGGCGAGGCTCGCCACCGAGGCGGGGCTTCCCGACGGTGTGTTCAATGTCGTGCCCGGCCGCGGTGAGGTCGCAGGACAGGCACTCGGCCGCCACCCCGACGTCGACAAGATCGCGTTCACCGGCTCGGCCGAGGTCGCCCGGCTCTTCCAGGTCTACGCCGGCGAGTCCAACGGCAAACAGGTCGCCGTCGAGGCCGGCGGCAAATCGCCGCAACTCGTCCTCGCCGACGCCGACCTGGCGGCCGCCGCGTCCGCCGTGGCCTGGGGAATCTTCTACAACGCGGGACAGACCTGCAACGCGGGTTCGCGGCTCGTCGTGCACGCCTCCGTCAAGGACCGTCTGCTGGCGGAGATCGTGAAGGTCACCGAGGCCACCTTCAAGATCGGAGACCCCCTCGACCCCCAAACCGTGATGGGTCCCGTCGTCGACACCGCACAGCTGGACAAGATCCTCGGCTACCTCACCCTCGGACAACAGGAGGGCGCCACGGTGGCCCTCGGCGGCGGACGCGCGACGACGGCCGGCAGCGGCAACTTCCTCCAGCCCACGATCCTCGACGGCGTCGCCAACGACTCCCGCGTCGCCCAGGAGGAGATCTTCGGACCGGTCCTGTCCGTCATCACCTTCGACGGCGACGTGGACGAGGGCCTGCGCATCGCCAACGCCACCGACTTCGGCCTGGTCGCCTCCGTCTGGACCCGGGACATCACGGTCGCCCACAAGGCCGCCCGTGCCCTGCGCGCCGGCACCGTCTGGATCAACACCTTCGACGCCAGCGACGTCATCACCCCGTTCGGCGGCTTCAAGGCCACCGGAGCCGGCCGCGACAAGTCCCTGCACGCACTCGACGCGTACACGGCCCTGAAAACGACCTGGATCGATCTCGGCTGAGCAAGGCCCGACTCGCAGAACCCGTACCACCCGAGGCGCACCGTCCCCACGCGCCGCGGTCACCACACCACCCGTCAGCTTTACGAGCCTGAGCGAGGCACACGATGAGGATCGGATTCATCGGACTGGGCAACATGGGCGGGCACATGGCCCGCAACCTGATCACGTCCGGGTACCCGGTCGTGGTCCACGACACCCGCGAACAGGCCGCCGCGGAGCACCTCGGCCTCGGCGCCGTGTGGGCACCGACCGCCGCCGACTGCGCGGCGCAGTCCGACGTCCTGATCACCATGCTCCCCACCCCGCGCATCGTCGAGGACGTCATGCTGCGCGGTGGGGCTGCGGCAGCCCTTGACTCCACCGCGCTGTGGATCGACATGTCGACGTCGACACCCGCCGCCGCGCGCCGCGTCCTGACCGAGGTGCTCGACGCCCGCGGGATACGCATGCTCGACGCACCCGTCAGCGGCATGGCACGCGGGGCCCGGGCAGGCGCCCTGCAGATCTTCGCCGGGGGAGAGGCGGACGACTTCGCCCGTGCCCTGCCGCTGTTCCAGGTCATGGGCGACCACGAAAAGATCATGCATGTCGGCGGAGCCGGCACCGGCTACACCGTCAAACTCGCCCTCAACCTGCTGTGGTTCTGCCACCTGATCGCCACCTCCGAAGTGCTCGGCATGGGCGTCAAGGCCGGCGTCGATCTCGGCGTCCTGCGCAACTCGCTGCTCGCCAGCCCTGCGGCCTCCCACTTCCTCGAGAACGACCTGCTGTCCGTGCTCGCCGACGGCGACTACGACGACTCGTTCGCGATGGTGCTGGCGTGCAAGGACCTCGGCCTCGCGGTCGACCTCGGGCGCGATGTCGGGGTGTCGACCGAGCTCTCCGCGCTCGTCGAGCAGATCTACCGCCGCGCCAAGGCCCAGTACGGCGACCACGCCGGTGAGATGACCCCGGTGCGGCTGTACGAGTCCCTGGCCGGCAAGGACTTCCGCCTACCGGCTCCGACCGGGTCGACGACCGTAAGCCCCATGACGGCATGAGTTCCCGGGACCGGCGCTTCACCGGCGCCGGTCCCGACCACCGGCCCACCACTTACCGCACCGCCGCCGCCCCGCAGGAGCCGCAACCATGTCCGACCTCCCCAGCACCCGCGCCGCACACCCCGGCGGGCCCGCCGCACAGGCGCAGTTCAGCATCGACCCGACCTGTGGCATCGCCTACGGTCCCGGCAGCATCGAGCGGCTGCCCGAACTCATCGCCGCCACCGGCCACTCCCGCGCCTTCGTCGTCACCGACCCCGGCCTGCGCGCCGCCGGTGTCGTCGAGCGCGTACTGAAGATCCTCGCCCGCGCCGACGTGGAGTACGGCGTCTACGGAGAGGTCGCCCCGAACCCCTCCACCGGAAACGTCGACGCCGGGGCCGCCGCCGCCCGCGCGTTCGGCCCCGCCGCCGTGGTCGCCCTCGGCGGAGGATCCAGCCTGGACGCGGCCAAGGGCATCTCGCTGCTCGTGGGCAATCCCGCGTCCCGGGCGGCCGACGCCGACAGCCTCTGGGACGCGGCCGACGGCCTGCCCCTGATAGCCGTCCCCACCACCTCCGGCACCGGAGCGGAGACCAACGGCTTCGGCGTCATCGAGGACACCTCGACCCGCCGCAAGATCTACCTCGGCCACCCCTCCGTCAAACCCCATGCGGCTCTCCTCGACCCGGAGTTGACGCTCGGGCTGCCGCCCCACGTCACCGCCGCCACCGGTATCGACGCGCTCGTGCACGGCATCGAATCCCTGGCTTCCCGTGGCGCCGACGCCGTCTCCGTCGCCTACGCCAGTCACGCGGTCGCCCTCGTCGGTCGCTGGCTCCCCGCCGCCTACCGCGACGGCTCCGACCTCGAAGCCCGCTCCCAGTTGATGCTCGGCGCCCACCTGGCGGGCCAGGCGCTGACCATTTCCGGCCTCGGTCTGGTCCACGGCATCGGCCACGCACTGACCGCCCACACCGGTACGCCGCACGGTGTCGCCCTGGCCGCGGTCTTCGAGGAAGTCATGGAGTTCAGTGCGCCCGCGGCCCTGCCCGCTTACGAGCAGGCAGCCCGCTCCCTACGGGTCGAACCCCCGGCCGGCACCACCGCCGAAGGCTGGGCACAGGCCGCCATCGACACCGTCCGGGAGATCGCCGGCGCCCTCGACGTGAAGCGGCCGCTGCGTGACCTGGGAGCCACCCAGCAGCTGCTGCCGTCGATCGCCGCGGGTGCCGTCGCCGACCCTGTCACCGGCAACACCCCACGCCTGCCCACCGAGGCCGAGGTCCGGGAGATCCTGGAGGCCGTCTACTGAGACCCCGTCCACTTGCCGGCGGGCGTCATGCCGGATCGCAGGCGTCCCCACCGGCCACCGGCCCCGTGGCCCGGTGGGAAAAAATTTCTCGGAGTCCCGTCACATCTTGGTGGGCCGGTACGTCAGTGCTGTGAAGTAACTGACCAGCTGGATGCGAAGGAGTGCAGTCATGACGGAGACCTCGATTTCCCGGATGCCGAACCCGGCCGAGTTCGTGCCCGAGGTGAACGACATCAGCGCCGCTCTGTTCCGGGCCACCGGCAACCGCTCGGTGCCGCGCACCACGATGAGCCTGGTTCACCTGCGTGCCGGGCAGATCGTCGGCAACACCTACCTGACGGTCTTGAACACCGGCTTCCTGCGGAAGGCCGGGGTGTCCGAGGAGCGCATCACCGCCGTCTCCTCCTGGCAGGACGCCCCGTACTTCACCGATGCCGAGCGGGCCGCCCTCGCCTTGGTGGAGGCCACCCTCCAGCCCGCGCCGCACGGCAAGGAGCGGGTCAGCGACGAGCTGTACGCCGAGGTGGCCAAGCACTACGACGAAAAGGCGCTGGCCACCCTGACCGTCGCGATCGGCCAGATCAACTTCTTCATCGCCCTGGCCGTCATCGGCAAGCCCCAGCCGGTCAGTTCCCTGGCGGACGAGCAGTGGGACTGACCTGATCCATCCGTAACCGTACGGGGGCCGCGGCCGGCTGCCTGGCCAGTCGCGGTCGGCCGTGGTCAGCCGCGGTCGCAGAGGGCCGCACCGCCACTCGGCCTGTTGAGATGCCGCCGCATGTGGGGGAGGGTCTGGGCCATGGAGTACTTCTGCTACCACCGCGACCGGCCCGGATCTCTCACCCTGCGCGAGGAGTTGCTGGAGGAGCACTGGTCCTACATGGACCGGTACGAGAAGGAGATCATCGCTCGCGGCCCGACCTTCGCCAGTGACGGCGAAACGCCCACCGGCAGTGTGCACATCGTCGACCTGCCGGATCCCACCGCCGCCCGTGCGTTCGCCCTCGACGAGCCCAACTACCAGGCCGGCGTGTACCGGGACGTGCTGCTGCGTCGGTGGCGCAATGTGCTGGGGCGCACCATGTGGGACTTCCCCGGTGGCCGGACCGGTGGCAATCGGTACCTGGTGCTCGGTCTCGGCTCGGGGCAGTCCGCCGATCACGACGTGCCACCCCATGGGGACGATGTGATCGCGTACGGGCCGCTGTTGTCCGACGACGGCGCCACCTGGTTGGGTACGGCGGCGCTGGT
Organism: Streptomyces sp. NPDC059649; assembly: GCF_042734445.1. NCBI lineage: Bacteria > Bacillati > Actinomycetota > Actinomycetes > Kitasatosporales > Streptomycetaceae > Streptomyces > Streptomyces sp. NPDC059649. The sequence continues at coordinate 24,603 of NZ_JBHWDV010000007.1, forward strand.
CCGGGCCCTGGACCCGGACGCGGCACGCGCCGTCCTGACTGGGGACCGGTATGCCGACATCGAGGTCCATGACTGGGAGTTCGGCGGGCGGCGGTGATCCCACGACGCTCCACGCGTCGCTGATACCGGCTGAGGGAAGCGCGGTACCCCGCCGCTGGTGAGCATCCAGCGGCGGGGGAGTCAGGGCGCTGCTTCGGAGCCGGACCTCAGCACGGAACTTTGATCTCCTTCAGATCGGTCCAGGTGTGGGTCCCGGTGCCGTTGATGATGACGAGTTCGTCGATGCGGGGCTTGCCGTCGTCATTGCAGAACCCCTGTCGTGCGCCTTGGAATCGCTTGCCTGACAGGTAGTCCGTGAGTTTGTCCCGGGTGGCGGTGTAGTAATCGCCGATTTCGGGCTCGAAGTAGAGCTGCAGGACCCGGTCGAATCCCGGGGGCGCTTCCTCGGGGAGGTTACCTCCTCGGCCGGGAACCTCGCCGTTGAGCTGTTTGGCGCCCTTGGTCGCATTGCTGTTCACTTTGCCGTGGGAGGTGATGGTCTTGACCTGGACGGAGCGTTTCACTTCTTTTCCGTCCTTGGTGGTGGTGTAGAGGTAATCGGTCTTGTAGCCGCGACCGTTGGCCATGTAAGGCCCGTCGAGCCACACCTTCGCCGCAGGGTCGGTCTCCAGCAGGTGCGCGACCTGCAGCATCGAATTGACGCTGCCTATCTTGTCGGCGTTGTTGATGACATCCGGCAGGTCGAGAGGCGTCATCAGCCGACCCGAGTTGACGATCTGCGACAGCAGCGGAAGCTGTCCCTGCCCGTTGGCGGTGTTCAGAGCCTTGAGTGCCTGTGTGTTGACGGTTTCCTGCGGCTTGGTGGAGCCATGAGTCATCTGGTCCAGAAGCTTCACGGCCGCGGGGAGCAGTGGAGCGGCGACGGAGAGCTGGCTGGTGGGGTCCAGCCCCCGGGCCCGAAGACGATCCACCACCGAGGGATCCGGTCCGTACAGCACGGAGGAATACACGAACGCATGGATCCACACCGTGACGGTTTGGCCGGGCGGCGCCTGGTTCGGCCGGCCGGTATTCACCGACTTGGACTGCTTCGGTGCCAGCGTTCCCAAAGGGAACGGCTTCCCGGACGTCCCGGGGGCGTTGATATACAGCGTCGCGTCGGCAGGCTGGTCGCCGGTGTTCGTGATGGTGAGGCTGACTGGGCATTCCCGTGTGGTGCAGAGCCGGGAGCTGGTTTCATCAATATCGAACTGCGGCCCGTCCGGAGCGGCCGTATCTGTCTGGCCCGGAGCGCCAGGCATTCCCTCGGCGGAGGCATCGGACGTCGCGCCCGTGACAATTCCCCGAACCGCCTGGGCCTCCTTCTCGGTTGCGGTCTGAGGTGTCACGATCAGGTACGGATTGAAGAAGCCACTTGGATCATCGACCGGAACCGCATGCGGACGAAAAGCGGCGGCGACCACGCCACCGCCGCGGTGCGCGAGCGGCGTCCATCCAGCCGAGCGGACCGCCCCGGTACTCAGTGGACTGCCCGCGATGCCGAGCACGGTGTACGGGGCCTCGGAGGAGATGAGCACCGTCCATCCCGACGCCGTATAGGACAGCGCCGCGCGGCCATGGAGGTTGCCGGCATTCTCCTTCACCGCGCCCGGGTCGCTGGTGACCTGCCGCACCAGTGCGGCCAGCGACGCGGGCTTGAGCGAGCCGACATCGACCGAGAAGTGGTTCAGCATGTAATAGCCGCTCCGCTTCTGCGGTGCGACCCATTTCCCGCTTCCCTTGACGTCATGGGCATATTGCGGAGGCTGCTGAGCCCAGAACTCCGGATCGCCCTTCAGGTAGAGCCGGCCGTCCTTCCACGCCACGTCGGCCTTGCCGGAGACCGCCTCGCGCAGGGTTCCGCCGGCCTGCCCCTCCGCAGTGACGGTGAGCGCCGCATGTGTTCGTGGGCGGGCCTCGTCGCCGAGCCGCGAGGGGACAAAGTCCACCGACACCTTCACCGCGGGCAACGCCTTGAGCGCCCGAGCCGCCGACTCCGCGTGTGCGGCTGCGGCCTGTGCAGTGCCCGAACCAGCCCCGTCGGACTGCCCGTTGGCCTCGCCGCGCGGCCACAGCCCGTATCCCAGGGCTCCCAGTACGAGGAGTAGTACGAGCGCCAGAGCCATGTGTTGCCGACGCGGCTTCGTCCCCGCGTCCCTCGCCCATGGCTTGGATGGGCCGCGACCGACTCCGGCCGTAGGGGCGTAGGAGGGACGTGGCGGGAAGGCCGGGCGATCCGGGATCACCTCCGATGACCGCTCCTGACCGGGGTCGGATTGCCCGTGCTCCGGGTGCCGGCCCCGCGAGCCGGAAGGGTCGGTTGAAGAGGCGCCGGATGCACCGGGCGCGGTGGGCGTGGTGGGCCGCTCACCGTCGTGATTGCGGTCCTCGGGTTCGCCGTCCGCCATGAAGTTTCTCCCCCGCACCTGCGAAAACGGATGGTCAGTCACATGAGTGTCTTGGTCGTCGCGGACAGCCACGTCCGGAACGCCCTCAGCACTTGGGTACCCGCTCCGGGGACACCGCGCCGTCGTCGCTCATGATGGACGTGCTCGCGTCGATATAGCCGGATCCGCCGTCATAGGAGATCTTGTACGTGGCGCCGTAGCCGAAGCCGTTCGCATCCGTCGAGCCCGGCGTGTAGCACTCCACGGTTACCGGTGTGAGCGTGGTCAGATCGGCGACCGGACTCTGGCCCCGGGAATCAGCGTCCGGCCAGACCGAGACCTTGTCGTAGTTCCCGATCTTGCCGTCGACGCCGCACCCTGCCAGTACGACCGTCGCCAACCCGGCTGCTACCACCGACACCACCATGTTCCGTTTGCGATGCACTTGTGCCCCCGTTCTCTGCTCGTTGTGTAAGCCAACAGCCAACTTCTGGTTCGATGCTCAGCTCACGGAAAGACCGCTCATGGCAAGGCCGCTCACGGCAAATACCGCTCACGGCAAGGCCGCAGCTTGTCGGTCAACCCGCGCGTCAGGGTCCCGCGGCCAGTCGTGGGCAGCCGTGGGAAGCCGCGGCCATTCGTGGGTGGTTGTGCGGTGCGGCCCGCCGGTGACGCGATCGAGGGCCGAGGTGGAAGAACAAGCTAGTCACCTCCTCCGCCGCCGCACGAAGAGCCACACGACGAGCCGCACGAAGAGCCACAGGACGGGGTGGAACAGCCGCCGCCTGGATGGGGCCGCCGCCGGCACTTCGCTCCCGTTGGGACCAGTGCGCCGGTCGCCACCGTCCACAGTTCCTTGTCCGCGCTGAACCCCGCCTCTTCGATCAGGGCCACGGTCCGCAGGTGTGCGCCCGGGTCGTGATCGGGGGTGTCCGGTCCGTCGGGGTGGTGGTGTACGAACTGTCCGAGGCGGGCGCACAGTTTGGCGTACAGCGCCGTGTGCAGGATGAGGGCGTGCCACCCCTCATCGACGAGGCGCGAAGGACGGATGGATGTCGTCGGGAACTTTGCGGCGGCCACGACGAACTTGAGGGCTTCCTCCACGACGCGCCTGGCCATCGGCTCGTGCATGCCGGGGTTGTTGTCCATGACCGTTGCGACGACACCCCTGAACGCGTCAGGAGCGAGTAGATCACGTACCTCGTGCATGGCGTGTCTTCCTTCCTGGTGTGTGGTGCGTCCGATGCCTACCTCTGACGCCCGACTCTGAGGCCCACTTCTGCTACCTACCGTGCTGCTGATTGATCGGCTCACTACTGGGCCGGGAGCGGTCCGCGGTGCTGGGCAGCGGTGTCTCCAGATGGCGCTTGAGACGCTGCAGTGTGGTGCCGATGTTGCTGTTGTTGACGCCGATGCGGTCAAAGACGCCGGTGATCAAGATGGCGAGGGGGATGAACCACAGGGGCACCCGCATCCAGCTGGTCTCGGTGACGGTGCAGCCCTCAGCTGTGGGCGCGATGTCGTACTGCCAGCGGGAGATGGGGACTCCGAGCGGCGCCGTCACCTCGTAGGCGAAGCGCCGGCCCGGATCGGCATCCGTAATGCGGCAGGTGGTGACCCAGCGACGCGGGCCGTTGCGGTTGTGGCCGCGGAAGCGGGCGCCCACCGTCGGGGCAGTGGCGCCGCCCAGCCAGCGGGCACGGTGGGCTTCTTCCGAGAGACGGATCATGACGGGCGGATCGCTGACCACGCGATACGCGTCAGCCGGGGTCGTCCTGATGGCCACCGTGCCGGTGGCCGCGGGGGCCGGGAATCGCGGGATGTGCGACAGGCGCGGCACAGGCATCAGAGCCTCCTCGACTGATGTAATCAGCGATTACATCAGTGCGCGAGGAGGCGGTCAAGGCCCTGCGGGGGATGGTCAGTTGGCGATGCCAAGGCCGAGGGTGTCCAGAACCTGCTCGGCCAGCTGCTCCGCCCGATCCGGCGGCAGATACCCGTCGACGATCATCTGTGACAGGCCGTAGACGATTGCCTGGCCCGCGAGACCCACGATCTCGGGATCGCCGGGGCGCAGCAGACCGGCCTTCTGGTCGGCGATGATGATGTCGGTCAAAGTCTGTTCGATGGCAGAGAGACGCTCGTGCAGTTCGGCGGGTTGTTTGTCGCCGAACACCCTGGTCTTGACCAGCTCGAAGCGGCGCGGGTAGCGGATCGCGTAGCGGACGAAGCCCAGGCCGAAAGCGCGCATCACCGAACCCTTGACGTCTGCAACCATGCCGAGCTGCCACTCCGCGTAGTCGGCCAGGATCCGGTCGGCGACCGCTGTCAGCAGCGCCTGACGGTCGGCGAAATGCCGGAACGGCGCTCCCGCCGACACCCCTGCCCGGCGGGCGACTTCACGTACGGTCACCTGCTCCATCCCCCGCTCGTCCAGGAGCTCGAGGGCCGCGGTGGTGAGAGCGGCGGGGAGGTCGCCATGGTGGTAACCAGCGCGTTCAGTGGGCTTGACCTTCATGTATGCAGTGCTACCACACGCGAGACCGCAACCGTCGGGCGCCCTGGAACCGCACCTGCCGGAGCGGTCGCTTGATCGCGATCGCTGGAGCAGGAGAGGATCCGAGGGTCCCGTCCCGCCGAGCAAGCCCGGCAGGTCCTCGAACGGAAGGGTTCATCGGATCGCCGGCGGTCCGGCCTCGACGCGGCGCAGTGTGGGGGGCAGGCGGTCCAGGTCGGGGCCGGTTTGGAGCTGCCGCTCGTCCCACCAGGTGGCGCCGGCGTCGTGCAGCGGACCGATCAGGTCCCTGGCCTTGGCCGCGTCCGGGGGCGTGACGCCGCCGACCACGAACTCGAAGGGGCGCTCGGACCCGGCCGTACGGTGCTTGCGCACGTAGGCGACCAGGTCCCGTACCTCGGCCACATCCGGCACATGCCCGTGCCGGGCCGTCTCGAAGAGCGGCACCGCGCCGTCCCACCGCGCTGCCCGCCGCATGGGCGGACGACGCGGCCAGAACCCGCCGATCCACACCGGCGGGCGTGGCCGCTGGACGGTGGCGGGCAGCAGCGTCACGTCCCGAACCTCGTAGTGCCGGCCGTGGTGGTTCACCGGCTCGCCGGACCAGAAGCGCGTCACCACCTCCAGTCCTTCGTCCAGTCGCTCGGCGAGGAGGCGTGGCTCCGCGGCGTCGCCGAAGCTGCGGTATTCGTCCTCGAACGGGCCGCCCAGACCCGCGGCGAAGATCACCCGGCCACCGCTGAGGTGGTCCAGGGTGGCGACTTGGCGGGCGAGTTGCTGCGGACGGTAACGGGGCACCGGCGTCAGCAGGGTGCCCAGTCGAATCCGGGAGGTCGCCAGCGCGGCCGCGGTCAGCAGCATCCAGGGGTCTCCGAAGGGACGCCCCTGGTGCTGCCGGTGCAGCACGTGGTCCCAGACGAACAGCCCGTCCCAGCCGGCTTGTTCGGCGGCGACCGCCACGGTCGCGACGTTACGGGGATCCGCGAAGTCACCGAAGTTGGGGATGTTGATGGAGAAGCGCATCCCCTCAGGATGCGTAGCCGGCGGCGAAGGGGCAATCGGATGGGGCGCAGGATTCGAGGCCAAGTGGCCAAGTGGCTAGATGGCTTCGCGAGACAGGTCGCCGACACCCCACGGCAGGCGCGCGTTCGAGGCTTTCGCGCGTTCGAGGCTTTCCCGTGCGGGTCGTGCCGTCGGCCGGGGGCTCAGTCCGTGGTCTCGGGCTCCAGCCGGTCGGTGACGATCTCGGTCATCGACAGGCAGTCGCCGCCGAGGGTGACTCCGCTCGCGGTCACGCTCGGGGTGAGGGAGATGGGACAGGCACCGGGCCGGTCGATGGTGAAGAGGCCGAAGGTGGCCGTTCCCTCGGTGATCTCGTCGCTGTTGGCGTGGCCGAAATAGGCCTGAACGCCATTGGGCTGGCAGAGCATCACATGGAATCCGCCGGTGCCGTCGGGCCAGGTGAGGACCAGGTAGCGCACGGAGTAGTCCGTGCCGAGCGGCGCGAGCGTGGTGACCACTCCGGCCAACGAGGGTGCCTGCAGGAACGTGTCCGGCATGGCCATCTGGATGTCGGAGTCGATGCAGAGCAGCATCCGTTCATCGCCGCACTCGATCGCGAGCATCCCCTCCCGTTCGGGCCGCACCAGGTACAGCTCACTGGCCGGTATCCGGCTGAGCAGAGCGAAGTCCTCCTCCGTCGGCGGAGAGGTGTTGATGAAGAACACCTTGTCCTCGTTGGCCGGGATGGCAACGATGCGCGAATCGTCGGCGGGGGTGAGTTCAAATCCCGACAGCCCCGCCCGATAGGCGATCACCGACAGCGCGAAGGCGGCCTGGTCGCCGACCGGATCCCCGGCCGGGGGCGCCATCTGGGCGAGAGCGCTCAGGGAATCGGAGCGGGCCACCCGCTGCAGGGTGCGCCAGGCGGCCAGCGCGATGACCGGTTCGCCGGAGAGCGCCGCGGCCTGGGCCAACGGTACGGCGTCCTGGCCCAGGAATGCGGCCTGGTCGAGCGCTGCGGCGACCGTGAAGGGGTCGGGTGCAGGCTCCGCCAGCACCTGACCGACCGCCTGGGCCAGCGCCCCCAGCGGGCTCGGGTCGATCAGGGCGAGGATGCCGAGGGCGCGGACCCGGTCTTCGTCGTCCACGGCGAGCGCACGGCCGAGGGCGTCGGCGAGATCGTCGGCGTCGAGCGCGGCCAGGAGTGAGGGGTCCACCCCGTCCTTGGAGGCGAGCAGTTGGTCGATGCGGTCGGTCATGGTCTCCGCGCCTCTCTCGCAACCTCTGGGGTCTGACGGTGGGTCTGACGATGCAGTGGGTCCGACGGTTCAGTGGGCCTGACGCTTCAGTGGATCTGACGGTTCAGTGGGTCTGACCTACAGGGTGACCTGGCAATGGGTGATCATCTTGACCGCCTGGGCGGGCGTGACCCCCGTGTTGGCCCCCGATTGCGCGCGCATGAAGTTCGCGGGGCCGCACAGCGATTCGTCCTTCTCGCAGTGGGGCAGGCCCAGGAAATGACCGACCTCGTGGGCGAAGGTGTTGCCGCTGTTCGCCATGCCGCCGTTCAAGGACACCACCGGTGCTCTCAGCCGACCCCTGGCTCTTTTCTTCCCGCACGCGCCGGGGACGGGAGAGTATCCGTCGGCCGTGGGGTCGAAAATGCGCTTCACGACGAACACGTCGAGAGCGTCATTGCTGCTTACGGCGAAGCGGTCGGCGAGCGCCATGGCGTCGGCCGAGTTGAAGATGATCGCGTCCACCCCGGCGACCCGGTGTTCAATCTTGAAGCGGTTGACCGTACCGATCACCGGGCCATGGGTGGCGAAGATGTTCTTCATGATGTCCACGGAGTCGTTGACCTGCTTCAACTCGGCCGGCGTGAAGATGTCCGCAGAGACGACGATCAGGTTGATGTCGAAGTGAACTGCCATGACGGCTCCAGGGATGCCGAGGCCGGAGGTGACGACTCCGGAGTTCTCTCACGAAAAGGATGACGGCGGACCCGGCGAGCCGCCACTCGGCGGTTTCTCTTATGTCAGGGGGTTCTCTTGTGCCATTGGGGGTGGTGCGGGCCATTGTCGGCGTGCCATTACTGCTTTTCGGCGGGTTGGTGCGCCGAGCTGATGACCGCTCCGTGGAGCGGCGCTCACCGTGTGCAACCGGCGGGAAGGCCCTGGTGGGGGCCTCCATTAAGGCCCTGGTGGGGGGCCTCCTATCTGCCAGGGTGCATGAAGGCGGCAGGGCGCGCACACTCGAATGGGGCCCGTGAGTGGGGCACCCCTGTGGGCGCCTGCGATGACTCGGACGCCGTACTGACGCCCAGTCAGGCGAAGGCATGCACGACGACCGCTCCCGGTCCTGCTCGGTTCTGCCCGGTCCTGTCCGGTGCCTGCGGATGGGTTCAGGCTGCTTCAGGTTGTGGCATTCCCATGAGGGCCGGACACGAAGGCCAGGATGTGCGGGACTGCCTCGCGCAGACTGCGGAAGTGGCGATGCACGCCCTCCACCGCGACAGCGTCGTTCACGCCCCACACCGTCATCCCGGCGCGCAGCCCGGACCGCACTCCGGACGGGGCGTCCTCGATGACCAGGCAGGATTCCGGCGCAGCACCCAGCTGCGCAGCGGCCTGCAGATACGGGACGGGAGACGGCTTGCCCTCCTCGGCAGCGGCCGCGTCCACGATCACGCCCGGCACCGGCAATCCGGTCCGCAGAAAGCGGCCGCGCACCCGGTGCTCGTAGTTCGAGGTCACCAGCGCCCAGGACCCTCGCGGCAGGCCGTGCAGCAAGTCCGACGCACCGTCGAAAGCCGCGTATGCGCCGGACCTGACGTCCTCGTCCTCCAACTCGTGCAGCGTGGCCAGGCATTCGTGCGGATCGTGGTCCGCAGCGACCCGGGCGAACGTCTCCATGGGCCGCGTTCGCAGAGCCACCTGGTAGACCTCGTCCGCATCCAGCCCGTATCGCTCCGCCCATGTTTCCCAGACGCGGCGCTGGTTGCTCACCGCGTCGATCAACGTGCCGTCGACATCGAACAGGACGTACTTCGTGGGGCCGGGCTGCGCGGATGGGGATTCACTGGTCACCCACTGATCATTCCAGGCGGTGATTGATCAGGCATGAGCGGGACAGCCCTTCAGCCAGGCAGGCAGGAGGATGCAGGGGGCAGCCAGTCAGCCAGTCAGCCAGTCGCCGCAGCGGCGCGCTCCTCACCCTTGCGTCGAGCCCGCTTGCCGTACATCGCCGTCCACAGAGCGAGGGCGCCGAGCACCCCGTAGATGAGAACCGGGCTCAAGGTCACCACAGTGTCGGTGCTCAGGACGTAGGCCAGCGCGATCCGGACCGCTGCCTCCAGGCAGTAGGCCACGCCCCAGACCGTCGTCATCGTCCGGATGGTCCTGCGAAAACCTTCGAACTCCCACAGGCCGTTCCACCAGGCGGTGCTCGACGGGGTGCCGTCGGTGGCGAACTTGCGGCCGAAGTAGAACATCAGGGGGCGCGGCGCCAGCAGCGTCACCAGGCACAGCAGCCCGAACAACCCGGTGACGGCCGAGTCCTTGACCAGCAGTGCCTGGGCCGAGTGGGGGCCGACGAGCGACACCACAGCGGTGATCACCAAGAACACCAGGGTCACCACGGCGAATTCGTCGAGACGGCGTCGCCACACGACGTGGACGGCGCTGTCGAGAACCGGCCAGGCACCACTTGCCAGTAGCGCCGCGAACTCGCTCCAGCCCTGATCGCGCAAGGCGTTGTACGTGATGATCGGGGCGGCCACGTTGAGTGCGAGGGTGAGCACCCAGCCACCGACGGCGGCACCTTGGGACCGAGCGGGTGGCCCCGGGCGTTCATCGGTTTGTGCCGCTCGCGTCTGCGCTGTGCTGGATCCGTCTGGGGTGCTGGGTCCGTCTGGGCTGGTCGTGTTGTCGTGAGCGAGCATGGTTCCCCCCGAAATTTCGTGGTGTGTGGTCTGGGTGTGCGGTGTGGGTGTGTGGTCTGGGCACGCAAAACACGCGCGCGGCAGGAGGCAAGCTCCCCCGGGCCACGCGTCGAACCGCCCCGATAGGGCGTGATCATGCATGACCGAAAACCATCTACGCAACTGGTCGTTGGGGCTGTGCCTTACGCGGCGAGTCGGATCAGGCGTACGTGGCGGCAGAGGGGTGCCACGAGCGGGAGAAGGCCAGGTAATTGCGGGGATCTCGTTCGTAGCGGGGCGGAGTCTGCGGGACCTGGACAGCCACGGGACGGCGCGTCCGATGAGCCGGGTGCGCCGTCCCCTCGATGGCTGGTCTCTTTCTCCTTGAGCGCGATACGTGGGCCGATGCCGGTGCCGGTGCCGGTGCCGGTGCCGGTGCGGACGCGGATGCCGATGTCGGTGCGGATTCCGGTGCCGATACCGATGTGAACCCGACGACGAGCAGTTCCGAATCACCAGAGGAGCGAAGGGAGTTGTCAGACCTGCCCGCTACGTTGAGTTCATGACCGATGTAGGGAGCAAGATCGAGCGCATCAAGCCGCAGCAGTTCCACGAGGCCGCCGGGGTGGCGTTCTGGCGTGCCCTGCTCGGCTACCAGGACCGCGCGAACAGCGGCGAGGACCTGATCGACCCACAGCGACGTGGGGTGCCGTTCTACTTCCAGCAGATGGACGCACCGCGCCCGCAGCGCAACCGCGTCCATGTCGACGTCTGGGTGCCCTACGACCAGGCCGAGGCGCGGATATCCGCGGCGCTCGCTGCCGGTGGCCACCTGGTGAACGACGCCGATGGGCCGTCGAACTGGGTGCTGGCCGACCCCGAGGGGAACGAGGCGTGTGTCGGCGTGGCCGGCTGGACCGGGCCGGACGTCAGCCGCCCGTGAACGGCCCTGCCGGCCGGGACCACTGGCTCGTCGTTCAGGAAGCTGTCACCAGGTACCCGCGATGGCGGCGCATGACCACCATCACCAGGTCCCGGCCGCCGCGTCCGCATTGCGGTTCCGGCTGGCAAGCGAGCTACGGGCTGCGGTGCCGTGCACCCCGGGCCTCGGGTGTGGCTTACGGGTCGGAGCCTCAGCCGTTGGCCAGGGTGCGGCCGAGGAGGGGGAGCAGGCGGTCCCAATGACGCTGCAGTGCGGCGGCGTTGAAGGCGTCGGTGTCGGCCATGGTGAAGCCGTGGACGGTGCCGGGATAGATCTCGGAGGTGTAGTCGATACCTGCCGCGTCCAGGGCCTGGTTGAGCTCGCCGAGGGCCTCCGGCGTCAGGTCGGTTTCGGCGTGGCCGAGGTGGACCTGGGCGGTGAGCGTGGAGAGGAGGCGCTGCAGGCCGTCGGGCCCGTCGGCGCCCACGGGGCCGTGGAATCCGGCGACGGCGGCCACCTGATCGGGGTGGGCCGCGGCGGTGCGCATCGCCAGGAGGCCGCCGATGCAGTAGCCGGTCACTGCGACCGGTCCGGCGCTGACCTCGGGCTGGGCGGTGAGGAACCTGAGGTAGGCGTCGGCGTCGCTCAGGACACGTTCGGTGGTGTGCGCCTCGATCAACGGCATCAGCTGGGCGAAGATCGCGGGCCGGACCTCTTCTCCGATGTGCTCGGGAAGTTCGATCACCGGTGCCGGGCCGTGCCGGTAGAAGAGGTTGGGGACGAGCACGTAGTACCCGTGCCCGGCCAGTTCGCGGGCCATCTGCCGCAGCGCGGGCCGGATGCCGAAGCCGTCCGCGTACATCAGCACCCCTGGGTGCCGCTCGCCGTGGTCGGGGAAGGCGACGAAGGCATCGGCCAGGCCGTCGGCGGTGGGAATCTGCAGTGTCTTGGTGGGCAAGTGCTTCCTTCCTTGTTCACCCGAGAAACGTTTATTGCACTAACGTTTTCGGTGCGAGTGAACGTACCTCGTTAGTCGCACTAACGCAATGAGTAGGATGGGCGCCATGACCAGAGCCGAAGCCGCGGACAGGCCCGACGGCGGCGCACCCAAGACGCCCGACAGGCTGCGACGACGGGCGAGCCGACAGTTGTCGCAGCTGACCGCGCGGTCGGACCGGCTGATCAACGAGGGACTGGCCCAGGTCGACGCCCGTAAGTGGCACTACGCCGTGCTCGCCTCATTGCAGGATTTCGGCCCGGGGAGCCAAGCGGCGCTGAGTGGCCGCACCGGCATCTACCGCAGCGACATGGTCAGCGTGCTCAACGAACTGGCCGAGCGTGACCTCGTCGAACGGACGCCGGATCCCGACGACCGGCGCCGCAACGTCATCACCATCTCCGCCCAAGGCCGCCGCCACCTACGCCGCCTTGACAAGGTCCTGGACGTCCTCCACGACGAACTGCTCGCGCCGCTGAACCCGGCCGAACGCGATCAGTTCCTGGAGTTGCTCACCCGCCTGCTGGACCACCACACCCGGACCTCCTGAGCCGCGCAGTGGCATCCGGCATCCGGTTGTGATCGAGCGCCCGCTGGGAAGAACGCGTCTCATGACTTCCGTTCCATGGAGTACGCATGGTGTCGAGCTCCGGCCCGATAGCGTGATCAAGAGGTTCCGGCGTGAGAGTCGTGGCGAACCCGAGCGTGAGTGGCGTGCGCTGACGCTGCTCGCCAGGTACGCGCCAGGCTTGGCTCCCACCCCTCAAAGCGCGGACCTTGCGGCGGAGGAGCCGGTGGTGGTGATGTCGCGCCTGCCGGGTGAGCCGCTGCGAGGAGAGCCCCTCGGCCATCAGCAACTCAAGGCTCTCGCCACGGCAGCGAGCGAGCTGTATGCGGCTGTCCCGGCGGACGTCCTGGCTACCGTCCCGGTCCGGCCTGGCCAGCAGCATCAACTCATCGCGCAGATCCGCACCTGGGTGCCGCAGGCTCGCGAGCGAGTCAGCGGGGAGGTGGGCGAGGCCATGGAGTGCGGCCTTGATTGGCTGGCCCGTTCAGGCATGGAACAAGTCAGCCGACCGGACGTCCCCATGGTGTTCGGGCCAGGAGATGGCAACCTCGCCAACTATCTGTGGGACGGCACTCGGGTTCGAGTCGTCGATTTCGAGGACTCCGGCGTCAGCGACCGGCCCTTCGAGCTGGCGGAGATCACGGAACACCTGGCCAGCTGGGTCGGCCCGCCCCTCGATGTCGAGGCATTCCTCGGTCTGTTCGCGCTGACCGGCGCCGAACGCGCGCGGCTGACGGAGTGCCGCAGACTGCTGGCGCTCGTCTGGTTGTTTCTCTTGTTCTTCGACGACCCTGAGCATCCCCGCAGCCCGCCAGGAACGGCCGAGCGGCAAGCTGCCCGGCTGTTCAAACTCCTTTGCTGAGGCCATGGGTCGGACGGCTCTCCGGCCTGAGACTGATCACGGGGCCATCGCCTTCGGCTCCCACGAGTCAGGACCGGGAACCGGGTCTCCGGCCCCAGGCTGCGGCGGTGGTGCGTGGTCGGTGAAGACCGGCCCGCCGAGGTCGATCAGCTGCGGCCGACCATCGGTAGAGGCCCGCTTGAGGCTGCTGAGCTTGGCCGTCGCGGCCTCTGAACGTACACAGCCACAGCCACAGCCACAGCCACAGTCACAGGCGGTGAATTCACTGATAGCCACCTGCGTCAGCCGTTGTCACCGCGGTCGCCCGTGGCGGTCTTGGTGAAGCCGTCATGCCAAGCGGCCTTCGCCCCGGATTCGCCGATCCGGTAGACGTCCGCGACGGCGCCTGTGGCCACCCCTACGGCCAGCACCGCTACCACGATCCGCACGACCAGTGCGGCCCGGGACGAGGTGGACCGGGATGAGGCGGGCCGGGACGAGGTGGACCGGCTCCGCTCCCCGGGGCCTGCCTCTGCGGCGGACGCCCTGCGGGTCGTCCACCAGACCACCGTCGCCAGCACGAACAGGCCCGCGGCCCAGGGGAGCAACCCGTCGCCGAGTTCGGTGTGCCTGCGTACCAGGGCGTTGCTGTCGACGTGCTTCTCCAGCCACTCCCCGGCCTCCGTGGCCAGGGGCACGCTCGCCAGTGTGACCAGGGCCAGCAGCGGCAGCGCAATCCCCATGCGCCGGGCGGCACTCGGCCATAGCGCGCCGACCACGGCTGCCAGCGCGCTCAGGGGAACGAGCACGATGACGAAGTGCACGATCAGCACGTGGGCGGGCAGACCGTCGACAACGGTGAGGCTCATCGGGGCGTACCTCCAGAAAGCGACATTGAGGAGTCGGCTCGCGCACGGCCTTTCCGTACCGGCCGGCAGGGCGCGTCAGCCTGACACAGGAAGCTCTCAGTTTCTTCTGAACCCGCCCCCTCGGCCACGGAGCGCAGCGGAACGGGCTGTGGCTGTCCGGGGACGCAGACCGGATGATGAGGGACGTAGCCGATCTCACGGTCCGGAGGTGGCTCAGAGACATGACAGCCCCCGGAGGTTACCGCGCTGGACGGACCGGGCAGACCACGACCCGCCACCAGCGGCGCGCTTCCCATTACCTGTCGCGCCCTGCTGGAAGTGATCGCAGATCGCAGATCGCAGACAGGAGCGGCGGGCCCGCACTCGGGCCCAGGTGACTCGGCTCGTCGTGTGCCTTGCTGGGCTCGCCGCCCGGACTCGCCGCCCGGACTCGCCGCCCGGACTCACCGCCCGGACTCGCCGCCCGAAGAGGACCCGGTTCGCTTGACCGTGGTCCACCACCGACGCGCAGGGACATCGACGGACAATGACCCGGACAGGGACGATGCCTGCGCATGTTCCCGGCCTGAGTGGACGTCGTGGGTCGGCGAGACGGAGGTACGGATGCGGGAACCGGGCGACGACAACCTGGGTGAGACACAGCGACGCCACTGGCAGCAGACCTACACGGCCCACCCGGACATGTACGGGACGGCTCCGTCCGACCCCGCGACCCACGCCGCCGGCATCTTCCGTTCCGCCGGTGCCCGCACGGTGCTCGAACTGGGAGCCGGCCATGGCCGCGACGCCCTGTTCTTCGCCCGATCCGGCTTGGACGTCATCGCCGCCGACTTCAGCTCCACCGGACTGGCCCAACTGGCCGCGCACGCTGCCGAATCCGGCCTGACCGAACGCGTCACCACCCTGCGCCATGACGTACGGGACCCGCTGCCCCTCCCCGACGACAGCGTCGACGCCGCCTTCGCCCACATGCTGCTGTGCATGGCACTCTCCACCGAGGAGATCCACTCCGCCGTCGCCGAGGTCCGCCGCGTGCTACGCCCGGGCGGCACCTTCGTCTACACCGTCCGCCACACCGGCGACGCCCACTACGGCACCGGTATCTCCCACGGTGACGAC
Source organism: Streptomyces sp. NPDC059649 (assembly GCF_042734445.1). Lineage (NCBI taxonomy): Bacteria > Bacillati > Actinomycetota > Actinomycetes > Kitasatosporales > Streptomycetaceae > Streptomyces > Streptomyces sp. NPDC059649. The sequence goes on from NZ_JBHWDV010000007.1 coordinate 39,784, forward strand.
ATCCATGAACACGGCGGCTTCGCGGTCCACTTCTTCGACCGGGCGTTGGTGGAAGACCTCGCCGCCGGCTGGGACCTGCGCGAGATCCACCCCTTCGACGAGGGCAACCTCCCGCGCCGTCTCTGGCGTGTCACCCAGACGGCGCTCCCGGACCGCTGATGCGCCAACGGCGGAGGCGGGACGCGTTGGTGACCACCGACAACGAGCTCGCCGCCATGGCCACTGCGGCGATCATCGGGCTGAGGCGGATCTCCCACAGCGGGTAGAGGACGCCGGCGGCGAGGGGGACGCCCACGGCGTTGTAGATCAGGGCGAAGAACAGGTTCTGGCGGATGTTGCGCATGGTGGCGCGCGAGAGCCGGATGGCGGTGACGACGCCGGTGAGGGAGCCGGAGATGAGGGTGATGTCGGCGGCCTCGATGGCCACGTCCGTGCCGGTGCCGATGGCCAGGCCGACGTCGGCGGCGGCCAGGGCAGGAGCGTCGTTGATGCCGTCGCCGACCATGCCCACGGTGCGGCCCTCGCGCTGCAGACGGCGGATCTCGTCCGCCTTGTGCTCGGGCAGTACCTCGGCCAGGACGCGCTCCACGCCGACCTGGGCGGCGATCGCGGCCGCGGTACGGGCGTTGTCGCCGGTGAGGATGACCACCTCCAGACCGAGGCCCCGCAAGGCGGCGATGGCGGCGGCGGAGTCGTCCTTGACGGTGTCGGCCACCGCCAGCACCCCGGCCGGACGGCCATCGACCGCGGCCAGGACCGGGGTCTTGCCCTCGGCCGAGAACCGGGTCGCGAGCGCGGCGAGGGCGGAGGTGTCGATGTCCACGTCGCCGAGCAGTCGGGCGGTGCCCACGAGAACCGCGTGACCGTCCACGGTGGCCTGCACGCCCTTGCCGGTGACGGAGTCGAAGCCGGCCGCGGTGGGCCAGGTCAGGCCGCGTCGGCGGGCGCCGGCGGTGATGGCCTGGGCGAGCGGGTGTTCGCTGGTCTCCTCGGCGGCCGCGACCAGCGCCAGCAGCTGTCCCTCGTCGACGCCCTCGGCCACCTCCACGTCGGTCAGGACCGGCTTTCCGGCGGTGACGGTACCGGTCTTGTCCAGTACGACGGTGTCGAGTTGGTGGGCGGTCTCCAGGGCCTCCGCGGAGCGGATGAGGATGCCCGCCTGGGCGCCCTTGCCGGTGCCGACCATGACCGAGAGCGGGGTGGCCAGGCCGAGCGCGCACGGGCAGGCGATGATCAGGACGGCGACGGCGGAGACGAGGGCGAGGGTGAGCGCCGGTGCCGGCCCTACGGTGAACCACACCGCGAACGTGGCCACCGCGATGGCGATGACCACCGGCACGAAGTACGCCGCGACCGCGTCGGCCAGCCGCTGGATGGGTGCCTTGGACGCCTGGGCCTGCTGGACCAGGCGGATGATCTGGGCGAGCACGGTGTCGGCCCCGACCTTGCCGGCCCGTACCCGGAGGCTGCCGGTGCCGTTGACGGTGGCGCCGATGACGGTGTCCCCGGCCCGTTTGGTGACGGGCATGGGCTCACCCGTGACCATCGACTCGTCCACCGCCGAGACCCCTGACAGTACTTCGGCGTCGACCGGAACCTTCTCCCCGGGCCGGATGACCACCTCGTCGCCCACGACGACCTCGTCCACCGGTATTTCGCGCTCGGTGCCGTCGTGGACCACGCGGGCGGTGCGGGCCTGCAGGCCCAGCAGGGCGCGGATCGCCTCACCGGTGCCGGCCCTGGCCCTGGCCTCCAGCAGCCTGCCGAGCAGGATCAGGGTGAGGATCACTCCGACCGCCTCGAAGTAGACCTCCCGCACCTCGCTCGGCAGCAGCCCGGGGGCCACGGTGACCAGCACGCTGTAGCCGTAGGCGGCCGTGGTGCCCAGGGTGATGAGGCTGTTCATCTCGGCGCCGCGGTGACGCAGGGTCAGCCAGCCGGTGGAGTGGATGGGCCAGCCGGTGTAGAGCATCACCGGAGTGATCAGGGCCAGTTGCAGCCAGTGGTTCAGCAGCCACCCCGGCACCCAGTCGGCGCGGAACAGTTCGTGCGCCATGACCGCGAAGAGCACCGGAAAGGTGAGGACCGCACCGACCGCCACCCTGCGGGTCAGGTCCGTGATCTCCGCGCGCCGCTCGGCGGCCTCGGCCGCCTCCGCCTCGGCGGCCCCGCGCTCGCCACCCGGCGCCCGATCAGGTGCGGCGGCGGCCGGTCCCGCGACGGTGGTGCCCGGACGACCTCCGTCGGAGCCTCCTTCAGAGCCGGCTTGTCCTTCAGAGCCGGCTTGCGTCGAGTCACCGGCACCGGCCGGTTCGACCAGCAGCGTGCCGTGAACCATGTTCATCCCGCACGCGAAGCCGAAGGACCCGGCCCGGTCCGGGCTCACGCGGACGGTGGTACGCGCGTACGCGGGCAACCCGGCGCTGACCCGAAGGTCCGGGAAGACGACCCGCGAGGTGCACTCCCCGCTCTCCTGCCGGTCGAAGACCAACTCCAGGGGAACCCCCTGACGCACCCGGATCACATCCGGCCGGTAGCCGCCACGCACGGTCACCTCGACCCGCTGCACCCCGCCCGCCACCTGAGCGGTCCCGGCCCGGCGCGGACCGAAGAAGAACCATCCCAGTCCGGCGATCACCACAGCGGCGGCGATCACCACGCTGATATCGGCGGCACCCATGGCAGACCGTCCTCCCAGCGCATGCCTCTCAGCGCATGCCTTCCTCCAAGCCTCCCTCCATGTCTCCCTCCGTGCAGCCACTGCCGGGTGTCGGACCGATCAGCGGTTCCGGCCGGTCGCCGCCGCGCGGCAAGTGCTGCACGGCTCCGCTCACCGCGGCACACTGGCGACTACCGGGCCCCAAGCGTGGCCACCACGGGACCCCAAGACTGGCCACTACGGGACCGCACGCCGGGTGCGGGTCGCCGGGGCTCCCCTGCGCGCAGGACCTCCACCACTGTCTGCTCCACCACCGTCTGCTCCACCACTGTCTGCCTGGAGGTGACCGGACATGGAACCGCTCGCCTGGGTACTGATCGTCCTCGGGGACGTGACCATCGCCGCCTGCGCCGTCCATCTCACCCGGCGCCACCGTCGCGGCGCCCCGCACCTGGCCCGCTCCCTCCACCGCGCCGTCCCCGCACTCCTCGCCGCCGGCCTGCTCCCCCTCGCCCCGCTCCTGACTGTCGACGCGACCTCGGCCGCCTGGGGCCTGTGGGGTGCGACCACCATCGCCGCCACCGTCGTGTACGCCGTCGGCGACGCCCTCTGCGACGTGCCTGTACGCCGATCGCGCTCCCGCCCTCGGACCGGGACATGACGCACGAGGACCGGCCGGGCCGCGGGACCCCAGGAGCAGCTCCCTGCCTGGCGGGTTACCGGGTGACGTCCAGCTCGGCGTACATGCCGGCGCCGTAATGGCCGGGGAGGTTGCACACCAGCTCGTAGCGTCCGGGGTGCAGCGTCACCGTGGTCCAGGCCGTCGCGCCGGGAGCAATCCCGCCCCCGCTCCCGGCACCGCAACTGCGCGAGGCCTCACCCACGCTGCCTGCCTCATCGACGCGCCCGTCAGCACCGGTCGGGCGTTCCCCCACCGGTTGCCCCGTCGGCAGCGGTAGCACCACCACCTCGTGGGGAAGAGCGCCGACATTGACCACCCGCAGGGACACCACACCCGCCGGAACCGCGCGCGGAGTGACGCGGAGCCACATCATGCCCAGGCCATGCCTGCCAGGGCCGCTGTTCGGCACGCGTCCGTCGGGGCGGTGCCTCATGCCAGGCCCCATGTCCCCGACGGTCACGTCCACCGCATGACCCTTCAGCGGGGGTGCGCCGCACCGCACTGCCGCCCCTCGCCAGGGTGCCGGCCCGCCACCGTGCAAGCCGCCGGTGGCGGCGATCAGCAAGGTCGTCCCGATACCCAACACCAAGGCGGCGACCGCTCCCACGGCCAGCCACAGCCCGCGCGGCCGGTTCGTCGTCACCGGTGCTCCCGCAGCAGCGTGATCCGGCGTCTGTACTCGTCCTCGTCGATCTCCCCGCGGGCGAACCGCTCGGCGAGCAGGTCCTCGGCCCGTCGGCTTCCGCCCCAGGCGTCATGGGAGGGGGACGGCCCACCCGGCTGGCCACGATGGCCGCCGGAGAAATAGCGGACCAGCATCACGACACCGGCGATGATCAGCGCCCAGAACAGCACCATGACCACGGCCATGAGGAACCAGCCGCCCCAGCCCCAGCCGCCGCCGTACCACATCATGCCGATCACCTTCCCTCGGCCGGAGGACGGGCATCTGCTTCCAGGATGCGTCAGCCGCGGCCGGGGCCAAGAAGGGGAAACCCGGCCTTCTCCGGGGGGCCGAAGGGCCCCGGATCGCCGAAGACCGCAGCCCGGCGTGGGCCAGCGAGGCGGAGGGCGCCGCCGGCCAGGCGAGTCATCACCCGGCCGGGACAATCGGATGCTGTGCCGACGGGCCGGGGCGGGGCCGACGGGAGCGGGACGGGCGTGCGCGATCAGCCGTGGGGGACGAGGGCGACCGGCGCGGGGCAGTGGTGCAGGAGGGCGTGAGCGATGTGCCCGATGCGGGGCGGGAGAGCCTTCGGCGAGGGCGTGTGCCGACCGATGACGACGAGGGCGGCTCGACTCCCGGTTTCCAGGAGGTGGCGGGCCGGCTGCCCGATGACGGCCTGCTCGGCCACGTCCACGGTCGGGTACTTCTCGCGCCACGGCCTCAGCGCACGGCGCAGGTCGGCCTGCTCCTCGGTCGCGATGTCGGTGTCCTTGGCCGGATCAGCGCCGACCGCGTAGAACACCGGAGGGTTCCAGCCGTGCACCACGACCAAGGGAGCGACTCGCAGCGCCGCGGACTCGAAGGCGACGTGGATGACGTCGTCGCAGGGCCGGCCGAGGTCGAGGCCGAGGACCACCGGCCGTGCCGACACCGTCTCTGAGGGGCGCCCCCGGTCCTCCACCTCTTCGGCCGTACGGGCCCGTACGACGACGACCGGGCGCACGCTGTGCGCCACCGTGGCCAGCGCGATCGAGCCGAGCAGGAAACCGGCGAGCCGGCCGATGCCCACGGTGCCGATCACCAGGAGTTCTGCTGTTGTGGCGACTTCGCACAGAACCTCCGGTGGAGGGCCGGCGAGCTGCTCCGCCGTGATGTCGAGGCCCGGATAGCGGTGGCGCAGCCAGGTGGTCACCTCCCGCGGGACACCCTCGGACCAGCGGCGGGCAGCCTCCGGGCCCTCTGGGGGCGCATGGGAATAGGGCTGCCATTCCCATGCGTGGACCAGCCGCAGAGGTGCGTCCCGGAGCTGTGCTTCCCGGGCACCCCAGTCCGCGGCGGCGAGCCCGGCCGGTGATCCGTCCACGCCGACGGCCACGGGGCGGGGCACAGGGCTGGTCATGGCGTACCTCCGGGGGAGCGAGGGCTTCGGTCGCACTGCACGGTGCTCGGCGTGTGCGGCCGGCCGTCCTGGACGGTCATGGTCACCCCGGGCCGCGGACCACAACGACGGGGCAGTGCGAGTGGTGCAGGACGGCCTGGCTGACGGAGCCCAGGAGGAGGCCGGCGAAGCCGCCGCGGCCACGTGCTCCCACCACCAGCAGCTGAGCGCTGCGGCTCGCTTCGATCAGGGCCGGACGGGTGCGGGACTCCAGCAGGCTCCGGCGTACGGTGACCTCCGGGTACCTGACCTGATGGCCGGACAACGACTCGGCGAGCAACCGCTCTTCCTCGTCGCGGAGCCGGTCGAGGTTCACCACCATCCGCCGCAGATCGCCGGGAGTCTCATAAGCGCGTTCGGTCCAGGTGTTCCACACGTGCAGGGCGAGCAGTTCCGCCTCCCGCAGCGAGGCCTCGGCGAATCCGAAGGCGACCGCTGCCGCGCCCTCGGGTGAGCCGTCGACCGCCAGGACCACAGGTCCCTCAGGCGCTGGTCTGCCGCGGACGACCATGACCGGGCACCGGCCGTGCGCCGCGAGGTGGACGGCCGTCGATCCCACCAGCAGACCGGCGAAACTGCCGATGCCACGGCTGCCGACCACGATCAACTCGGCGGTGTGTGACTGGACTTCGAGTGCTGAGAGCGCATCGTCGATGACGACGGTGTGGGTGACGTCCACCTCTGGTTCCACGTTCTGCGCGTGGGCCACAGCCTCGGCGACGATGTGCTCGGCCACGTCACGCAGCCCGGCCTCGGCCGGCCCGAGCCTGGTACGGCCGAGTGGAGTGTCCCGGGCCGGCCAGCCGAACGCGTGCACCACGCGCAGTCCCGTCCTACGCAGGTGCGCCTCGTGCGCGGCGACCTCCACTGCGGCGAAGCTCGATTCCGAGCCGTCGAACCCCACCACCACCGGGTCACTCATCACCGACCCCCTTCTTCGCGGTGATCCGTTCGGAGTGCACTCTCACTCCCGGTGCAAGGCGACCTTGAGGGCTCCGGTGTCGGCACCCCGGGAGAAGACGTCGTAGGCCTCCTCCATCTGGTCGAGGACGAAGGAATGGGTGACCAACTCGGAGATGTGCAGGCGGCCGGACACGACCAGGTCGAGAAGCCACGGGATGGAAAACGTGTCCACCTGGCCGGTGCTGATCGTGATGTTCTTGCGCCACAGCGCCTCAAGGTGCAGCGTCGCGGGTTGGCCATGCATGCCGATATTGGCGATGTGCCCTCCCGGGCGCACTGCCCGGGTGCACAGGACGAAGCTCTCGGGGGCGCCGACGGCCTCGATGACCACGTCGGCTCCCGGACCCTCCGCCAGATCGCTGATCATCCGCCCAGGCAGCTCGGCGAAGTCGGCGCCGAGACGCGTGGCAGCTTCGAGCCGGGAGGGCGAGAGGTCCACGGCGATGGTCCGGCGGGGTGAGAACAGCCGGGCGGTGATGATTGCGGCAAGTCCGATGGGCCCGGCCCCCACGACGACGACGGTGTCCCCGGGGCTCACTTGGCCGTTGCGGACCCCCACCTCGTAGGCGGTGGGGAGCACTTCGGCCAGCAGCACCGCGTCCTGGCGGGTGAGCGCGCCGGGGCACCGGTGCGTGGAGAGGTCGGCGAACGGGACCCGGACGAGCTCGGCCTGCGTGCCGTTGATGCTGTTGCCGAGCAGCCACCCGCCTCCTCCGCGGCACTGCCCGTACGCGTTCTCCCGGCAGTACGAACAGTGTCCGCAGGCCGAGACGCAGGACACGATGACCTGCTCACCGGGGCGGACGGAGTGCACTTCGGAGCCGACCTCCGTGACCGCACCGACGGCCTCGTGGCCGAGCACCGTCCCCGGCTCCACCTCGGGCAATTCCCCGGCGAGGATGTGCAGGTCGCTGCCGCAGACGGTGGTGGTGTCGACGCGCACGATCGCATCGGTCGCCTCCTCGATCACGGGGTCCGGGATCTCGTCCCAGCAGGACTCCCCGGGGCCCCGGTAGACGAGCGCTCGCATGGCTCACTTCCTCGCTGTCATGCCTTTGCGGTCGCCCCTGGGGCCCGCGGCCGCTCCGTCGCCGGTGGGCCCCGATGTCCCTGGTGCGAGCCGGTGCCCGGGTCAGTCATGGGGAACGATGGCGAGCGGACAGGCCGCGTGGTGCGCGGCGGCATGGCCCACATTGCCCAGGCGGGGCGCCAGGGCGGGGCGGTGCCCGCGTCGGCCGATCACCAGCAGATCGGTCCCCGGGGCCGCCTCGACGAGCGCCCGGGCCGGGCTTTCGAGGCGGACGCTGTGGACCATCCGTACGCCGGGGAACTTCTCGTGCCAAGGGCGTAGGACGTCGCCCAGCTCCTTGAGGGCAGCCGCCCGGATCTCGTCGCAGACCGCGGGATCCACGCCCCACGGCGCGTAGGCGGCAACCGGCAGGCTCCGCCCGTGCACGGCGTGCAGCGGCACCCCGCGCACGGCGGCGGCGTCGAAGGCGAAGTCCAGCAGGCCGTCACAGGGCCCGTGCAGGCTCAGTCCCACGACCACCCGGCCGCCGTTCGGGGCGGAAGACGGCTCGGCGCTCGTCCCGGCACGAACGAGAGTCACCGGCCGTTCCGCCCGGCCCACGACATCCATCGCGATGTCCCCCAGGAAGAAGCTTTCGGCAGGCCCCAGCCCACGCGAGCCGAGCACCAGCATCCAGGACCGTGCGGCCGCCTCCAGGAGGGCCGTCGTCGCGTCTTCGGCGACCAGGGCTTCGGTGAGGTCCAGCTCCGGGTAGTGCTCGTGGAGCTCGCTCCGCGCGTCGTGCACAAGCCGCTCCGACCAGTAATTCTGGTCCGCTTCCGAAGGCGCGCCCACGGCTGTTGCCGAGAGCATCGGCCAGGCGTGCAGCAGGCACAGCGTGCGGTGGTGCCGAAGGGCTTCTCCGGCGGCCCAGCGGGCGGCAGCAAAGCTCTCGACCGAGCCGTCGAGGCCTACCGTGACGGCTTGTTCCATGGCGGTCGCCTCCCTATGGGCAGAAGCTGGGGTCACAGGGGGACTGCTCCCCTTCCAGCGTGCGGCCGTACCGTGACCGGCGCCAGGCGCGTGAGTTCCGGTTCCGGGAGGTCCTGGACGTGGCTCGAGGGGGCGCGGACCGGGAGGAGGTGCGGGCAGTGGGAATTCCTCTGGTGGTCGGCGTCGATGGATCCGAGGCCGGCCTCCGGGCGGTGGATTGGGCCGTCGACGAGGCGGTACGCCACGGAGTACCGCTCCATGTGGTGCACGTGGCCGCAGCCGGCGACGTCCCCGGGCGGCGGATCGGCCGTGCAGACGCTGCGGAGTGGGGGGCCCGGGAGAGGGCCGACAGCGTGATCGCCAGGGCGGTGGCACGTGCGCGAGACCGTGCTCCGGCGCTCCGGCCGTCGAGCGAGGTGCTCCACGGGGATGCCGCGGCCGAACTGACGGCGAAGGGCCGCAACGCCTTCGCCGTCATCCTCGGCTCCCGCGGTACGGGGGGCCTGACGGAGATGCTTCTCGGATCGGTCAGCCTGGCCGTGGCGGCGCGCGCCGACTGCCCCGTGGTCGTCGTACGCGGTGGGGCTGAGCGGTGGGACAGCCGCTTCGGGAACGTCGTCGTGGGGATCGAGGACGGGGAGAGCAGCGGCACCGCCGTACGGTTCGCGCTCCGCGAGGCTCACGCACGGGACTGCGGTCTGACGGCCGTGCATGCCTGGCACGGCGTCACCGGTGTGCGGGCCGAGCCACCGGCCCCTTCGGGCTGGGGGGCGGAAGCCCACCGGCGTCCACCGACGCAGGTGCTCGACGAGGCGCTGAGCGGTCCCCGTCAGCAGTACCCCCGGGTCATGGTGAGCCGCAGGGCGGTCGAGGGACCGGCGCGGCAGGCGCTCCTGGAGGCGTCTTCCGCGGCCGACCTGCTCGTCGTGGGAGCGCACCGACGGCGCGGTCATTTCGGCCTGCAACTGGGCCTGGTCAGTCACGCGCTGCTGCATCACGCACCGTGTCCGGTCGCTGTCGTGCCGCAGATATGAGGACCGCTGCGTGCGGAGAGACGGAGACGGCTCAGGTCCCGACGACGGTGCTCCGGGTGTCGTCCGTCTCGTAGGCAAGGTGCTCGGAGACCGAGACCACGCCGTCGACGCTGAGGCACAATCGCTCGATCACGGGGATCAGGCTCTTGGCCGGGACGGTTCCGGTGAGAGTGACCTGCCCTTCGCGCACCTCGACGGTCACGCCGGAAGGGGCGAGGCCCAGTGTCCGGTGCAGCAGATCCTGGGTGATCTCGGCGCGGATCGCGTGGTCGTGCCGCAGGAAGATCCGCAGGAGGTCACCGCGGCTGACGATGCCCACCAACTTGTCGGTCTCGTCCACCACGGGAAGCCGCTTGACGTTCTGGACCGCCATCAGGCGGGCTGCCTCGACCACGGTCCACTCCTCCCGCGCGCACACCGCGGGAGCCGACATCAGCTCCTCCGCCCGTGAGCCTTCGGCCTTGGCCCGTTCCCACGCCTCCAGATGAGGGATCGGGGTCCGGCCGGACGGATCGGTCTGGTCCGCCGACTTGCGGAGCAGATCCGCCTCGGACACCACCCCCATCGGACGGCCTGCCGCATCGACCACCGGGACGGCGGTGACATCGTTCTCCGCCAGCGTCCGGACGATCTCCTTGAACGGCGTCTGCGGCTGTACCTGGATGACGCCCCTGGTCATGAGTTCCCCGACCGTTCGGTGCTGCATGTGCTTCTCCCTCCGGGCGGATCATGAGGGCCGGTCGCCCCGCCACCTCTCCATCCTGGTCCGGTGCGGTCCGCGCCGGATGAGCCGACCGGCCCTTTCGTGGTGGGAAGTCGCATCGGATCCGTTCGGCCCTGGTGGGTGGCCCGGTGGGCGCATGCCGTCGGCCTGCCGCTGTGCCACGTTGGAAGAAGGCATGTCACAGCAGAGTCGGAGAGCGGGGCGATGACATGCGGGCTCACATCGGGGACCAGCTCGTGGTGGAGAGTCCGTCCACGGGCGCGGTCAGACGGGACGGCGAAATCGTCCGGGTTCCCCACGAGGACGGGACTCCGCCCTACGAGGTGCGCTGGGCGGACACGAACGAGGTGACCCTCGTGTTCCCGGGCCCGGACGCGCACATCCAGCACCTCTCACATCAGCCGGAGGCCGGGCGGACCCCGCCGGAGCTGTCGGTGTCGGAGCAGCCCACCCATTGGCCGCTCGACCCCGGCGACATAGGCCGCCGGGTGGCCCATGAGCGCAGGCGGCAACGGCTCACCCGGGCGGAGGTGGCCGCGCGCAGTGGCATCTCGGCGTCCTACCTGGCCTACCTTGAGGAACGGCCGGCGAATCCGACCAGCGGCACACTCAACGGGCTGGCCGGTGCGCTGGGCACCACCGTGCGGCGGCTGCGCGGTGGCGGGGTCGATCTGCCGCCCGGTGGCGGCGAGGCCGGGTACCACCCGCAACTACGGGAGCTCGATCCGGAGGAATGCCGGGCCCGGCTGTCGACGCACGGGGTGGGACGCATCGCCGTGACGACGCCCGACGGGCTGGCGGTGGTCCCGGTGAATTACGAGGTCGTCGATGGCGCGATCGCTTTCCGGACCGCGCCCGGAACGGTCGTTGCAGCGGCTGCCGGGACGAGGGTGGCGTTCGAGGTCGACCAGGTGGACGACGCCATGAGCCGGGGCTGGAGTGTGCTCGTCCTCGGTCCGGCCCGGGCCGTCACCGAACCCGCGGCCGTACGCCGGCTGACCGAACGGGCCCATACCAAGCCCTGGGCGGGCGGCGAACGACCGCTCTGGGTGCTCATCGAACCCGAGCGCCTCACTGGACGACGCATCGAGACCGACTGAGGCATCGCGAACGGCCGGGTGCGGCTTCGGTGACCCCCAACCGCTGTCCGCAGCGACGCCGGCCGATGACGCCGCCGGCGCCCCGTCCCTGCCACCCCGCGCAGCCGTGGCGCGCCTCGGCACGATACAGCAGGTCGGCACCGCGTCTCGCGACGGAACCCGGGCGGTGCGACGGTGGATCGGAAGGGCCTTGCAGCGCCGCGGGCAGGTCTCAGGAAGCGGGCAGGTCTCAGGAAGGTGGTGGGGACGATGGAGCTCCCGCTGGTCGTGGGTGTGGACGGTTCCGACTCCAGTCTGGAGGCCGTGGACTGGGCGGTGGAGGAGGCGGCCCGCCACGGCGTACCGCTGCGCCTGGTTCACGCCTCGCGGTGGGAGCGCTACGAAGGCGTCCAGCCGTCGTTCGCCACCGACCGCCCCGCCGATCAGGTGCTGGCCGAACACATCGTCGCGTCCTGCGAGGAGCGGGCCCGGCTGCGTGACCAGGGCGTGAAGGTGTCGGGCGTGGTGGTGCCCGATGACGCCGTCTCCGCACTGCAGAGCGCGGGACGGGAAGCCTTCGCGCTGGTCACCGGGTCCCGCGGGCGCGGCGGGCTCGCCGGGCTGCTGCTGGGCTCGGTGAGCCTCGCGTTGGCGGCCCGCGCCGTGTGCCCGGTCATCGTCGTCCGTGGTGCTGAGCAGAATCGGCAGGGGGCCTTTCACCAGGTCGTTCTCGGAGTGGGGGACACCCCGGGGCAGTCGGCCGCCATCAGGTTCGCCTTCCGGGAGTCCGAGGTGCGCCAGGGCACCCTTCGCGCGATACACGCATGGCGCCTCCCGGCCCACGAGACGGCGGACTCCGCGCTTCCGACCGACTCCGCCGTCCGTTCCCACGAGGAGCGCGCCTCGGCGCTGCTCGCCGAGGCGCTGCGCACTGCGGCATCGGACCACCCTGCGGTCGAGGTGCACCAGCAGGCGACCGAGGGGCCTGCCCAGCGGGTCCTGCTGGATGCCACGGCCCAAGCGGACCTGCTGGTTGTGGGGGCCCTGCGGCGCCACGGCCACTTCGGGCTGCAGCTCGGCCGGGTCAACCACACCGTGCTGCACCACTCCGCCTGCCCGGTGGCCGTGGTCCCCCAACGAGCGTGACGTTCCGGTACGTGGGGCCGCCTACGGCTGCGGTCTGAGCGCAACGGATGCGAGGCCCGGACATGCCGGAGTGGACCTGGGAGTACGAGGGCTACGACCCCGCTGCCGAACGGTTGCGGGAGTCGCTGTGCACGCTCGGCAACGGCTACTTCGCGACCCGCGGCGCAGCGCCCGAGAGCAAGGCCGGTCTGGTGCATTATCCGGGCACGTACGTTGCCGGGTGTTACAACCGCCTGGAATCGACCGTGGCCGGCCGGCGAGTCGAGAACGAGGATGTGGTCAACCTTCCGAACTGGCTGCGGCTGCGGTTCCGCCTCAGCGGTGCGGACGGCTCGGCCGAGCCGTGGTTCTCCCCGGACATCTGCGCCCCGGTCGGCTACCGACAGGTGCTGGACCTGCGCCGGGGCACGCTGACGCGCCGCTTCCGATTTCCGGGCGGTGCGGGCGGCGTCGTGGGAGTCGAGCAGTGCAGTCTGGTGCACATGGGGGACCCGCACCTGGCCGCGCTGCGCACCGAGTTCACCGCCGAGGGCCGGGCCGGATCGATCGAGGTGGAGTCCGCCATCGACGGCGACGTGATCAACGGCAATGTGCACCGGTACCGGTCCCTCAACCGTGCTCACCTGGCCCATGTCCAAACCGGTGCCGCGGAACCCGACACGGTGTGGCTGCGCTGCCGTACCAGCGGCTCGGACATCGGCATCAGCCTGGCGGCCCGCACCACAGTCGTCGGTCGGCCGGGCACGTCGTCGTCTCTGCACCCCGGCCGACGTCGGGCCGCGCACCGCATGGTCGTCCCCCTTGCCCCGGGAGAGCCCGTGGTCGTGGAGAAGACGGTCGCGCTCCACACCTCGCGGGACCCGGCGATCAGCAACCCGCTCGCGGCGGCACTCGACCGGGCCGGGACCGCCCCTGACTTCTCCGCGCTGCGGAACTCCCACGCTGCCGCCTGGGAGGGACTGTGGCGGCGGGCGGAGGTGTACGTGCCGGGGGAGGCCGGCCGGGTCCTGCGGCTGCATCTCTTCCATGTGCTGCAGACGCTGTCGCCGCACACAGCGGAGCTGGACGCCGGCGTCCCCGCCCGGGGGCTGCACGGAGAGGCGTACCGGGGTCACGTCTTCTGGGACGAGCTGTTCGTCCTGCCGTACCTGAACCTGCACTTCCCCGAGGTGGCGCGCGCCTTGCTCAACTACCGTCACCGGCGGCTGCCCCAGGCATGCCGCGCAGCCGCCGAGGCGGGCAGGAGCGGAGCGATGTACCCGTGGCAGAGCGGCAGCGACGGGCGCGAGGAGACCCAGGAACTGCACCTCAACCCACGGTCCGGGCGCTGGCTGCCGGACCACTCCCGGCTTCAGCGCCACGTCGGCTCCGCCATCGCCTACAACGTGTGGCAGTACTGCGAGGCGGTCGGTGACACCGAATTCCTCCACACCAAGGGCGCTGAGATGCTGCTCCAGATCGCGCGCTTCTGGGCGGACAGCGCCGTACACGACCCAGCCCTCGGCCGCTACCGCATCCGCGGTGTGGTCGGCCCGGACGAGTACCACGACGGCTACCCGGGCGCCGTACAGCCGGGTCTGGACGACAACGCGTACACCAACGTCACCGCGGCGTGGGTCCTCATGCGAGCTCTCGAACTCGTCCGCCGTCTCCCTGCGTGGCGCAGGCAGGACCTGTTCGAGCGGCTCCGGCTGGACGGCGGCGAACTCCACGAGTGGGAGGAGATCTCACGGCGGCTGCGGGTCCCCTTCCACCAGGGCGTGATCAGCCAGTTCGCCGGCTACGGCGACCTCGTCGAGCTCGACTGGGCCGCGTACCGCAAGCGGTACGGGAACATCCGGCGGCTGGACCGCATCCTGGAGGCGGAAGGGGACACGGTCAACCGCTATCAGGCCTCCAAGCAGGCCGATGTGCTGATGCTCGGCTACCTCTTCTCGCACGCCGAGCTGGCGGACCTCTTCCAGCGGCTCGGTTACCCCCTGACGGACGAGAGCTGGCGCAACACCGTCGAGTACTACCTGCGCCGCACCAGCCACGGGTCCACCCTCAGCGGCCTCGTCCACGGCTGGGTGCTCGCCCGCGTGCACCGTGGCGACGCCTGGGAGTACTGCCGGGACGCGCTCGAAGGAGACGTGGCCGACCTGCAGGGTGGCACCACAGGTGAGGGCATCCACCTCGGCGCGATGGCCGGCACCCTGGACCTGGTACAGCGCGGCCTGACCGGACTCGAAAGCCGGGAGGAGGCCCTGAGACTGGACCCGGTGCCGCTGCCGGAGCTGTCCGAGTACGGCTTTTCGCTGCGCTACCGCGGCCACTGGGGTGTGGGCATGCGGCTGCACGCCGGCCGGCTGCGGATCACCGTGCCCGACTCCGAGGAGGCTCCCATCCGCCTGGTGCTCCCCGACCGAGCGGTCACGGTCGCCCCTGGGGACAGCTCGGTGCTCGAACTGCCACCCGGTTGATCCGTGGACCGGCCCGCCCGGATCCGTCATCGAGCCCTTCGGCCCCATGCACGCCGGGCCGGGATCCGCGATTCTGGAAGCAGCGGCAGGCTCCGGAAGGACAAGCGATGAGCTGGGAGACGATCCGCAAGGCCGAGGCACCGGCCGTTCCCCCGAATCTCGCCGACTACGAACAGGTTCGTGCCGATTTCACCTGGTCACAGGCGCGCACCGAGCTGGACGGCCTGCCCGGCGCGCGGGGACTGAACATGGCGCACGAGGCCGTCGACCGGCATGCGGGTCCCGATCACGGCGGCAAGGTCGCACTGCGGTGCATCGGGCGCGACGACGCCGTGTCGACCGTCACCTACGCCGAGCTGGCCCGTCGTACGGCCCGCTTCGCGAACGTGCTCCGGTCGCTGGGTGTCGGCTCCGGAGACGTGGTGGTCACCCTGCTCGGCCGGTGTCCGGAGCTCTACATGACCGTGCTGGGCACCCTCAAGAACACGAGCGTGCTCTGCCCGCTGTTCTCCGCGTTCGGTCCCGACCCTGTCGAGCAGCGCCTCAGGCTCGGCGACGCGAAGGTGCTGGTCACCACGGCGGCCCTCTACCGACGCAAGGTCGCGGAGCGCAGGCCGTCACTCACGGGGCTCGCACACGTCCTCATCGTCGGCCCCGGCGCGGACGAACTGCCCGGCACGCTGTCGTTCGACGCGCTGACCGCGGCCGCGTCCGAGCAGTTCACCATCCCGCCGACCTCTCCCGAGGACCGAGCACTGCTGCACTTCACCAGTGGGACCACCGGTGCTCCCAAGGGCGCGATCCACGTGCACGAGGCGGTCGTCGCGCAGCACGCCACGGCGGCGTACGCACTCGATCTGCATCCCGAGGACGTGTACTGGTGCACCGCCGACCCCGGCTGGGTCACCGGCATGTCGTACGGCATCATCGCTCCGCTCGTCCATGGTGTGACGCTGGTGGTCGACGAGGGCGACTACGACGCCCGGCGCTGGTACCGGATCCTCGACGAGCAGCGCGTCAGCGTCTGGTACACCGCGCCCACGGCTCTGCGCATGCTCATGCGCACCACCCCCCGGCACGGGAGCCACGAGCTGCCCGCCGCCCACGACCTGTCGCGACTCCGCTTCGTCGCGTCCGTCGGCGAGCCCCTCAACCCCGAGGCCGTGGTGTGGGGTCAGGAGGTGCTGGGCCTGCCCGTCCACGACAACTGGTGGCAGACCGAGACCGGTTGCATCATGATCGCGAACTATGCCGCGTGCGAGATCCGGCCCGGTTCGATGGGGCGGCCGCTGCCGGGCGTCGAGGCGACGGTCCTGGAGCGCGGCGAGGACGGGCGGGCGTCGATCACCGACGGCAGGGTGAAGGAGCTTCAAGAGCCCGGTGTCGAAGGCGAGTTGGCGTTGCGGCCCGGCTGGCCGTCCATGTTCCGTGGCTATCTGAACGACCGGAAGCGTTACGAGGCCGCGTTCGCCGACGGCTGGTACCTGACCGGCGATCTCGCCAGGCGGGACGAGGACGGGTGGTACTGGTTCGTGGGGCGTGCCGATGACGTCATCAAGTCTGCGGGGCACCTGGTCGGCCCCTTCGAGGTGGAGAGCGCGTTGATGGAGCACCCGGCGGTCGCCGAGGCCGGGGTGATCGGACGGCCCGACCCCGTGGCCGGGAACGTCGTCAAGGCGTTCGTGTCGCTGCACCCCGGCGCCGAGCCCACGCCGGCGATGGAGCGGGAACTGCTGGCCTTCGCCCGCCGCCGGTTGGGGCCCGCCGTCGCGCCGCGGGAGATCGCCTTCGACCAGAACCTGCCCAGGACCCGCAGCGGGAAGGTGATGCGCCGGCTGCTGCGCGCCCGCGAACTCGGATTGCCCACCGGCGACCTGTCCACTCTGGAGGGATCGGCATGAGCACAGCGCGCGGCACCCGCAGACGGACGCCTGCCACCACCGCCAAGCGGGCCGACATGGCGAACGCGCGTCGGACCAGGGCGGGTCCGGCGGCCGCGGAGACCGTAGCGGCGCCCGCCGCCGACCGGTCGAGGGCCGAGCACCGTCAGCGACTGCTGCACGCCATGCTGCGCATCCGGCGTTTCGAGGAGCGCTGTGTCGAGTTGTACAGCGCGGGCAAGATACGCGGTTTCGTCCACCTCTACATCGGGGAGGAGGCCGTCGCCGTCGGCGTCAACGAAGCCCTGACACCCGAGGACGCGGTGGTCGCCACGTACCGCGAGCACGGCCACGCGCTCGCCCGGGGAATCCCGGCCGATGACGTGATGGCCGAGATGTACGGCAAATCGACCGGCTGCAGCGGGGGCCGCGGCGGATCCATGCACCTCTTCGACGCCGGACGCCGCTTCTACGGCGGCAACGCGATCGTCGCCGGCGGGCTCCCGCTGGCCGCGGGGCTCGCACTCGCCGCGCGGATGCGCCAACAACCCTGTGTCATCTGCTGCTTCTTCGGAGACGGCGCGTACGCCGAAGGGGAGTTCCACGAGACCGCGAATCTGGCCGCCCTGTGGCAGTTGCCGGTGCTGTTCGTCTGTGAGAACAACCTTTACGCCATGGGGACGGCCATCGAACGGCACGAGGCGCAGACCGATCTGGCGCTGCGCGCCGCCTCGTACGGAATGGCGGCATGGGCGGTGGACGGTATGGACGTCGAGGCCGTCGAACGCGCGGCCCGCCGGGCCGCCGAGAGCATCCGGGGCGGCGGCGGACCGCACTTCCTCGAAATGCGCACCTACCGGTTCCGCGCCCACTCCATGTACGACCCGGACCGCTACCGCGACAAGGCGGAGATCG
The DNA here is from genome assembly GCF_042734445.1 of Streptomyces sp. NPDC059649. Classification (NCBI taxonomy): domain Bacteria; kingdom Bacillati; phylum Actinomycetota; class Actinomycetes; order Kitasatosporales; family Streptomycetaceae; genus Streptomyces; species Streptomyces sp. NPDC059649. Next base: position 57,435 of record NZ_JBHWDV010000007.1, read on the forward strand.
AGGAGTGGAAGGCCCAGGACCCGGTCGACCGGCTCAGGGACCGCATGCGTGACGAGCACGAACTGGGTGACCAGCAACTGGCCGACATCGAAGGCCGGGTCACCCAGGAGGTCGAAGCCGCTGTCGAGGCGGCCGAACAGGCCCCCGAGGAGCCGGTCGCAGATCTGCTGCGGCACGTCACCAGCGCTGCCGGAGGGATGACGTGACCACGGGAGCTCCTCGGCCCGAAGAGCGCACGACGACGTACCGGGAGGCGATGCGCGAGGCCCTTCGTGAGGCGCTGCGCGCCGACGACCGGGTCTTCCTGATGGGCGAGGACGTGGGTAGGTACGGCGGCTGCTTCGGCGTGAGCCTCGGCCTGCTGGAGGAGTTCGGGTCGGAACGCGTCCGTGACACACCGCTGTCGGAGTCGGCGTTCGTGGGCGCGGGCATCGGTGCCGCGCTGTCCGGAATGCGGCCGATCGTCGAGATCATGACGGTCAACTTCAGCCTGCTCGCCCTCGACCAGATCCTCAACAACGCCGCCACGCTGCTGCACATGTCGGGCGGCCAATTGCCCGTACCCCTCGTCATCCGCATGACCACGGGGGCGGGCCGACAGCTCGCCGCACAGCATTCCCACAGTCTGGAAGGGTGGTACGCACACATTCCCGGCATCCGCGTGCTCGCCCCGGCGACCGTGGTGGACGCCCGCCACATGCTGGCCCCGGCACTGGCCGATCCCGATCCGGTACTGATCTTCGAGCACGGCAGCCTCTACAACACCGACGGCGAACTGCCACCGTCCGTCCCCGCGGTGGACCTCGACCATGCCGCGGTCCGGAGGCGGGGCACGGACATCTCCCTGATCACGTACGGTGGTTCGCTTCCGAAGGTCCTCGCGGCGGCGGACGAACTTGCGGCGGAGGGAATCAGTGCCGAGGTCGTCGACCTGCGCACGCTGCGACCGCTCGACGGCGAGGCCATCGCCGCCTCGGTGGCGCGGACACACCGCGCGGTGGTCATCGACGAGGCATGGCGCAGTGGCAGTCTCGCCGCGGAGGTGTCGGCGCGGATCGCCGAAGGGTCGCTCTACGAACTGGACGCACCGGTGGAACGGGTCTGCAGTGCGGAAGTCCCCATCCCGTACGCTCGCCTGCTCGAACGGGCCGCTCTGCCGCAGACCGCCGATGTCGTCGCGGCCGCGCATCGGGCGGTGGACTGACGATGGCAGAGTTCACGATGCCGTCCTTGGGCGCCGACATGGACGAGGGGACGCTGCAGGAGTGGCTGGTGCGGGCCGGTGACGAGGTCCGCAGAGGGGATCCGGTCGCGGTCGTCGAGACCGCGAAGTCCGCGATCGAGGTGGAGTGCTTCGAGGCGGGCAGGGTCGGGCGGTTGCTCGTGGAGCCCGGTACGACCGTCCCGGTCGGGACACCGCTCGCGTGGATCGAGCCGGTGGGGGAGACCGGGGCGCCCGAGCCGGAGGCGGGCGCGGAGGCCCGCAAGCGCCGGAAGGCGGAGGCGGCGCGGGCCCCATCGCGAACCGGGCCGGAGCAGGCACCCACCGCCGGGCCGACGCCGGGTCACGCGGAGCTCCCCGCGGCCGTTACGGCCACCGGCCGGGCCGATTCCCGGGCCCCGGGCCGCCCCGAGAGTGTCCACGGCGAGGCCGGCCCCCTGATCCGGCGCCTCGCGGAGCGGGCCGGAGTCGACCTGGACGCCCTCCACGGGTCCGGGCAGGGCGGACGCGTCACCCGTGCCGATGTCGAACGTGCCGCCGCGACGCCCCGGCTGCCCGGCCGTGCCACCCCCTTCGCCCGGCGACTGGCACGCGAGCTGGGCGTCGACCTGTCCGCAGTGACGGGTACCGGCCACGACGGCGCCGTGCGCGCCGCGGACGTGCGCGCGGCGGCACCCGGCCCGACCGTGCCCGCCGAGCCGAAGACCGAAGGCGAGGCACCGGCCCCGCCTGCCCCACCCGTCCAGGACCGTCGGCCGGCGAGGATGCGCGAGGCCATCGCGGGCCTGATGAGCCGAGCGAACCGGGACATCCCGCACTACTACCTGTCCACGACCGTCGACATGACGGCCGCGCTGGAATGGATGCACGAGCACAACCGCCGCTGCCCGGTCGGCGAACGGCTCCTTCCCGCGGCCCTGTTGCTCAAGGCCGCGGCCCGAGCGGCCCGAAAGGTGCCCCAGCTCAACGGCTTCTGGACCGATGACCACTTCACCGCCGGCGACGGGGTGCACCTGGGCGTGGCCGTATCACTGCGCGGTGGCGGACTGGTCGCCCCCGTGCTGCGCGACGCCGATGCCCTCGAACTTCCGCGGCTGATGGCGGACATGAAGGACCTGGTCGCCCGGGCCCGTACGGGCAGGTTGCGGGGTACCGAGGTGTCCGGTCCCACGATCACCGTCACCAATCTGGGCGACCAGGGAGTCGAATCCGTGCTCGGCGTGATCCATCCGCCCCAGGTGGCCTTGGTGGGCTTCGGCCGCGTCGTGGAACGGCCGTGGGCGGTCGACGGCCTCCTCGGCGTACGGCCTGTGGTCACGGCCACCCTGTCCGCGGACCACCGGGCCACCGACGGAGCGGTCGGGGCCCGATTCCTCACCACCGTCGACCGCCTCTTGCAGAGCCCGGAGGAACTATGAAGCGCGAAGAAGCACTCGACATGGTGAAGGCATCGCTGGCCGAGATCGTTCCGGACGCCGACTTCACCGCCCTGGGGCCCGACGACACGTTCCGGGACGCGCTGGAACTCGACTCGCTCGACTTCCTGACGTACATCGAGATCCTCGGCAAACGGGCCGGGACCCGGATCGAGGACGAGGACACGCCGCACCTCACCACGCTGGCGAGCAGCGCCGACTTCCTCGTCGCGCGCACGGGGTGAGGAGCATGGTACGTCGGCTTCCGGCCCACCGTAGGCGGGCCCCCGGATCGCGCCCGGCATGACTCAGCTCCTGACCCCCGGTGACGTACCGGGGCCGACGGCCGGTGTCGAAGCGGCGGGCTCCCGGGTGCGGACGGCGGCACCCGGCGACGTCTTCGCTGCGCTCGACACCTCGCCGCGGGGGCTCAGCGCGGCGGACGCGGTGGCGCGGCGGGACCGGTACGGCCCCAACGAGCTGCCACGCGCCCGACGCCGGGGCGTGTGGCGGCAACTGGCGGCGCAGTTCACCGACCTGTTCGCGATCGTCCTGCTCGTCGCGTCCGCGATCACCTTTCTCGCCTACGAGCTGCAGCAGCCCCCGGACGCCGGCACGTTCCGGCTGGCCGTGGCCATCCTCGCCGTGGTGGTGCTGAACGCGTCCATCGGCTTCGCCCAGGAGTACTCCGCCGAGCGGACCGCGCAGTCCCTGCAGGCGATGGTGCCGCACACCTGCCGGGTGCTGCGCGAGGGGGAGCGGCAGGAGGTGCCCGCGCGCGACCTGGTGCCGGGCGATGTCGTGGTCCTGGAGGCCGGGGACGCCGTGTCGGCGGACTGCCGCCTGATCGAGGCGCACGAGGTATCGGTGAACAACGCGGCGCTGACCGGGGAGAGCGAGGCGGTCGGCCGCACCGGCGACGCGGAGGCGGCCGGACCACTGCTGGAGGCGCGCAACTGCGTGTTCATGGGCACGGACGTCGTCGCCGGGACCGCGAAGGCCGTGGTGTTCGCCACCGGCGCGGCCACCGAGTTCGGCCGGATCTTCCGGCTCGCGGCGGCGGCGCCGGGGCAGAAGACCCCGCTGCAGCTCCAGGTGGCGTCGATGGCCCGCCGGGTGGCGGGGGTGGCCCTGGCCATCGGGGCGGCCCTGTTCGTGGTGCGGGTGCCGACCGGTCAGCCGTTCGTGGAAACGTTCGTGTTCGCACTGGGGGTGATGGTCGCCCTGGTGCCGGAGGGCCTGCCCGCGACGTTGTCCGTGTCGCTGGCGATCGGCGTACGACGGATGGCCCGCAGACACGCGCTGGTGAAGAAGCTGCTGGCGGTGGAGGCACTGGGGTCCACCACGGTCGTGTGCACGGACAAGACCGGAACGCTGACGCAGGCCGAGATGACCGTCACGCAGATATGGGCGGGCGGCGCATCGCATCCCGTCTCGGGCGTGGGCTACGCGCCGGTCGGCGAGGTCACCGACCCCTTGGCCGTACGCGAGCTGCTGCGGGCCGCGGCCCTGTGCTGCAACGCCCGGCTGGTGCCTCCCGCTACCGACGACGGGAGGAGCCCCCGGCCCGCGCACGAGGGCTGGCGGGTGCTCGGCGACACCACCGAGGGGGCGCTGCTCGTCGCCGCTGAGAAGGCCGGGATCGATCCGGTCGCCGAGGAGGGCCGTGCACCGCGCGTGACGGAGAACCCGTTCGACTCGGTCCGCAAGCTGATGAGCACCGTGCACCGGTCCCCGGACGGCGACACCTACCGCGCGTACGTCAAAGGGGCCCCGCAAGAGCTGCTCGCCCGGTGCACCGACATCGACTGGAAGGGCGAGCGGCGGGCCCTGACGGACGAGCTGCGCGCCGACGTCATCGCGGTGAACGACGAACTCGCCTCCCAGGGACTGCGTGTGCTGGCGGCGGCCTGGCGGCCGGTGAGCGGCCCCGGGGCCGTCCAGGACGAGGCGGAATCCGGGCTCACGCTGCTCGGTCTGGTCGGCATGCTCGACCCGCCGCGGCCGGAGGTCAGTGCGGCGGTCGACGCCTGCCGGCGGGCCGGAATCCGTATCGTCATGGTCACCGGCGACCATCCGCTGACCGCCGAGGCCGTGGCCCGCCGGGTGGACATCGTGCGGCGGGCCGTTCCCACCGTGGTGACCGGTGCATCCCTCGACACGATGGACGACGACGCCCTGGACGGCCTGCTCGCCGGGCCGGCCGAGCTGCTGCTGTGCCGGGTCAGTCCCGAGCACAAGATGCGGGTGGTCACCGCCTTCCAACGCCGTGGCGAGGTGGTCGCGGTGACCGGTGACGGGGCCAACGACGCCCCCGCCCTCAAGCACGCGGACATCGGCGTGGCGATGGGTGCCTCGGGGACGGACGTCGCCCGGGAGGCGGCGGTCATGGTGCTGCTGGACGACTCGTTCGCCTCCATCGCCACGGCGGTGCGACTGGGCCGTTCGGTCTACCAGAACATCCGCAAGTTCCTGATCTACCTCTTCAGCCACAACATTGCCGAGCTCGTCCCGATCCTGGCCGCGACATTCGTGGGCTTCCCGCTCGTTCCGATCACCGCCGTGCAGATCCTCGCGATCGACCTCGGCTCGGACGTCCTGCCCGCCCTGGCGCTGGGCGCCGAGCCGCCCGAACCCGACGTCATGGACCGCCCGCCGCGCTCCCGCCGGGAGCGGCTGTTCTCGGCCGGCGTGATGGGACGGATCCTGTTCCTGGGCGGCATCCAGGCGCTGGGCGTGTGCGTCGTCTTCTTCTGGCACATCCACGCCGCCGGGATCCCGTACTCCCGCTTCACCGAGGACGACACTGTCTACCGGGAGGCGATCACCATGGTTCAGGCGGGGATCGTGGTCAGTCAGTTCTTCAATGCGCTGGCCGTGCGTACCGAGCGCCAGAGCGTGTTCCGGATCGGGTTGCTGTCCAATCCCTGGCTGCTGGCCGCGGGGTGTTTCGGCATCGGCCTGATGGCGGCGATCAGCTATCTGCCCGCGCTGCAGGCCGTCTTCCACACCGCCCCGCTGGCTGTGGCCGACTGGGCGGTCCTGGCGGGCTTCGGAGTGCTGCTGCTGGCCGCTGAGGAAACCCGCAAGTGGTGGCTGCGGAGCCACCGGTCCGGGGCCAGGAAGGGAGCAGGACGATGAGAGTGATCATCGTCGGGTGCGGACGGGTCGGATCCCGGCTCGCCGCCCGGCTCGCCATCGAGGGCCATGACGTACGGGTGGTCGATCTTCTGACCACGGCACGCAGGCTGCTGCCCGTCGGCTTCACCGGCCGCTTCCACGAAGGAAACGGCTTCAGCCGTACGGTACTTCAGGCCGCCGGCATCGAGCACGCCGACGCGTTCGTCGCCGTCACCGCCACCGACAGCAGCAACCTCGTCAGCGCCCGGACCGCCAAGGAGACGTACCGGGTCCCCTTCGTCCTCGCCCGGGTCGACGACCCCGACCGTGCCGACATCTACCGCGAACTGGGCATCCCCACTGTCGCCGGCGTCCGCTGGACGGTGCATCAGATCCACCGGATGCTGCTGCACCGCCACCTCACGCCGGAACTCTCCTTCGGCAACGGGGAGACCCTGCTGGTCCGTTCCGAGCTGCCCGCCTACGTCACGGGACGCCGGCTGACCGAGTTCGACGTCGACGGTGAGATCCGCGTCGTGGAGGTCACCCGCGCGGGCCGTTCCCTCGTGCCCGCGCACGGCACCCCCGCCGAACCCGGCGACCTGGTCACCTTCGCCGTGGCAGCCACCGCCCTCGGCCGCCTGCGCGGCTTCCTCGACAAGGAGCTGGGGACGTGAAGGCCCTCATCGTCGGCGCCGGCCGGCTCGGCACCCAGATCGCCCAGGTGCTCGCCGCGGCTCAGAACGACGTCACCCTCGTCGACCACGACGAGGCCCGGATCGCCGAACTCGAAGGCCGCCTCGCCGTGCGCCTCGCTGCCGGCGAGGCCTGCGAGCCCGGCTTCCTGGAGCACGTCGGCGCCCTCACCACCGACCTGCTCATCGCCGCCACCGGCAACGACGAGGACAACCTCGTCATCAGTCTGCTCGCCAAGCGGCGGTTCGACGTCCCGCGGGTCGCGGCCCGTGTCAACGACGCGGAGAACACCTGGCTGTTCGACCACCGCTGGGGCGTCGACATCCCCGTTCCCGCCGCCACCCCGCTGATCTCGCTCATCGAAGAGGCGACCGGCGCCACCGATACGGTCGCGCTGCTCCGCCTGAGCAAGGCGGGCGTCAACGTCATCGAAACCGCGATCACCGCGCAGTCCCGCGCAGCCGGCCGGGCACTGGCCGACATCGTGCTCCCCGCCGGCACGGTCATCACCACCGTCATCCGGGACGGCCAGCCCACCGTTCCCACCCCCGAGATTCGGCTGCAGGCCGGTGACGAACTCCTCGTCGTCTCCCACACCGCGACCGAGCAGGAAATCCACGCCGCCTTCCAATGACCCGTGGCGCCCTCCCACGACCCATGGCGCACCGCTCCGGACCGGCGACCTCGGCCGCCGGCCCGGGAGGGGGCCGTCCGCCGCAGAGTCAGGAGCCCGCGATGACCTCGACGAAGTGGCCCACCTGTTCCTCCGTCAGGTGGCGTGCGAGGTCCGCTTCGCTGATCATGCCGACGAGGCGGTGGTCGGCGATGACCGGAAGCCGCCGGATCCGGTGTTCCTCCATGGCCCGGAGCACCTGGTCCGCGTCGGCTTCGGCATCGATGGTGACGGGCTTTCCCTGTTCCAGGGCCCCCGCGGTCATGGTCTTGGGATCCTTGCCCTTGGCAAGGCACTTCACCACGATGTCACGGTCGGTGATGATCCCGTGCAGCCGGTCATCCGGACCGCAGATCGGGAGGGAACCGACACCCAGCTCACTCATCCGGCGCGCGGCGCTCTCCAGGGTTTCGTTCTCCTGCACGCAGGTGGCGCCGGCGTGCATGATCTCTCGAGCAGTGGTCATGGTGATTCCTCCGGGTCCGGACGCTCCGGCCCGTCCCGGCCGCGCGCCCAGGAAATCCGCGTACACAAAAGGCGAGGAGGACCACCCACTTCTCGCGGGTCCCGATTGCGCGGTGCGCGGCTTCGCTCCGCTGCTCCGCGTCTCCGATGTCCTCCTCGTCACTTTCAGTAAAGCCCACCGGCCCGGCGCCGGTACAGGGCCGAACGGCCTTCCTGATGAGCCGACCGGCCCAACGGCCTGCCCGACGGGCCGACCGGCCCCGACGGTACGGCGGAGGCGCGGGACGACGCCTGACCGGTGCCGAGGGGACCCGATACCTCACTCGTGGGATCCGGCCTGCTGTGCGGCCCAGCGGCGGCGGACCGCGTCCTCGTGGTCGGTCTGTTCGAGCGCGAGGCCCACCCGGGCGAGCGCCTCCTCCAGGCGGGGGATCCAGTGGCGCCGCAGGGCGCGGACCCGATGACGGACGCGGAGCAGTTCCGCGCCGACGAGCCGGGCCGCCGCTCGTGCCGCGGCGTAGTCGGCCGCCGCCCGCACCGCCTCACGGTACGCGGCCTCGGCCTGCGCCAGAGCGGTGTTCCTCGGGGCGGCCGCGACGGGGTCCCGGTCCGGGAACGAGCAGGAGGCGCCGGACGGATGGCGCACTCCCATGGTGGACGTCTCGTCGACGGTGACCTCTGCGGGGCCCATCCCCTCCGCTGCTGCTGCCAGGGCCTGCTCACCGCCCAGGAGGAGCGCCCTCAGCAGCCAGGTCTCCGCCACGGCCACGTTCTCGTGCCACCGTCCCGCGCACGTCCGCTCGGCATCGCGGAGGGCCTCGTGCCGCACCTGCAGGATGTGCAGTTTCTGTTCCAGGAGATCGGCTCCCCGCAGGGCCACGTCCAGACTGCGCCGGAGGCGAAGACGGCCGGCTCGGGAAGGGGAGGCGCGGGCCGCGGAGGTCATTCGTCCGCTCCCGTCCCGTCGTTCCCCGCCGCCCCGGGTGATGTCTCCTTCACGCCCTGTCCGTCGAGCAGTTCGGCCGGGAGCATGGACAACTCGCTACGGGGCAGCGTACGCAGTACGCGCCAGGCACGCTCCAACGTGTTGTCCAGGGAACGCAGTTCGTCGCTGCGCTGGGCCACGAAGTCCCGGAGAAACGCCTCGTCGAACGCGAGGTACCGGAGGTCGGTCCGGCTGAGCCCCGACTGCCCCACCAGGTCGGCCAGTTCGCGGACCTGCCGGGCCCGGGCGAGGGCGGCGAGCAGCTGTGCCGCGACGTCCAGGTGGTCGGGGCGGGTGCGGCCGGGGCCCGCGCCCTTGCGCATCAGGCGGGACAGCGAGGAGAGGGCGTCCACCGGTGGGTACACGCCCCGCGCATGCGCCTCGCGCGTCAGCACGATCTGCCCCTCGGTGATGTAGCCGGTCAGGTCCGGGACCGGGTGGGTGATATCGCCCGCGGGCATCGTCAGGACCGGCAGGACGGTGACGGAACCGGGACGACCGCGGATCTTCCCACAGCGCTCGTAGAGCGAGGCGAGGTCGCTGTAGAGGTAGCCGGGGTACGCACGACGGGCCGGGATCTCGCCGCGAGCGGCCGAGACCTCGCGCAGCGCCTCCGCGTAGCTGGTCATGTCGTTCATCACCACGAGCACGTGGCGTCCGCCGGCGAACGCGAGGTGCTCGGCGACGGTCAGCGCGACACGTGGGGTGAGGATCCGTTCGATCACCGGGTCGTCGGCGGTGTTGAGCAGCAGAACCAGTTCACCGGCGGCGGAGCGCTCCTCCAGAGCGTCGCGCACGAAAGCGGCATCCTGGTGCGTGAGACCCATCGCGGCGAAGACGACACTGAACGGTTCGCCGCCGGCAGTGGCCTGGGCGGCGATCTGCGTGGCGAGTTCGAGGTGCGGCAGCCCCGCCACGGAGAACACCGGCAGCTTCTGTCCCCGTACCAGGGTGGTCAGCCCGTCGACGGCACCGACACCGGTGAGCACCGGCTCGGACGGCGGTTCGCGTCGCACCGGATTGATCGGGTCGCCGCTCACCGCTGCCCGGGTCTCCGCGAAGACCGGCGGCCCGCCGTCGACGGGCTCGCCACGACCGTTGCACGCCCGCCCCAGCCAGCCCGGCCCGACGGGGATGCGCAGCGGCCCGCCCGCGAAGGCGACCCGGAGGCCGGCCGGATCCATGCCCGTGGTGTCCTCCAGCACCTGTACGACGGCGAGTTCCCGGTCCACCTCCAGGACCAGGCCGTACCGCTGCTCGCCCGATTCCAGGGTGATCCGGACGAACTCGTCCCAGCCGACGCCCGACACCCCTTCGACGACGGCGAGCGGACCACGCAACTCGCGCACCGTCGTGTATTCGACCTCACCCCAGCCGGTCACCGCATGTCCCGTAGCCGGGCGAGCACGGTGTCCCTCCGTGCCGCCACACCTGCTGCGTCATGCGGGCCGACGTCCTCGCGTGCGCGGAGCAGCGGTCCGAAGTCCGCTTCCTCGACGACGGCGGGCGGCACGCCCGCATCGACCAGTTCCCGGCAGCGCCCGGCGACCGCGAGCACGGCGTCGACCAGTGCCGCCGTCTTGTCCGCTGAGCAGTACGCGTCCTGGGCGGAAAGGGCACTCTGCTGGAGCACCGCCTCGCGCACCAGCCGCCCGGCGAGGACGCTGATGCGCTCCCGGGCCGGCAACGCGGCGATGCCGATCAGGTCGACGAGATCGGCCAGCCGGTCCGCCTCACCCAGCAGCGCGGCGATACCGTTGCGCCGCGCGGGCCAGGCCGGGTCCGTGGCCGCCCGCCGGGCGCCGAGCGCCTCCGCGTCACGGGAGAAGGACCCCGACCAGGAGACGGCCGGGTAGTGACGGCCGTAGGCGAGGTCGCGGTCCAGCGACCACAGGCAGCGCACGAACCGCTCGGTGTGCGCGGCGACCGGCTCGGTCAGATCGCCACCCGGCGGCGACACCGCGCCGATCACGGTGACCGACCCCCGGCCGCCGCCCAGCGTGGTGACGGTCCCCGCCCGCTCGTAGAACGCGGCGATCGCCGAGGCCAGCCCCGCCGGATAGCCCTCCTCCGCGGGCAACTCACCGGTGCGGGAGGCGAATTCCCGCAGCGCCTCGGCCCACCGCGAGGTCGAGTCGGCGATGACGACGACATCGAGACCCATGTCCCGGAAGTACTCGGCGACCGTGGCGCCCGTGTAGATGCTCGCCTCCCGCGCCATCATCGGCATGTTCGAGGTATTGGCGATGGTGACGGTCCGGTCCGCCAGCCGTCCCCCGGTGCGGGGGTCCTCCAGTACGGAGAGCTCGGTGATGACGTCGGCCATCTCATTGCCCCGTTCGCCGCAGCCGATGTAGACGATGACATCGGCGTCGCACCACTTGGCGATCTGTTGGAGCAACACGGTCTTCCCGGTGCCGAAGCCGCCCGGTACGGCGACCGTGCCGCCCCTGGCGACCGGGAAGAGCAGGTCGATCACCCGCTGGCCGGTGTTCAGCGGCTCCTGAGGACCGCCCCGCTCGCGGACCGGCCGCGGCCGCCGGACCGGCCACGAGGTGCCGGTCCGCACTTCAGCGCCGCCCACCACGGCCACCACCGCGTCCTGTGGAACGGGCCCCTCGGCGGAGATCCGCTCCACCACGCCGCCGCAGCCCGGTGGTACGAGGACCTGTACCCGTACCGGCCCCGCGCCGATGAGTTCGCCCACGGCGGCGCCCTCCGAAGCCCAGGTCCCGATGCCCGCGCCGGGGACGAACGACCACGTGCGCCGGCCGTTCCCGGGCCGGGCGGCGCCGGGACGCAGCCAGTCCCCGCTGCCGGACAGCGGGCGCAGCAAGCCGTCGAAGACGCCCCCGAGCAGCTGAGGACCGAGCTTCGCCGAGAGCGGACCGCCCTGGGCGGCCGCAACGTCCCCCGGCGCGAGTCCGCCCGTGTACTCGTAGGCCTGCACGGTGACCACGCCGCCGCTGATCGCCACCACCTCACCCGGCAGTCCCGCCCCGCCGAGCGAGACCAGGTCGTACATCGCGGTGCCTCCGGCGTACTCCATCTCGACCAGGGGACCGGCGACGCGCACGATGCGGCAGGCGCCGCCGGGCGGCTCACGTCGCCGGGCCGCCTCGGTGGTCCCGGCTCCCGAAGCTCCTACCGCGCCCACAGTTTCTCCACTTCCGGCCCGATCCGGTCCAGTGCGCGTGCGGCGAGGGCGTCCAGCGTGCAGTCGACGTACCGCCCCCCGGCACGGACGACCACACCACCGTCGGGATGCTCGGTGACGTCCGCGTCCGGTCCCAGGAGCCCGCGGGCACGAAGGGTGAGCCGGTCGAGGACGGAGCCGTAGCCGTCGGTGTCCCGCAGCCCCCGGACGCGTTCGGCGGCGCGCAGGCGGAGCTGCTCGTAGGCCTCCCTGCGCACGCCCAGGTCGCGTGCCCTGGCGGTACGACGGGCCTGCAGGAGAACGGCCCGCCCGGCAGCCGCGCCCTCAGCTTCGCCCTGCCGGCGGGCGGCGTCGAGGATCGCCCGCTCCTCGGCACGGGCGGCATCCAGCACGTCCGCGGCCTCGCGATCCGCTCGGGCGAGCAGCGCCCGGGCATCTGCGTGGGCAGCCCGGAGCAGTTCGGTGCGCACCGGTTCGAGGGCGGCACCCGCCTCACCTGGGACCGGCGTCCTCATGGCGGCAGCACCGCGGTGAGCGGGGAGACGCGCTCGCACACCTCCGGACCGAGGACATCGGCCGCCCCCGGCGTGAGAATCACCAGCCCCATGTCCTCCCCGATGTCCTGCCACGCCTCGCGCACCGCGTCAGGCTCCTCGGCGACGAGGACGGTCACCCCGGCCAGTGCCAGCCCCGCCACCCGTACTTGCTCACCGAGGGCGGCCACCCGTGCCACGGTCAGGCCTTTCCGAGGAGGATGATGGCGACGACCAGGCCGTAGACGGCGATGCCTTCGGCGAGGCCGACGATGACCATCGCCCGGCCGAAGAGCTCGGGGCGTTCGCTGAGTGCGGCCAGCGCCGCGGCCCCGGTGTAGGCGACGGCGATCGCCGCTCCGATCGACGACCCGGCAACGGCGATGGCGGCGCCGATCAGCGCGGCCGAGCCGGAACCGGAGTGCTGCGCGGCCGCGGCCGTGGAGGCGGCCTGCGCCGGTCCGTCACCGAAGGCCAACACCAGCAGCACGGCGGCTGTCACGAGCAGGAGCGCATCGGCTGCGACCACCCAGCGCAGGGCGGTCCGGCCCCATCGGCGCATGAGCAGGCGGATGCCGGTGAAGACCACGGCGAGGGCCGGGAGAGCGATGAGCCAGGTGATCACTGCGCCACCTCCGTGTGCTGTACGGGCAGGTGCCAGGGATGGAACGGGCGGCCCTGCCCTTCGAAGACGCGGGAGAACAGTTCGTAGAATTCGAGGCGCAGCGCCTGGATCCCGGTGATCAGCGCCTCCAACGCGAAGGCGAGGGCGTTGCCGACGACGAAAACGACGACCGCGGCGACCAGCGCCGCCGCCCCTCTGCCCGCCAGCGCCGTGGTGCCTTCCCACACGATCGAGCCGAGTGCCGCATGGGTGATTCCGAACGCGGCCAGCCGCGCGAACGAGACCACGTTCGAGGCCATCCGCACCACCACGTCGAAGAGCCGCACACCGGTCTGGGCGGCACCACCGGCACCCCCGCCGGTGGCGGCGTACAGGCCGTACCCGGCCAGGAAGAGGCCCGCGAGCGCGAGCGCCGCGCCGGTGAGCGCGAGGTCGCCGCGGCTCAGGTACACCGCGCCGGCGAGCACGGCGAGTCCGACGAAGAGCGCCGCCCCCGCGAGGCCGTTCGCCGCGTACAGGGCACCCGCCGCGCCGTTCTCGCGCCAGCGGTTGACGGTTCCGGCCCCGTAGGCCAGCGCGAGCAGCACGGCACCGAGCCCGACCGCGGCGGTGAGCAGCTGGACCGGCGCGTCCAGGGGGTTGCGCCACAGCGCGGGCAACACCCCGGTCGGGCCGAAGAATTCGCCGTAGGCGACCCCCGCCAGCGTGCCGGCCAGACCGGCTCCGGCCACGAACGGCCACAGGGCGTGGAGCGGTGCCAGCCGGCGGGGGCGGCCGAGCCGCAGCAGCAGCGCGGCGAGCAACAGCAGTGCGCCGTGCCCGGCGTCGCCGAACATCACGCCGAACATCACCACGTAGACCAGGCCGGCGGGCAGGGTGGGGTCGAGGTCGGCATAGGGAACGGTTCCGTACGCCCGGACCAACGGCGTGAAGGAACGGTGCACGGCACCCGTGCTGCGCAGCATGGTCGGCGGGTCGATCCCGCGCGGTGCCCGCAGTGGCACCAGGGCGCCGCCGGCACCGGCGATCCACGCGGCGGTCGTGGGGACTCGGGTGCTGGGGCACCATCCGGCGACGGCTGCGACGGCCCCGCGCCGGACCGTGCCGGCCAGGCGCTCCTCCAGTTGTGCCTCGCCCGCCAGCAGATCCGTACGGCCCTCGCGTTCCAGGGCATCGAGGTCGGGCGGGCGGGAGCTGAGGACCGCGCCGACCGCCCCGGAACGGGCGCGTTGCAGTCGGCGGGTGGCCGAGCCCGGCGGCCCCGACCCGTCGTCGATGCGGTCGATCTCGACACAGCCCGCCTCGGCGATTCTGACGAGGGTGTCCCGCAGGACCTCGCGCGGGGCCACGATCGCCACCCGCTGCATGCGGACGGGTACCACGGACTCAACCCGGAGCATCGAGCACCTCCGTCGGCCCGCCGCCCCGTGCGGCCAGTTCCAGTGCACCTCGCACCCGCCAGGCATCCGCGGACAGCAGTGCCACGGCACCGATCACCGGCCCGGAGCCCCAACGGGACCCGCGGAGCAGCTGGTGCCCGTCCCGTTCCAGCCGGTCCCACCACCGGGCTTCCGCCCGCCACAGGTCCGTCGCCTCGTCGACCCCGTCCAGCGCCCAGCGTGCCGTGGCCGGCAGGTGGTGCCGGAAGTCGTCGAACGACGTGGCCCTTACGGCCACGGGGCCGAGCAGCCGGCCGGCGCGTCCGGCAATCGGTTCCGCCAGACGGCGGCCGACGACGAACACCTCGCGGCCGACCAGCAGGGCCAGTCGGCCCGCTGCCCAGCGCGCGGCTTCGGGCAGGGCGGCGGCCGTCCGCACCGCAGCGGAGGCCCGCATTCCGGTGGCCACCGCCGCCGGTGACTCGCCTCCCGGGTCTCCCCATACGGAAGCCGTGAGCACGGCCCGCAACTCCGCCGGTGAGGCTGTGCGGGCGAGCCGTGGCCAGGCGGTCGCCAGCGTGCCGAGCCGGTAGGGACGTGCGGGGTGGGGGAGTCCGGTTCCCCGCACCGTACGGAGGTGTTCCTCGGCGTTGGCGATCTCGAATCCGGCGGCGAGCAGGCGGACGGCGTCGGCACCGCTCCGGGGCTGCCAACCCGCCAGCACCCGTAGGTGCCACAGCAGGGCCGCGCCGACCGCCCGTTGCGTATCGGCCAGTGACATGTCGGCACCGAGGTCGTGCCGGTAGGAGGTGGCCCCCAGATAGCGCACGGCATCGTCGAGTGTGCGGCCCGTGGCCAGCCGCCGGACACCTTGGGCGCCGAGACGTCGGGACACCATGGCCCTGGCCCGGGTGACGCCGGCCACCCACCCGGCGCCCATCACGCTCCTCCCTCTCCCGCCGCCCCGTGCCCTTCGCGCGTTAGCAGGGCGGCCGCCCCCGGGTCACCGAGATCCTCGGCCACCAGTGCCGCCACGCGGTCGAGCAGCTCGGGGAGGCGCGCATCGGCCCGCCGGCGCAGGATCGCCGTCGTGCGCTCCGACGAGGCGAGCAACTCCGCGGCCTCCGACTCGGCGGCTCGGCGCACCCGGTCGGCGCTCCCCGCCCGTACGTCGTGCGCGCGGGCGCGGGCGCGGGCCACGATCTCCTCGGCCTGCCGCTCGGCTGCGCGCCGGGTCTCGTCAGCGGTGCGCGCGGCCTCCTCCCGTACGGTCCGTGCCTCCGCTTCGGCCCGCTCCAGCAACGTCAGCGGCGGCTCCAGTTCGGCCGAAAGCTCGGCGGAGCGGTCCGCGGGCACGCCTCCGGGCGCCGCCCGGCCGGGCGGGCCGACCGGCCGGAACCGCAGCAGGAAATCCCGGAATCCGGCCATGAGCTCTCCTCAAGGTCAGCCCCTGATTCGAGTCTCCACGCTGGGCACGGTGGTGTCGCGCTGGGTCGGACCGCCTCCGGAGCAGGGTGCTGGGCTGCCCGGTGGTGGACCTGTTCCGCGACGTCACGGGCCCCGCAACGGGGCGGCGTCACCTTGGTCGCCCAGTGGCGCGCGCGGTGGTTGTTCCGGCCACAGCCACCGCTGCAGGCGCATGACGACATGGCCGAGGCCGGAGAGCCCAGCGGCGATCGCGAGGTCACCGAGGGTCAGTGGCTCCGTGCCCAGCAAGGCTTGCAGGGGCGGCAGCCAGACGCCCGCCACCTGCAGGCAGAGGGCGGTGGCCACGGCCACGAGCAGGAAGGGATTGGCCAGGCTGCCCGGGCGGGCACGGGAGCCGAGGGCCACTCCCAGCTGGGTCGCGCCGAGCACCAGAAAGACCATGGACTGCCACGGACGCCCGGTTTCCCTCGCCCAGAGCCCGGTCACCAGGGTGACGGTGGCGACGAACATTCCCATGGCCAGGATCCGCGGCCACAGGCCGGCGCCCAGCACGCTTTCGGCGGGCGGTCGCGGCGGATGGCGCATCACGTCCGGATCGACGGGCTCCGCGCCGAGGGCCACACCGGGCAGGCCGTGGGTGAGCAGGTTGATCCAGAGGATCTGGGCGGGCAGCAGGGGAAGCGGCATCCCCAGGAAGGGGCCGAGGAGCATGACGAGGATCTCCGCGGTGCCTCCGGCAAGGGCATAGAGCAGGAACCGGCGCACATTGGCGTAGACACGGCGCCCCTCCTCCACCGCGGCGACGACCGTGGCGAGATTGTCGTCGGCGAGCACGAGATCGGCCGCCTGACGTGCCACTTCGGTGCCACGCTGCCCCATGGCCACGCCGATGTCCGCTCTCTTCAGGGCCGGTCCGTCGTTGACCCCGTCTCCGGTCATCGCCACCACGTGCCCGGCCCCGCGCCACGCCTGGACGATGTCGAGTTTCTGCTCGGGCGTGGTCCGGGCGAAGACCCGCACGCTCGTCAACTCGCCCGCCGTCCCGTGCCGTAGCTGCTCTCCTGTGGTGACTGCGGCACCTCCCGAAGCGATACCGAGGCGCTCGGCCAGGGCACGGGCGGTGAGCGGATGGTCGCCGGTGATGAGTACGGGGGCGATCCCGGCCCGTGTGCAGGCGGCGACGGTGTCGGCCGAGGCGGCCCGGGGCGGGTCCAGGATGCCGACCAGCCCGAGCAGCGAAAGCCCCGCCTCCCAGCTCACCGGACGTGCTGAGCACGCTTCGAGATCGCGCGTGGCGAGGGCGAGGACCCGGTGGCCCCCTTGTGCCAGCTCCTCTGCCCGTGCGGCCGCCCGCCCCGTCAGATCCGGTCCGTCGGCAAGTACATCCGGCCGGAGCACGGACTCGGGCGCTCCTTTGCAGACGATGCGCAGTCCACCGTCCCGCCGGTGGTGCACCGTCGTCATGCGCTTACGGCGCGTCTCGAAGGGGACCTCGTCCACCCGCGGCAGCTCGCGGTCCAGAGCCGCCCGGTCGAGCCCGAGCCGGGCACCCGCGGCGATCAGGGCGGCCTCTGTGGGATCACCCAGTGCCCGCCACTCGGTGCTGCCGTCCGAAGGGGGCTCCAGCGCAGCGTCGTTGCAGAGCATCGCGGCACTCAGCAGTGCGGCGAGATCGGGTGCGCCGCGCGAGGTGACCGCCTGACCGGCGCGGATGACGCGACCGTCCGGTGCATACCCCTTGCCCGTGACCGAGGCTCCGCCCCGCGGTGTCCACAACTCCCCGGCGGCCATCCGCCCCTCCGTCAGAGTGCCGGTCTTGTCGGTGGCGAGCACGGTGATGGACCCCAGGGTCTCCACGGCGGGCAGCCGACGGACGATGGCATGCCGCTCCGCCATCCGCCGTGCCCCGAGGGCGAGGGCGAGGGTGACGACAGCGGGCAGCGACTCCGGTACGGCCGCAACGGCGAGGCTGATCGCCGCCACGATCATCAGCTCCACCGGCTGACCACGCACCAGCCCGAGGGCGAGAACCACGGCGCACAACGCGACGGTGACGGCGGCCAGCACCCGACCGAACCCCACCAGCCGGCGCTGCAGGGGCGTGAGACCGGGCGCGGTCCCCATGAGCGACGCGATACGGCCGAGCGCGCTCCGGGCACCGGTCGCGGTGACCACCTCGCGGCCGTGGCCACGGACGACAACGGTGCCCGCGGAGACCGTGCCACGGGAGACCTCCCCGCCCGGAGCCTTCTCCACCGGGACGGACTCGCCGGTCAGTGACGACTCGTCCAGCAGCAGCAAGGTGGCGTCCCGTACGTCGCCGTCCGCCGGCACGATGTCGCCCTCGGCCAGCAGGACCAGATCCCCCGGCACCACGTCGGCCGCTGCCACGGACCGCTCCGTTCCGTCCCGCACCACCCGGGCGGCGGGCGCGCTCATCGCCGACAACGCGGCCACCGCGTGCTCGGCACGTACCTCCTGGACGACACCGACCACCGTGTTCACGGTGATCACGAACAGGATGACGGCCGCATCGTGGAAGTCCCCGGTCGCGATCGTCAGAGCGGCGGCAACCAGGAGAACCACGATCAGCGGGTCCCGCACCTGCTGCAGCACGCGCCGCCATACCGGAGTGCGCGGCTCAGCCGGCAGGGCGTTGGGACCCACGTCCAGCAGCCGCCGAGCGGCCTCGTCCTCCGACAGGCCGCCCGAGACGGCAGCGGTGCTCCTGGACTCGTCCACGCCCACGTCGGCCTCCCTCTGGCTGGCCGCTTCGGTGGTTCGCCCCTCCTTCTTCGACGCTACGCGTGGAGGTGCTGCCGGGCAGATGACGATGCGCGCCGCTCCGCTGACAACCGCTCAGTCGGCCGGCTCGGTCCGTTGTGGTGCTGTCGGCGCCCGCACCCCCTCCAGGTCGCCGTACGCGATCCTCTTCAGCTGTGCGGCCAGATCGCTCATCGCCCGGCTCGCCGCCAGCTCGTCGCCGATCTCCGGGACGTCGGGGTCCTCCGGGCCGCACCGGGCCGTGCCGTGCCCGGTCAGCGAGGTGGTGCCGGTATCGAGCACCATGCGTGCCTTCGTCGTCCCGTCTTCCTCGAAGAGGTAGAGCCGGACGCCCCATTCTCCGGTCCTGGCCATGATCTGCCTCCTGTGCCGGTGAGGCCCACGGATCCCGCCGCCTCCCTGATGACGCCGTAGCCAGGGGAGCGCCGTTGTCCCGCGTGTGCGGCCACTGTGGCGCGTCGCCACCGGTGGTGGGGAGGGGCCCACCCGGCCCCGCTCGGTGCCACCCGGCCCTACCTGAGGAGCATCAGGGCGCGGCAGGCTCGTGTGTACGGGCGCCCTGGCGGGCGAACCCCGGCGCCACCCCGCACGATGCATTCCGAAGGGACCGGCCAGAGATGAGGCATCGCAGTGTTGCCGACCTGATGACGCCCAACGCCGTCGTCGTCCGGCCCGGCACCCCGTTCAGGGAGATCGCGCGCCTGCTCGATGAGTACGACATCACGGCTGTGCCCGTCGTCGATGAGGACGAGCGGCCCATGGGGGTGGTCTCCGAGGCGGACCTGTTGCGCAGGCGGGCCACGAAACTGGGCCCGAATACGGCCGAAGCCCTCATGACGAGCCCTGCGGTGGTGGCCCGCCCCGAGTGGTCCGCCGTCCGGGCGGCCAGGACTATGGAGAAGAAGAAGGTCAAGCGACTGCCCGTGGTTGACGAGTCCGGCCGGCTCATCGGCGTGATCAGTCGCAGCGACCTGGTGCAGCTCTTCCTGCGGCGCGACCGTGCCATCCAGGAGGAGATCCTGGAGGAAGTGCTCACCTGCACGATGGGTGTCCCGCCGTCCGCCGTCACGGTCGATGTGGCCGACGGCACGGTGACGCTCAGCGGCGCCTTGGACCGCAAGAGCCTCGTTCCGATCGCGGTGCGGATGTGCGAAAGCGTCGACGGTGTGGTCGAGGTGGTCGACCACCTCACCGCCGTACACGATGACACCGCCACGCAGCGGCACCTGCCGGAGCCGGCCCGACGTGCCCCGTACCGCGCTCCGGAAGGAGAGGGAGCATGAGCAGCAGCTACGACGTGCACAACCCGGTGGTGGTGGGGGTTTCCCGGTCGTCGGCGGGACGAAGAGCGGTGGAATGGGCGGCGGATGCCGCGGCACGACGGGGCAGGTCGCTGTGCTTGGTACACACCCAGGAGTGGCCCGCCGGTGCCGCTCCCAAAGAACGGCGCGACTCGCCCGACCAGGCGTGGGCCTCACATTTCCGCGCCACCGGCCAGTCACTGCTGGACGACTTCCGGGAGTCCATGATGCAGCGGCTGCCCGGGCTGGAGGTCACCACCCGACTGCTCGACGGCCGCCCGGCGTCCGTGCTGCGTGAGGTCGCCGAGGAGGCTTCCCTGCTGGTGGTCGGTGCTCATCGGGTGCACGGGCCGGGAGAGGCGGTCACCTTCGGCGGGGTCGGGCCGTCCCTTGTCGGGCATCCTCCGTGCCCGGTCGTGCTCGCGCTGGAACCGAAACACCAAGGGGCCGGGTCCGGGCCGGTCGTGGTGGGAGTGGATGGTTCCGCGGCGTCGGTCCCGGCGGTCGCCTTCGCCTTCGAGGAGGCCGCTGTCTGGGGCGCGGACCTACGGGCGGTGCAGGTACGGCGCCCCCGTCACGGCGATTGGCCGGCGGACCTGCAGGAGTCGTATGCCGACATCTCGGAGGCGCTCGCCGGCTGGCAGGAGAAGTATCCGCAGGTCACGGTGCACCAGGAGGTGGTGATGGGCAGCGCTGCCGTGCAGCTGGCCGAGGCGGCCGTGGACGCCCGCTGCCTGGTGGTGGGGTCACGCGGACTGGGCGGATTCCGGGGGATGGTGCTCGGCTCGACCAGCCGCACGCTGTCACACCTGGCACCCGGCCCGCTCGTGGTCGTCCCGCGCGCGGCCGGCTGACGGCGGAACGTGGCATTGCGGAGGTAACCATGAACGGCGAACCGAAGAGGCCCGAGGAAACCAAGCCAACCGAGCAGACCCAGCAAAAAAAGGGAACCCAGGGAACCCTGCCCATCGTCGTCGGGGTCGACGGATCGGAGTGCTCCAAAGAGGCGCTGCGGTGGGCGGTACGTCAGGCAGAGCTGACCGATTGCGGCGTCAACGCGGTGATCGCCTGGGAGTATCCGCCGCTTTACGGTTCGATCGGTTGGCTCGACGCGCCGCAGGAACTCGCGGGGAACATGAAGATGTGGGCGGACCAGGCACTCGACGGAGCCATCCGAGAGGTCGTCAAAGCGAGCGACACCTCGCGGGTCAAGGCAACGGTGGCGTACGGAACGCCCGCGGCAGTGCTGCTGGAGGCGGCTCGGCATGCCTCCCTGCTGGTCGTGGGCAGCCACGGACACGGTGGCTTCGGCGGAGCACTCCTGGGATCGGTCAGCCAGCACTGTTCCCAGCACGCGCCCTGCCCGGTCGTCGTCGTACGGGGCGTGGACCACTGAGGCCGGGCGGCCGTTGCCGCGCTGATGCGCGCCGACCGTTGAGGTGATCTCCCCGCTGAGGTGAGAGGGGCGGTGGTGACGATGACGGCTTCTCTGGTCGTCGGTGTGGACGGATCGGACGCCGGTTTCCGTGCGCTCGACTGGGCGGCGGACGAGGCGGCGCTCCATGAAGTGCCGCTGCGGCTGGTGTACGCCTCGCGGTGGGAGCGCTACGAGGGTACGGCGCTCGCGCTGAGCCTCGCCCGCCCCGCCGAGGAGGTACTCGCCGACAACATCGTCGGCGCCGCAGCCGAACGCGCCGGCCTGCGGCACGCGGACCTCAGCATCTCCACCCAGGTGCTGGGCGACGATCCGGAGACCGTGTTGCTGCGGGAGAGCCAGGACGCGTTCGCGGTGGTCGTGGGCTCGCGTGGGCGCGGCGCCTTCACCGGCCTGTTGCTCGGATCGGTGGGGCTGGCGGTGGCAGGCCGGGCCCGGTCTCCGGTCATCGTCGTGCGGGGAGACAGAGCGGGCCGGGAAGGGAGCCATGGCCACGTCCTTCTCGGCATCGGCGATGCGCCCAAAGGATCGGAAGCAGTCCGGTTCGCCTTCCGGGAGGCACAGGCCCGGGGCGGCACTCTCGACGCCATCCGTACCTGGCGCTGCCCCGCGCACGAAACCGCCGACCATCCGCTGCTCGCGGGATCGCCCGAGCGCTACCACGAGGACCGGGCATCGGCCCTGCTGGACGAGGGGATTGCGGAGGAGACCCGTCAGCATCCGGCGGTGCGGGTACGACGCTTCACGGTCGAGGGAGCGGCCCACAAGGTGCTGACCCGCCGCTCCGCGGCCGCGGACCTGCTGGTGATCGGAGCGCAGGCTCGGCAGAGCCCGGTGGGCTTCCAACTGGGGCGGGTGGCACACACCGCCCTGCACCATGCGGAGTGCCCGGTAGCAGTCGTACCCCAGCCCGGGTGAGTGCCACCGACCGCCTCGGCCCTTCCCGGCCCGTACCAGCGGGCCCGTAGCGGCACGCCACGGCCGATCCGGCCGTCGGCTCATGTGGGGACCGCGATGACGGGACATCGGGCGTGATGCAGCACACCTTGGCTCACCGAGCCCAGCAGCATGCCGGGGAACCCGCCGTGCCCCCGGGTTCCCACGATCAGGCCCAGGGCGTGCTCCGCCGCTTCCGTCAGGACCTGCACCGGGTGGCCGAGGACCACTTCGTGGCGCAGCTCCACCTCCGGGTGCGCCGCGGTGCGGCCCGCGACCGTTTCGGACAGCACGCGGCGGCACTCCCGCACCGCGGCGTCCTCGTCCAGGACTCCGGGGAGCGCCGGATGCCACACGTACAGGGCCCGCAGGAGCGCCCGGCGCAGGGCCGCCTCCTCGAACGCCAGGTCCACCGCGGCCGCCGCATGCGGACTGCCGTCGACGCCGACCACGAAGTACGCAGGCTGCTGGGTGGTGTGCTCCGGTTCCGGTACGACCGCAACCGGGCAGGGGGAGTGGGCGGTGAGCGGGAGCGCCACGGAGGCGGAGGTGAACAACTGGCGCCGTGCACTCAGATGCCAGGAGCCCACGACGACCATGGAAGCGTTCTGCGCCTCCTCGCGCAGTACCCATGCCGGCTCTCCTTCCGCGAGCAGCGTCGACACCTCCACCGTGGGCCGGCGGGACTCCACGAACCCCACCGCCTCCTTGAGCACCTGGTCAGCGACACGGTGCAGCGCCTGGTTCCACTCCTCCCAGGACGGCCGTACCTCGCCCGACCGGTATCCGCCGGTCGGTGCGCCGTGGGCGTGGACGAGCCGGAGCGGCAGGTCACGTCGGTCCGCTTCGTCGGCGGCCCAGGCGAGCGCCAGCCGCTTCGAAGCATCGGGGTCGACGCCCACCACGATCGGCCGACGCCCGCCCGCACGAGCCATGGTTCCTCCGAAGGATCTCCGTTGCGCCGTGCATGCACCGTCCTTCCAGCCTCCCTCCTGCCGCCGGGGGCCGCCAGGTCACGGTCGTCGGTGGGGCAGGGTCTCCCGGTTTCCAGGGCCGTGACACCTACGGCGCGGTCCGGTGCCGCCGTGGCTTGAGGAGGAAGGCCGCCAGCGCCAGGGCGAGCGGCAGGAGGCTCGCGGTCAGCATGGTGAGGCGGAGGCCGTCGGTGATGTCCAGTCCGAGTTCCAGTCCGGACGCCTGCCGGAGCAGGTTGGGGTCGTATCCCGTGGCGCCCGGACTGTGCGCCACAGCGCTGCGCGTCGCGTCCACGGCTTCTTCGGCCCGGGTCAGCGAAATGCTGCGTGCCGTGGCATCGGCGATCCACCGCCGCTGGAAGAAGACGTTGAAGAGCAGCAGGTAGATGGTGGGGCCGAGCGCGTAGCCGGTCATTCCGAACGCCTGCTGGACGGAGGCCACCGCACCGGTTTCCCCGGGCGGGGCGTGCGACAGGACGGTTTCGGACACCGCGGTGGCGGTGACCACCGCTCCGAGGTTGCAGAGCCAGGTGGCCAGCACGAGCACCCACAGCGCCATCGAGGGACTGGCGGTGGCCGCCATCAGGAGCGTGCTCGCCGCCAGCACCATGAGGCCCGTGATGAGGGCGGGCCGGGGGGTGTACTTCCCGACCAGGTGCCCGGTGAGGATGACGGCGCCCGCAATCACCAACGTCCCGGGCAGAAACAGCAGGCCGATCGTGCGCGGTGGCAGCGCCAGGATCACGCTGCCGAATTGCCCCAGGGAGAAACTGAACCCGGCGGCCAGGAAGTTCATCGTCAGGTTCGCCAGCACGGCCACGGTGAACGGGGCGCTGCGGAACAGCGTCAGGTTCAGGGCCGGCTGCGCCGTCCGGCGCTCATGAAGCACGAACAGCACGAGGGCGGCCGCGCTGATCACCAACGGCACCCAGGCCTGGGGCCGGGAAAGGCCGTTCTGCACCTCCGCCATGCCGTGGACCAGAGCCAGCAGTGCGACGCCGACCAGACAGACGCCGGAGAGGTCGAGTCTGCGACGCTGCTCCGCGTCGGGCTCGCGGACGTACCGGACCGTCAGACCGAGCGCGACCAGCGACATCAGCGGGGCGACGAGGAACAGCCACCGCCAGCCGACGGCCCCCGCCACCCACCCGCCGACTGCGGGCATCACCCCGCACAGGAGCATCTCGGTGGCCATGAAGATGCCGATGGCCTGCGGCCGCCTGTCCGGCGGCACCGAGACCTTCAGCAGGGCCAGCGACACCCCCACCAGCGCCGCCAGGACCAGACCGGCGAGCAGGCGCATGGCCAGCAGGAATCCGTAGTTGGGGGAGAGCGCGGCGAGCAGGTTGACCACGATGTCGCCGGCGAGTCCCAGCATCAGCAGCCGCTTGAGGCCGAAGGCGTCCCCGAGGCTGCCCACGGCCAGGACGGCGGCGGCCACCACCAGCGTCGCCGCCCCTCCCAGGACCCCGACGACCTGGGGCGGCACCTGGAGGGCACGGCTGACCTGCGGCAGGTTCAGGCTGAGCACGAGCGGGTCGACGACCGTGATGGTGAACGCCAGGGCCAGCCCCAGAACGACGGGGAGAACCGTCGAAGGGGACCGCGACTGAACCGCCACAGCACCTCCCACCTGCCGCGCCTTGACGACCGCTCGCCGACCGACGGTAACCCGGCCACCGGCTCGCGCCCGCGTGACCCGGCCAACGGACCTGACCTGCGCCTCCGGTCAGGTCCGTCCGGCCGAATGGGACACGCCCGCTCGGACGATGGGGGAGAGCATCGTGCGGGTGCGTCGCCGGCCAGGCGTACGCGGCCCGGCCGACCGCCGATCCTGCACGCTGTATCCAGCCGGCCCGGTGGGTCAGCCCGCCCCGGATGCCTGCGGCTCCGGAGGGGCGGCGGCCCATGCGAGGGCGGCGTCGAGTTCGTCGTATCCGAACCGTCGGATGTCGGCCTGGACGAAGTGCTTCGCGAGCTGGGGTACCAGGGAGGCGACCTTGCTGTCGGCCGCCAGCGCGATCTTCCTGACCTTGCGGTGGTGGTCGCGGACGAACCGCACGTGACGGATCATGCTGCCGATGTTCTCCCAGCCGGGGAACTCGCGCGCATGGAACACCACGCCGGCCAACTCGTCGTGGGTGTTCAGCCAGTCGTCCGCGGTCAGGGCCAGGGCGTCGAAGTCCGCTGTCCGCAGCGGGCTCTCCACTTCGACCACGAGCACTTGGGACTCGGTCAGGAGTCGATGGGAAATACCGGGTCCTTCGGGCAGCGACGCCAGCCAGTGCAGGGCCTCGGCACGATCCTGGGTGCCGAAAACGCGCACCGGGCAGGGCATCAGGAAGCTGGTCATGCGGGTGGACTCGCGCATCCAGCGGGTATCGGTGACGAGCGCGCACCCCTCGAACAGCCGCATGGCACCCAGGCCGACCTTGAGATCCTTCCAGCCGGCCGCGGGGGTGAACGACTTGAACTCGGGTCCGATCTCGAAGAGCAGTCGGATCCGGCGGCCTTCCCTGCGTGCGTTGTCGATGAGCGGTTCGATCACGGTCACGTAGTCGTTCTTCGACACGGTTCCGATCGCCTTCACCGCGTCGACGCCGGCGGGTGCGTCCTCGGCTCTCTCCAGCATGTCGTTCCTCTCCCTGCACAGCTGCGGCCTCCCGGTCGAACGGCGGGCACCCGCAGCGGTGGCCGCCTCCGCGCCCGAGGCCGACGGGCTCAGGTGGTGATCTCGATGTGCTGTGGCTTGGCGGCCCGCACCTTGGGAACGGTGACGGTCAGCACGCCGTCGGTCAGGCTCGCCGTGACCTCGTCGGTCTTGATGTCGGCCGGCAGCAGTGTCCGGAACGCGAACCGGCCGGCCCGCCGGGTGGTGCGGCGCAGAACGCCCTCACGCTCGCACTTCCGGTACTCTCCGGTGATCGACAGGTCGCGGTTGCCGAGTTCCACGTCGATGTCCTCGCGCTTCACGCCGGGCAGTTCGGCCTCGACGATGTACGCGTTGTCGGTTTCGTGGATGTCGGCCAGCGGCGCCCAGTTCCCTTCGGTGCCCGAGGCGGGCAGAGTGCCGGCGGTTTCCAGCAGCTGCCCCATGCGGTTGTAGAGGTCGTCGAACTCCGAGGAGATCGTGGTCCCCCAGTTCATGGCTGGGAAGGTTCGCTCCAGCATGCTTCCGGGGCCATATCGGGACGGCATGCTCACCGTGCTCACCTCCGGGTGTGCGAGTGGTGTGAGTCGTGTCTTCATGCTGCGCGCCCGGTCCTCGCCCGGCTACTCGGCGCCGCCCGGGGCCGCAGACAGCCCGCGCATCAGCTCGTCGCCGGTGCGCGCCCGGACCGAGTCCTCGAAGCCGGCCGCGCCTCCGTCTCCCGGTCGGCGCCCGCGCACGAGATACCTGGGAAGCCCGGCGTGCACCAGATTCCGCCGTCACCTGATACCGCGAGGCCCTCGTAACCGTCGAGCCTCTCCAGCCAGTCCTGCGCCGCCTCGCCCATGGCGAACGCCGCCGTGGCATAGGCGTCGGTCGTGGTCAGATCGGGGCCGACGACGGTGACGGAAGCGGGGCCGGCCGCGGGGGCGCCGGTGCGGGGGTCCAGGATGTGGGGGCCGCGCTCGGCGCTGCCGGAGGTGGCGACGGCCAGGTCGCGGCCGGTGACGACGGCGCACAGCTCCCCCGGACGCAGCGGATGGGCGATCCCGACGCGCCAGGGGAGCCCGGGCGCGGCCTCCCCGCTGAGCTGGAGGTCTCCGCCGCCGTTCACGCACGTGTGGCGGGCACCGGCCGCCCGCAGGAGCCGTCCGGCGCGTTCGACCGCCCAGCCCTTCACCAGCCCGGTCGGGTCGAGAGTGCCGCCCGGGGCGGCGCTGAACCAACCACGGGTGGCGCGTCCCACCTGCGCGCACAGGTCGAGGACCTCGCGTACCTCCGCGGGGCAGTCGTCGAGTCCGATCTCGCCGCGGGCGAGCCGGCTGACGGCGCTGTCGGAACGGTAGGTCGAGAAGACCGCGTCGACGTGGTGGAGCCAGGCGACGGCGTCGCGCACCGCGGCTTCGACGGCGGCGGTGCGGGCGTCGCGGATGTCGAACGAGAACACCGTGCCCATCACCCGCTCGACGTGGCGCAGGCCGCGCCGGGCCTCAGACACCGGCCCGGTCCAGTGCGCTCTGCAGGGACCGGATGTATCCCGCACTGGTGTAGCTGGCGCCGGACACGGCGTCGATATGGGCGCTGTGTACGCTCAGCGCCTCCTGCGTCAGACGCGGCAGCGCGAAGGCGGCGATCTCGCGGTCACGACCGTTCCCGGACGGGGCGTGCAGCACCTTGACGGCGGTCAGCCGGCCGCGCGAGACGGTGGCGGCGACCTGCACGGTGCCGTAGCGGGTGCTGATCGGGGCACCGGTGTAGGTGCCGTCGGCCGGATGGCTGCCCTGGGACGGATGTCCGGAGGGCGTCGGGGCCGGCGCGGCACCCGCCTGGGCCGGGTCGCCGGTCAGTGCGGCGGGCTGGTGCGGTTTGAGGGAGAGCAGGAGGACGACCAGTGCGCTGGTCGACGCTGCGGTCAGAACGGCTCGGCGCACAGGGGCTCCTCAGAACTCGAACGACTCGTGGTGGATGTGGCGTCGGGGTATGCCGGCACCGCGCAGCGCACGGCGGGCCGCGGTGGTCATGCCGGGTGGGCCGCACAGGTACACCTCGTGCGCGGCCAGGTCCGGTACCAGGCGACCGAGCGCGCGTGCCGTCAACGGCGCGGAGTACGCGGCGGGTTCGTCGACGAAGTAGTGGACGGCCGCACCGCGGGCCGCGGCGATCGCATCGAGCTCGGTGCGCAGCGCGAGGTCCTCGGGGCGCCGCGCCCGGTAGACGAGCGTGACCTCGCCGGGGAGGGTTTCGAAGAGCGCGCGCAGCGGGGTGATGCCGACGCCGCCCGCGAGCAGCAGCACTTTGGAGCGCCGCCGCCGTGCCTCGGTGAAGGCACCGTACGGGCCCTCGGCCCACACCCGGGTGCCGGGCCGCAACCGGGCCAGGGCCGCGCTGTGGCCGCCGGCCTCCTTCACCGTGATGCGCAGGTGGTGGGGGAGCGGCGGCGCGGAGAGGGAGTAGGGGTTGGCGGTCCACCGCAGGCCCGGCGCCAGGAAGCGCCAGCGGAAGAACTGGCCCGGCCGGGCGCCGAGTTCCGTCAGCCGACGGCCCGTGAGGTGTACGGAGACCACGCCCGGCGCCTCCGGGCGGACCTCGGTGACCCGCAGGCGGTGGCGCAGGGCACGCCGTACCGGGACGGCGAAGCGGTACCAGACGATCAGTGCGGCCACCGCCGCGTACAGGGCGTACCAGCCGAGCTGGGCGGGCCGTCGCCCCACGAAGTCGGCGCCGTTGGAGAGTTGATGACCGAAGACGAGGAAGACCGCCAGGTAGGTGGCGAAATGGAGGTAGTGCCAGGTCTCGTAGCTCATCCGGCGGCGCGCGAACCGCGCGGAGACGGCACCGGTCCCCACCAGCAGCAGGAAGCCCGCGGTGGCCTTGAGCATGTCCGGGTAGTCGAGGACGAGCGTGGTCGTCTCGTGCAGGACACCGCTGCCTGAGGTGAGGGTGTAGCCCCAGACGATCAGCAGGACGTGCGCGAGCACCAGCGAGACGGTGTAGCGGCCGCCCGCGGCGTGCCAGCGCGCCAGGCGGTCGGTGCCCAGGGTGTGGTCGAGCAGCGGAACGCGGGCCATCAGCGCGACCAGCACCGCGCAGGCGTAGCCGGCCAGCAGACCGGTGATCCGGCCGGCACCGGTCAGCCACCCCGCCGGACCCACCACCGACGCCGTACCGGTCCACCACAGTGCCAGCACGCCGGCCGCCCCCGTCCAGATCACGAAGTGCGCGAGCAGGGGTGCGAGAGACGGCGGCCACCGCGGCGGGGTGCGGCCGGTGGTGGTCCGGTGGGTGGCGGAGACGGTGCTCATGAGGCTTTCCTTCCGTGGTCGGCGCCAGCGTCGCAGCGCAACCTCTGAGGACCCTCTGAGCGACGTCACCCCCGGACGATTCACAGGAAACTCAGAGCCGGCTCATACCTTCGCCCGCCACCCGGCGAGGGATGCTGGAGTCACCATGCACACTCACCGCACCCCCGCCCCGCTGCCCGCCGACGGTTCGCCCGTGCGCGTCCTCGTGGTCGACGACGAGCCGGACCTCACCGAGGTGCTCTCCGGTGCCCTGGCCAGCGAGGGCTGGGAGGTCCGCAGCGCCGCCGACGGGGGCTCCGCGCTCGCCGTCGCCCGGACCTTTCGCCCGCACGCCGTCGTCCTGGACTGGATGCTGCCCGACCTGGACGGCCTCCAGGTGCTGCGCCTGCTGCGGGAGGAACTGCAGACGGTCTGCGTCCTCTTCCTCACCGCGCGTGACGCCGTCGAGGACCGGATCGCCGGGATCACCGCGGGCGGCGACGACTACGTGACCAAGCCGTTCAGCCTGGAAGAGGTGCTGGCGCGGCTGCGCGGTCTGCTGCGGCGGGCCGGTATGGCCCGCGAGCCGGACGGCGACCGGCTCGTCGTCGGCGACCTCGTGATGGACGAGGAGGCGCGGGAGGTCCTCCGTGGCGGTGAGCTCGTCGAGCTGTCCCGCACCGAGTTCGAGCTGCTCCGCTTCCTGATGCGCAATCCCCGGCGGGTGCTGTCCAAGGCACAGATCCTCGACCGTGTCTGGTCCTACGACTTCGGCGGCCGGTCACACGTCGTCGAGCTCTACATCAGCTATCTGCGCAAGAAGATCGACACCGGCCGGACCCCGATGATCCACACCGTCCGCGGTGTCGGATACGTCCTCAAACCGGACCCCTCATGAGACGGCTCGTCCCGCGTACCCTGCGCAGCCAGCTGACCGCCGGTCTGGTCACGCTCCTGGCGCTGGCCTGCCTGGCGGTCGGCATCACCACGGTCGTCGCGCTCGAAGGGTTCCTGGTGCGCCGCCTGGACCAGCAACTCTCCGCTTCCGCCGGGCGGTTCGCGGTGAGCCTGGAGCATGAGGCCCGGCCGGACTCCGACAACCGGCCGGACACCCGCGGCCAGGCCGACGGCACCTTCGGCGCCCGGTTGCTGCACGGCACACCGACCCAGGCGGCCGTCGTACGGGACCAGACGGATGCCAGGGTGCCGCTGTCCACCGAGGACCGCCGCGCATTGGCGTCCCTGCCCCTCGACGGTTCCGGCCACAGCATCCGACTGGCAACTCTGGGCCGGTACCGCGTCAACGCGGTACCGGGCGACGACCGTGACGTCCTGGTCACGGGTCTGCCACTGCACCCGGTCGAGGAAACGGTGCACCGGCTGGAGGCCGTGGAGGCCGCGGTGTTCGGCGGGGCGCTGGTGGTCACCGGCGTCCTGGGCGCGCTGTGGGTACGGCTTTCGCTGCGGCCCCTGCGACGCGTCACCACCACGGCCGCACGGGTCGCCGAGCTGCCGCTGGCCAGCGGAGAGGTGGCGATGCCGGAGCCGGTGCCGGTGGCCGACCCGCGTACCGAGGTGGGACAGGTCGGCACCGCCCTCAACCGGATGCTCGGCCACGTCGGCAACGCACTGGAACGCCGCCACGCCAGTGAGAACCGGCTGCGTCACTTCGCCGCCGATGCCAGTCACGAGCTGCGGACCCCGGTGGCGAATGTGCGAGGGCACGCGGAACTCGCCCTCCGGCACAACGGGCCGGTACCCGGCGAGATCCGGCGCTCTTTGGAACGGATCCAGGCCGAGTCGGAGCGCATGAGCCGGCTGGTGGACGACCTGTTGCTGCTCGCCCGCCTCGACGCCGGCCGTGCGCTGGAACGCAAGCCGGTGGATCTGACCCGGCTGGTGCTCGATGCGGTCGAGGACGCGCGGGCGGTCGGCCCGCGTCACCGGTGGCGGCTGGATCTCCCCGAGACGGCCGTGCACATGACGGGCGACGAACACCGCCTGCAACAGGTCGTCGGCAATCTGCTCGCCAACGCCCGGACGCACACCCCGCCGGGGACCGCCGTGACGGTGCGGCTCGCCACCGACGACCGCGGCGTCCGGCTGGTGATCCTGGACGACGGCCCCGGCGTGCCCCGGGAGATCCAGCCGGAGGTCTTCGGGCGGTTCGTCCGCGTCGACCACAGCCGCTCCCGCACGGCCGGCGGCACCGGCCTGGGGCTCGCCATCGTGGAGGCCGTCGTCACCGCCCACCACGGCCGGGTCGCCCTGACGAGCCGCCCCGGGCACACGGAGTTCACCGTGACCTTCCCCCCGGCGCCTTCCGGTCCCGAGCCGCCCCGATGACGTGCTCTCCGCTCCCGGAGAAGCCGCGGATGGGGGCCGGGCGGCCCATGCCCGGCCCCCGTCCTGCGTCCCACTCTGGAGGTGTCACGACCGACGCGGGAACTGAGGAGGCACCATGCCGAACACCCCGCACATCGTCAGGGACGTGATGACCAGGACCGTGGCCGCGGTCGACCGGGAGGCGCGGTTCAAGGAGATCGTCGAGACCATGGAGCGCTGGAAGGTCAGCGCCCTGCCCGTCCTGGCGGGGTGGGGCCGGGTGGTCGGGGTGGTCTCCGAGGCCGATCTGCTGCCGAAGGAGGAGTTCCGGGAGTCGGATCCGGAGCGTCTGGAACAACTGCGACGGGTCGACGACGTCCGGCGGGCCGAGGCGGTCACGGCCGGGGAGCTGATGACCAGCCCGGCCCACACCGTGCGCGCCGATGCCACGCTCTCCCAAGCCGCACGGATCATGGCGCGCGAGTCCGTCAAACGGTTGCCGGTGGTGGACGGACAGGGGGTGCTGCGTGGCATTGTCAGCCGCGCCGATCTGCTGAAGGTCTTTCTGCGCACGGACGATGACCTCGCGGAGGAGATCCGCCGGGACGTCATCGGCGCGCTGTTCACGGCACCGGCCAAGGATGTGCAGGTCACCGTCACCGAGGGCGTCGTCACGCTCAGCGGCCGGCTCCGGGACACCTCCCTCATCCCCGTGCTCGCCCGCCTGGTGCGGGCGGTCGAGGGCGTCGTGGACGTGACGTTCGACGTGACCGCCCCGCCGTCCGCACGGCCCGAGCCGCCGGTGGCGGGCCGCTGAACCTCAGGGCCGGACGGCCCCTGCCCCGGGCGGTCGGGGGACGGCAGGCTGGAGGTGTGGCCACGGCCGTGCGACGGCGGGCCGACCTGCCAAGGAGGCGTCATGGAGCACACGCCCTACACCGTCAGCGATGTGATGACCCAGACCGTGGTGGCGATCGGGCAGGAAGCACGCTTCAAGGAGATCGTCGAGACCATGGAGCAGTGGAAGGTCAGCGCGCTGCCCGTGCTTGCCGGGGAAGGCCGGGTGGTCGGGGTGGTCTCCGAGGCCGACCTTCTGCCCAAGGAGGAGTTCCGGGAGAACGCCCCGGACCGTGCCGAGCAGCTGCGGCGCTCGGACGATGTGCGCAAGGCCGGAGCCCGGACGGCGGGGGAGTTGATGAGTGCGCCCGCCCTGACCGTGCATGCGGGCGACACCGTCGCCCAGGCCGCGCGGACGATGGCCCGCAAGTCCGTCAAGCGACTGCCCGTGGTCGACGGCACGGGGATGCTGCAGGGCATCGTCAGCCGCTCCGACCTGCTGAAGGTGTTCCTGCGCTCCGACGAGGACCTGGCGGCGGAAGTGCGCACGGAGATCGTCGGCCGGCTCTTCCCCCGAACGCCGGACGAGGTGGCGGTCCACGTCACCGACGGGGTGGTCACCCTCAGCGGCCCGATCGGTGACCGGGCGCTGATGGCCGTGGCGGCCCGCCTGGTGCGGGCGGTCGAGGGCGTCGTGGACGTGACGTTCGAGCTCACCGGACCGGGCCGGGTGCGGACGTGGCCCGAGCCGACGCGATCCCGTTCCTGAGCCGCAGCCGTCCGACGCAGGCACCTCCCGGAGGCCATTGCCATGGCACACACCGCACCGCCTACCCGCGAGGTCTGCGCACTGCTCACCGATGGCAGCACGATACGGCTGCGCCCGGCGTGCCCGGAGGACCGCGGACGGGTACTCCGGCTCTACGACGAGATGTCCACCGACAACCTGCGCAGCAGGTTCTTCGCGGTGAGCCGCCGCGCCGGCGAACAGGCCGCCGACCGGCTCTGCGCACCCGCTCGCCCCGGGCACCGCACGCTGCTCGCCTTTCACGGAGACCGCCTGGTCGGCGTCGCCGAGTACGAGACCGTCGACGATCCCGCAGCAGCCGAAATCGCCCTGGCGGTCGCCGACGACTTCCACCACCGTGGCGTGGGCACCCTGATGCTGGAACACCTCGTCGACGTGGCACGCGAGAACGGGATCGAGGCCTTCACCGCCGACGTACTCGCCGACAACCACCTCATCCACAAAGTCTTCGCCGACCTCGGCCTACGTGTCACCCGGCAGTACGACGGCACCACCGTGCGCGGCGTCATCCGGCTCGCGCCGGATGAGCGTTACCTCTCGGCGCTGGACGTCCGCGGCCGTACCGCCGACACCGCGAGCTTGCGGCCGCTGCTGCGCCCCCGGTCGATCGCCGTCATCGGAGCCGGCACGAGGCCGGGGTCGGTCGGACGGGCGATACTCCACAATCTGCGGGAGGCACACTTCGCCGGGCGCCTCCACGCGGTCAACCCGCATGCGCACGCCGTATTGCGGATCCCGGCGTACGCGTCCGTCGCGGAGCTTCCGCAGCCGCCCGACCTCGCCGTCCTCGCCATCCCCGCTGCCGCCGTTCCCGAGGCCGCGGACCAGTGCGGCAGAGCGGGCGTCGGAGCACTGGTGGTGGTGACCTCCGGTCTCGACGCGGGTCAGGCGGCGGAACTGACGGCCGTCTGCCGCCACTGGGGGATGCGGCTGGTGGGCCCCAACTGTCTGGGGATCGCCAATACCGAAGAGCCGGTCCGTATGAATGCGACCTTCGCGGTCACCGCGCCGGTGCCGGGCACCGCGGGGGTCGCCGTGCAGTCCGGCGGGGTCGGTATCGCGCTCCTGGACGGCCTCGCGCACCTGGGCATCGGCATCTCCAGCTTCGTCTCGCTCGGCGACAAACGCGACGTGAGCAGCAACGACATGCTGCAGTGGTGGGAGTGCGACGGCCGGACCGATCTGGGGCTCCTGCACCTGGAGTCGTTCGGCAACCCCCGCGCCTTCTCCCGTACGGCCCGGCGCGTCGCACGTCGTATGCCGTTGCTGACGGTCGACGCCGGGCGCTCGGAGGCCGGGCGTCGGGCCGCTGGCTCGCACACCGCGGCCGCGGCGACGCCGACCATGACCCGCCGGGCCCTGTTCGCCCAGGCCGGCATCACCGCCACCCGCACCCTCGGCGAGCTGCTGGACGCCGCGGCGCTGCTGCACTCCCAGCCGCTGCCCGCGGGGGGACGGGTCGCCGTGGTCTCCAACGCCGGCGGCGCGGGAGTGCTCGCCGCGGACGCGTGTGCGGACGCGGGGCTGACCGTCCCCGAACTGCCACCGGACCTGATGGGCGAACTGCTCGCGATGCTTCCCGGCGGTGCGGGAGCAGCCAACCCCGTCGATCTCACACCGGCGGTGAGCGTACAGACCCTGCGCGGGTGCCTGGACCGGATCGCGCGGTCCGCGGCGGTGGATGCGGTCCTGGTCGCCCTGGTACCGACCGCACTGGCCTCGGCGGTGGGCGCCGACCTCGTCACCGCTCTGACGTGCCAGGCGCCGGAGGGACCGGCGTACCCGCCCGTCGTGGCGGTGCGGCTCGACCAGAGGGAACGCATCCGGCTTCTCCGTACGGACGACGGACGGACCGTGCCCTCCTACGGCGAACCGCAATCCGCGGCCCGGGCGCTCAGCCACGCCGTCGACCGCGCCCGCTGGCTGGCCAGGCCGGCGGGCAGTGTCCCGGAGCCGGCCGGCGTCGACTCCCCGCGGGCCCGCGCCCTTGTGGAAGCGATCCTCGGGCGGGCCCCGGCCGGCGGATGGCTGGACGCGCGGGAGACCGAACAGCTCTTCGCCTGCTACGCCATGCCCTGTCTGCCGCAGGTGTCCGCCCGCACCGAACAGGAAACGGTGGATGCCGCCGCGAGGCTGGCGGCCCCCGACGGGGGCGTGGTGGTGAAGGCTCAGGGGCCCGACCTCCTGCACAAGAGCGACCGGCGTGCCGTCGTTCTCGATCTGCGCGGTGAGCAGCAAGTTCGCTCCGCCTACCAGGACTTGACCGCGCGTCTTGGCCCCGGCCTGACCGGAGTCCTCGTCCAGCCGATGGCCGCCCGCGGCACGGAGCTGCTGGCCGGCGTCGTCCAGGACGAAGTCTTCGGCGCCCTGGTCGTCTTCGGGCTCGGCGGTACCACCAGCGAACTGCTCGCCGACCATGCCGCGCGGCTCGCCCCGCTCACCGACACCGACATCCGCGAACTGCTCGTCGCCCCGCGCTGCGCACCTCTGCTGTTCGGCTACCGGGGCGGCCCGCCGGCCGATGTCGGTGGCCTGGAGGACCTGCTGGCACGCCTCTCCCGGATGGCCGACGACCTGCCCGAGCTCGCCGAGGCGGAGTGCAATCCCGTCATCGCCAGGCCGGACGGCATCACCGTGGTGGACGCCCGGGTCCGTCTGCTGCCGCGCCACGCCCGTGACCCTTATCTGCGCCGGCTGCCATGAGGCCCGGACAACTGACATGAGAGCAGGGCGAGATGAAGCGCCGACGGGGCGGAAGCATCATGACCGACGAGGTCGTCAGCGCCCGGAGCGGGAGACCCGTCGAGGACGTGGCACGGTGGCTGGCGGAACACGGTATCGACGGCCTGCCCGTGGTGGACGCCGACGACGGGTGATCGGCGTCGTTTCGGCCACCGACGTGGAGGGCGACCGGCGGACGACATCCGCGGACGGCGTGCTCACCGCCGGTGCGGTGATGTCCGTTCCGGCGCGTACGGTCCGTGCCGACGACTCCGTCGTCCGGGCGGCCCGCCTCATGAGCGAGGCGCAACGAAGTGGTCGAAGAGATCGTGGTACGCGCCTTGTGTCTGAGCCCGCAGAGCGTGGAGGTCGCGGTTCATGACGGTCTGGTGATACTCAGCGGACACCTGGAGCACAGCGGTACGACAGCCATCGCGGTACGGACGGCACGGCAGGTCGACGGTGTCACCGCGGTGGTCGACCGCCTCACGTACCGGGAAGAGGCTCCGCACCGAAATCCGGCGTAGTCCGCGGCCGCCGCAGGGATCCAGGGCCTCCACGGCTCGTCCGGCTCACGGCACATGTGCCGCGTTCAGGGCCGCCGGGGCCGCCAGGCGGAGTCCGCGTCCGCCCAGTCCTTCTCCCACTGGGCGTATCGGCGACGGTTCAGCAGGACATTCCCGGCCTTGTTCGCGCCGAGGATGAGCAGAGCGGTGCCGGAAGCGGTGACGACACCGACCGCGATGCTCTGGACGACGGCGTCTCCGGACGTGACAGGGGTGCGCACGAGCGCTCCGTGCCGGTCGAGCCAGGCGGTGGCCCGATCGCCCGCCCGCAGACCTTGTGCCACGGCCGTCTCACCCGTTCGTACCGTGCCGTCCGTGGTCGTCCACCGCACGGTGGCGAGGACGCGGCCGCCCGGGTTGTCCGCGGAGTTCAGACCGATACGAGCGGGGGGATCCGCCGTGAGCGTGGCGGACACCCGCTTCCAGCCGTGGCTCTCGGGCTGTATCGCAGCATTCACCGCACCGGCACATGTGATGCCGGCGGTCGGCGGCACAACGGCCAGCAGCACCGAGGTGACCAGGAGCATCCACGCCTCGGCCACGTCGGTGCCGCGCTTGAGCGGGCTGCGCAGCCACAACCGGCGGATCGTCTGCAGGGGCATGACGCACCCCTTTCGCCTGTACCTCGACCGTGGCACGCGCGAGGAGCTCAGGTGAGGGCCGAACGGCCCCCCACCGGGAGCCCGGTCGGCGACCGGCGGAGGACGCCCGGCCCTGTGCACGGCATCGGGCGTCACCGACCGGCCCGGGAGTGCCGCAGAAGATCCTCCTCGATGCGCCGGGCGAGCGGCTCCACGGCAGCCGCGACCTTCGGTGACATCAGGGTGCCGAGACCGGTGTCGGCAGCCTCGACGGCGTAGACGAGCAGCTCTCCCGGAAGCCGGTCCAGTGCGCGGGCGAGGCGGAGGGTGTCGCCCAGCGGGAAGCCGTGCGAGCCGGCTCCACCATGGGGCGCGGACGGTAGTTCACCGGCGAACCGGAGGCGGTGTACGTGCCCCGGCCGGGCAGGGCGGGCGTGAGCGGCGTCCACGAGGATGGCCAGCTGGACGTCCTCCCACGCGCTGATCAGACGCGCCGGGTCGCCGTCGGTACGGGCGAGCCTGACGCCGGTGAGCGGCCGCGGCTGCCCTCGTTGCGCGAGGCAGTCCACGACCGCCCAGCCGACGCCGTCGTCGCGCCGGTACTCGTTGCCGACCCCGATGACGGCGGTCCGTAGGACGGCGGCAGAAGCATCCATGACGTGATGCTCTCCCGGCCAGGGCCCTCTCCGTGGCCCGGCCCAGACCCGTCCGGGCGACCGAGAGGGCCGTATGGGGGCAGGGCGGGACCGTCGGCCCGGGTTTCGTGCGGAGCGCCGCACACAATGGCCTCGCGGGGATGATCCAGTGCCGGAAGGCGGACGATGACGGGCGACGGAACCACCGCGGTGATCGGCACGGACGGTCTGGACGCGCTGATCCGCGTCCTCGCCGCCCGGGGCCGGACGGTCATCGGACCGACCGTGCGCGACGGGGCGATCGTGCTGGCCGAAATTGCCGGCGGCGACGACCTGCCGTACGGGTGGGGCGTAGAGCTGGAGGCCGGGCACTACCGGCTGCGCCCGCGTGAGGACGGGGCGGTGTTCGCACACAGTGCGGGGCCGCAGTCCTGGAAGACGTTTCTGCATCCGCAGCGGGAGCGGCAGTGGACCGCGGACCGGCAGGCCGACGGGGCGCTGGTCGTCACCGAGGACGATCCGACACCCCCGTCGTACGCCTTCCTCGGGGTACGGCCCTGTGACCTGCGGGCCATCGGCGTGCAGGACCGTGTGCTGGCCGGTGGCCCGCACGTCGACAGCCGCTACCGCGCGCGACGGGAACGGGCGTTCCTGGTGGCCGCGGAATGCACCGAACCGGGAGCCACCTGCTTCTGCACGTCCATGGGGACGGGGCCGGCCGCGGACGGTGGATACGACCTGGCCCTGACCGAGGTGGCGGAGGACGGCGACCACCGGTTCTGGGTGCGTGCCGGCACCGACGACGGGGCAGCGGTGCTGGCTGAGCTGCCGCGCCGGCCTGCGGACGAGAAGACCGGGTCGACGGCCCGGCAGAGTGTGGCAGCGGCGGCGGACCGTATGGGCCGCACCATGCCGCCCGTGGACCTGCAGCTGCTGATGCGCGAGACCTTGCACGCGGACCGCTGGAACGACGTCGCCTCGCGCTGCCTGACCTGCGGCAACTGCACGATGGCCTGTCCGACCTGCTTCTGCACCACTGCCGAGGACGTCACTGACCTGACGGGGGATCACGCCGAGCGGTGGCGACGCTGGGAGTCCTGCTTCGACCTGGAGTTCTCCCACCTGCCCGGCGGGCCCGTGCGGGAGTCCGGCCGCAGCCGCTACCGGCAGTGGGCCACCCACAAACTCGGCACCTGGTACGACCAGTTCGGCAGCTCGGGCTGTGTCGGCTGCGGCCGGTGCATCGTCTGGTGCCCGGTCGGCATCGACATCACCGAAGAGGCGCACGCCCTCCACGCGGAGCGCGCGGCGGGCGCGGGACCGGACGAGGTGCCCTCATGACGGCGGAAGGGCACGGCACGCACGGCATCCTCGGCGCCCTGCCACCCGAACACCGCGACCGGCTGCTCGGCTTCGCCCGTGACGTCTTCTTCCCGCCGGGGGACCGGATCTTCGACGAGGGCGGTACCGCCGACCGTTTCTGGATCATCCGAGCCGGTCTGGTGGCCCTCGACGTGTACGAGCCGGGCCGCGGACCGACGGTGGTCGAAACCCTCGGCGAGGGCGAACTGCTGGGCTGGTCCTGGCTGTTCGAGCCCTACCGGTGGCACCTGGGCGCGCAGACACGGACCGAGGTGCAGGCGTACGAGTTCGACGCACTCCAGGTCCGGGCCGCGATCGACGCGGATCCGGCCTTCGGTCTGGCGGTCACCCGGTGCGTCGCCGCGGTCGCGATCGGCCGGCGCCTGAGAGCCGCGCGTACCCGCCTTCTGGACCTCTACGGCCCGCCCGGCCGTAAGGCTCCCACGGCTTGAAGGGAAGCCCTCATGACATCCGTCCGCCCTACCCTGACTCCTTTTCCCTACCGGGTGGTCGGACGTACGGAGGAGACCTCCGACACCGCCGAGATCGTCCTGGAACCCGTGGCAACCGCGCTGCCGCCGTTCCACGCCGGCCAGTTCGCGATGGTGTACGCCTTCGGGGTCGGTGACATCCCGCTGTCGCTGAGCGACATCGGAGGGAGCCGGCTCACCCACACCGTCCGCGCGGTCGGAGCGGTATCCGGCGCCCTGCACCGCCTGCGGCCCGGCGAGACGGTCGGCGTGCGCGGACCGCTCGGCACCGGCTGGGACCTGCCCACCGCCGCCGGGCGCGACCTCGTGGTCGTGGCCGGCGGTCTCGGCCTGGCACCGCTGCGACCGTTGGTCCGGGCCGCGCTTGCCCGGCCGCAGGGATACGGCCGGCTGAACGTCCTCATCGGCGCCCGCACCCCTGCCGACCTCGTGTGCGCACGGGACATCGACGGCTGGCGGGCGGTCGGCGCCCGGGTCCAGGTCACGGTCGACCGTCCCGACGACACCTGGCAGGGCGACGTGGGTGTGGTGACCACCCTCCTCGACCGGGCCGAGTTCGACGTCACCCAGGCGATGGCCTTCCTCTGCGGCCCTGAGGTGATGATGCGGGCCACTGCCCGCGACCTCGCCCACCGAGGACTCGCGCCGGAGCGGATCCGGGTGTCCCTGGAACGCACCATGCACTGCGGCACCGGTCACTGCGGTCACTGCCAGCTCGGACCGCTGCTGCTGTGCCGGGACGGGCCGGTCGTCACCTGGGACCAGGCCGAAACCCTGCTCTCCGTAAGGGAGTTGTGACATGACGCCCACGTCCGACCGGCGTCCGCGGCTCGGCGTGTGGAAGTTCGCTTCCTGCGACGGCTGTCAGCTCACCCTGCTCGACTGCGAGGACGAACTCCTCGGCATCGCCGGGCGGGTGGAGATCACCCATTTCCTGGAGGCGTCCAGTGCACCCGGCCCGGGACCGTACGACCTGTCGTTGGTCGAGGGCTCGGTCACCACCGCAGCGGACGCCCGACGGATCCAGCAGATCCGCGCCGCCTCCCGTCGTCTGGTCACCATTGGCGCCTGCGCCACCGCGGGCGGCGTCCAGGCGCTCCGCAACTACGCCGACGTCGCCGAGTTCCAGGCCGCGGTCTACGCGCGCCCGGACTACATCGACACGCTCGCCACCTCCACCCCCATCAGCGCCCATGTCCCCGTGGACCTCGAACTTCAGGGCTGTCCCATCGACCGTGGCCAGCTCGTCGAGGTCATCACGGCCTACCTCGCCGGCCGGACGCCCGATGTGCCGAAGCACAGCGTGTGCTTCGAATGCAAGCGGCGCGGCACCGTCTGCGTGACCGTCGCGCACGGCACGCCCTGCCTGGGCCCCGTCACCCATGCCGGCTGCGGCGCGCTGTGCCCCGCGTACGGCCGGGGCTGCTATGGCTGCTTCGGCCCCTCGAACTCCACCAACTTCCCCTCGTTCATCCCGCTGTTGCGGCGCGACGGAATGGACACCCTCGACGTGGTGCGGGTGCTGAGCACCTTCAACACCGCAGCGCCGCAGTTCGAGGCGGCCGCACGGAAGGAGCTCACCGAGTGAGCCACCAGGAATCGAAGGTGCTGCGGGTGGAGTCCCTGGCCCGGGTCGAGGGCCAGGGCGCGCTGCATCTGCGTCTCCAGGACGGCGAGGTGACCGAGGCGCGGCTGAAGATCTACGAACCTCCGCGCTTCTTCGAGGCATTCCTGCGCGGGCGCTCCTATACAGAGCCCCCGGACATCACCTCCCGGGTGTGCGGCATCTGCCCGGTCGCCTACCAGATGAGCGCCTGCCGCGCGATCGAGGACGCCTGCGGCATCGCGGTGGACGGGCAGTTGGCCGCCCTGCGCCGACTGCTCTACTGCGGCGAATGGATCGAGAGCCAGACCCTGCACATCTACCTGCTGCACGCCCCCGACTTCCTCGGCGCCGACAGCGTCATCGACCTCGCCCGCACCCACCGCGCCCATGTCGAGCGGGGGCTCGCGCTCAAGCGGACCGGCAACGCCCTCATGGAACTGCTCGGCGGCCGCGCCATCCACCCCATCAACGTTCGCCTCGGCGGATTCCACAGCGTGCCGACCAAAGCGGAGCTGCGGCCCTTGGCGGAGCGGCTCAAGCGGGCCCGGGAGGACGCCGAGGCGACCGTGCGCTGGGTGGCCGGCTTCGACTTCCCGGACGTCGGGCTCGACAACGAACTGTTCGCCCTCGCCGAGCCCGGCACCTATGCCATCCACTCCGGCGTCCCCACCGCGATGGCGGCTCCCGGCACCGCCGGTCTGCCCGCGGACAGCGACCGCGCACTGCCCACCCGCACCTTCCCGCTGCACGAGTTCCCCGACCACGTCGTGGAAACCCAGGTGCCGCACTCCACCGGCCTGCACTCCCGGCTCGACGGGAACCGCCATCTCACCGGGACGCTCGCCCGCTACGCGATCAGCGGCCGCTGGCTGCCCGTTGAGGTACTGCAGGCTGCCCAGGAAGCCGGACTCGGTGACCCGCGCGAGGGCGCGGTGTGCCGCAACCCCTTCCGCAGCATCATCGTGCGCGCCATCGAGGTCCGCTACGCGGTCGGCGAGGCACTGCGCCTCATCGACGCCTACGAGCCCCCACCGCGCCCGTACGTCGACGTGCCCGCGCGGGCGGGCACCGGCCACGGCGCGACGGAGGCCCCCCGCGGCCTCCTCTACCACCGCTACACCCTGGACACGGAAGGCACCGTCTCCGAGGCCGCCCTCGTCCCGCCGACCGCCCAGAACCAGGCCGCCATCGAACAGGACCTGCGCCGCGCGGTGCAGGAACGCCTCGACGCGAGGCCGGCTGCCACCGACGCCGAGTTGACCGCCTTGTGCGAACGGACGATCCGCAACCACGATCCGTGCATCTCCTGCGCCACCCACTTCCTCGATCTGACCGTGACGCGCGACTGAGCGGTGCCCCGGACTGACCAGGCAGGCAGGCAGGCAGGCAGGTCAGGCAGGCAGGTCAGTCGTCGATTGCCTGGTAGAGGGTGGTCCAGAAGTCGTGGATGGCCCGTGCCGAATCCGGGGTGGACATCCCGGTCTGGGTGAGCAGGATGCCGACGAGCCGGTTGTGCGGGTCGGCGTAGGTGGTGGTGCCGGCTCCGCCGTCCCAGCCGAACTGGCCGACGGGCGCGAAGTCACCACGGTGGGTGCGCACCGCCATCCCGAAGCCCCAGCCGCCGTGCTGCCCCAGGCCGTACGCCAAGTGGACGGCGTTGCGGCCCCAGGCCTCTCGGGCGGCCAGTTGCTCGGGCAGGAGGCGGTTGGTGGTCATCAGCTCAACGGAGGGCCGGGACAGGATCCGTTGATGGCCGTGCATCCCGCCGTTGAGCAGCA
This sequence comes from Streptomyces sp. NPDC059649, assembly GCF_042734445.1. Taxonomy (NCBI): domain Bacteria; kingdom Bacillati; phylum Actinomycetota; class Actinomycetes; order Kitasatosporales; family Streptomycetaceae; genus Streptomyces; species Streptomyces sp. NPDC059649. The sequence goes on from NZ_JBHWDV010000007.1 coordinate 100,204, forward strand.
TCCGGAAGTAGGCGTGATAGTCGTCGACGGTGGAGTCCAGTCCTCCGCCGCCTGACGGGAACGCCGGAGGCAGGCTGTGATGTCCCCCTTCGGCCTCGTCCTCCACGAGGAACTCTCCGGTCTGCATGTCGGGGGCGTACAGGGGCGGCAGCCGTGCGATCTTGTCGGCGGGCACATGGAAACCGGTGTCCTTCATGCCCAGTGGGTCGAGGATGCGTTCGCGCAGGAACGTCTCGAACGGCTGGCCGGTGACCCTGGCGACGAGCACGCCGAGCACGTCGTTACTGACGTTGTACTGCCAGCGTTCTCCCGGCTGGTACACCAGCGGTAACTCGCCCAGGCGGCGCATCCACTCATCCGGCCCCGCTTCCGGCAACAGCCATCCATCCTCTTGGCCGTAGACCCCCTGCTCGAAGAGCGCTTGCATGATGGGGGAGCCAGGCGACGTCATATCTATGCCGAGCCCGAAGGTGGAGGTCAACAGGTCCCGGACGGTGATCGGTCGCCGCGCCGGGACGGTGTCGTCAAGCGGGCCGTCGGCCCGCTTCAGCACCTGCCGGTCGGCCAGTTCCGGCAGCCACTCATCGACCGGATCTTCCAACCGCACCCGGCACTCATCGAGCAGAACCATCACCGGCGCCACCGCGACCGGCTTGGTCGTGGAGGCCATGCGGAAGATGGTGTCCCGGCGCATCGGCGCGCCACCGTCATGGCGCATCGTCCCGAGCGCTTCGACGTGGGTCTCCTCACCCCGGCTGACCAGGGCGACGAGCCCGGGTATCCTCCCGCTCTCGACATGCCGCGCCAGTACCTGGCGCAGTCTGCGCAGCCCTGTTTCGGAGAAGCCGCTGTTGCCTTTTCCCCTCATGAATCTCCTTGGAATAGTGCTCGATAGGAACGGTGTGCTCTCTTGCGAGACCCGTTCCGGCGTGCCGCTCATGGCATCCACCAGGCGCTCTGATGCCGGCTGTTGCCGTCTTGACGCGGCCGCTGACACGCGGCGAGAAGCCGGCCGGCGGCGGGGAGTCCGCGACGGCGCGATCGGACGCAGTGCCGATCCGGCCGTGGTGCTGCCCGAAGTCCCGTCGAAACGCCGCTGCTTGCCATGTACGAAGCCACGGCCGGGCATGACCCCGTGGCCGCGTGGTGCAGCCGGTCGACGAAAGTGCTGCTCGGGTCCCGAGCAGGCTGTGCGGTGGCGTTGTCAGACTGCCTTGTCTTCTCTTCCGTTGTTGCCGCTGGCGGCGCGCTCGATGGCGTCGGTCAGCCGCTTCCGCTCACGGGTGGGGACGTAGCCACCCTCCGAGTAGTTCTGGACGAACGCCTCGACGAACTCCACGGGGTCCTCCCCGACGATCTCGCGGATCGGCGTTCCGTTCGCTGCGGCCTGTTCAAAGAGATCGGCGAGGTCATCGAACATCGACGCGTTGCTGTCGTCGTCGATCGGCACGAAGTGCATCAGGTACCGCTCGATCGCTTCGACCGTCGTGCGGTAGTCCTCGGGAAGCCGGCGCGAGCGCGCCTTGTACGCCCTCCAGCGCTTCTTGGGCCCGATCATCTTCGAGATGAAGCCGCTCTTTTCGACATCGGACATGGTTACTTGCCCCCTTCGCGGAGCTGTTCCAGTCGTTCCGTGAGGAAGCTCCACGTCCTCCAGAACTCTTCGAGGTACTCCCGGCCCTGAGCGTTGAGGGAGTGCACCTTGCGCGGCGGCCCCTTCTCGGAGGGGACCTTCTCCACGTCGACGAGGCCGCGCTTCTCGAGCCTGACGAGCAGCGCGTAGACGGTCCCTTCGGCGATGTCGGAGAAACCCTGCTCCCGCAGCCGTGCCGTGATCTCGTAGCCGTAGGCGGGCCGGCCGGACAGGGAGGCGAGGATGATGCCCTCCAGAGTGCCCTTGAGCATCTCCGTCATCAGCTTGGTCATGGAAACACCTCCTCCCTGAGCTATTCAGTGTTACTGGGTACCGGTACACCGTATCGCTGACTACCGGTACTTAGCAAGACGGAATAGTGGGGCGGAGGTGCAAGTCGACACCGGAAGCGCTCAGTTCGGCAGCACCGACGGGACCCGCAGCAGCGAGCGCCGGCCGCCGCACTCGCCCCGCCGGCCCGGGACCACGGCATGCGCACGGAAACGGCCTGAGACGCGCAGCAAGACACCACAGGGGGGGCTGCGCCGTGCACGGCGCAGCCCCGGACGACTCACACTCGGTCGGCGGCGATCAGCAAGTACTGGAAGCTGCCGTTGCGGTAGGCGTTCAGGAAGGTGTCCTCGATGCCGGTGACCAGGTGGTCGGCCTGTCGGCGCAGCTCCCAGTACGGGAGTGCGGCCTCTGTCAGGTCCTGGACGTGCACGGGGACGAGCCGGTTGCGGGCCATGGCACGGAAGTACGCCGAGCGGGGATGGATGTCGCAGATGTAGTGGGCGTTGATGAGGGACACCTCGCGGGAGGCGCGCCCGTAGGCGTCGTTGTAGCAGCCGGTGATCACCACGTAGCGGCCACCGCGCCGCAGCAGCCGTGCGTGCTCGGCGAACAGCAGGTCCAGCTCGACGTACATGGTCGACTCGTTGTTCCAGGACGCCGCGTAGGCGCCGGTGGCGAAGCCGGTGTCGAGCATGTTGCGGTGGTGGTAGCGCACCTTGGCGTCGATGCCGCGCTTGCGGGCCTGTTCGTTGGCGAAGTCGGCCTGTTTGGCGGAGATGGTGGCGCCGTCGGCGTGGCAGCCGTGCCGCAGGTGCGCGACCACGCTGCCGCCGCCGCGACCGCAGCCGGCGTCGAAGACGCGGTCGGTGGGGGAGAGGTCCCCGAGGTGAGAAGCGAGCAGCTCGGCCTGGGCGTGCTCCAGCCGGTGCAGTTCGGCGACGATCCGCTCGCGGCGGCGCTCCGGGTCGGTTTCCTCCAGTACCGACCAGTCGGCGTCCCCGATGCCGTAGTGGTGGTGGTACAGGTCGTCGAGCTTTCCGAGTTCGAGATTCACCGGGTTTTCCTCGGCGTTCCAGTAGTCCGCGACACGGGACTGGTACGTGGACTGGGTCGGCACCGGTGTGCGGGCGGTGTCGGCGTGAGCGATGGTCAACGTGACTCCTTGCGGTGGTGCGTGTCTGGGGCTACCAGTAGTTCGGCAGGTGGTAACGGTCGGTGTTCGTGGCGTGCCACTCGTGGTTGCCGGCGAGCCAGTCGGCCAGGCTCCGGCAATACCTCTCCAGGAGGGGCGAGGCGGCGGACAACGGCGCTGACTCCGTCTCGAACGCCTCCATGATCTGGTTGTGGATCTCGACGCTCTTGAGGTAGGCGGCCTTCAGCCCGCGTTGGTCGTTGGCGGCGACCACCTGCGGCAGATTCAGGTGGGTCGGGTCACTGGCCAGTTCCTTGGTGAAGGAGTACAGGTCGTTGACGATGGTGGTGGCGTTGCAGGCCAGGGCGGTGACCCGTTGGACCTCGGGGCGCGCGTAGAGGGCTTCGGGCAGCTCATAGCCGTCCACGGCGTCGACGATGGACAGGCAGGGGCGGAAGTTGTTGAACTGCCGCATGACCAGGTACTCCCAGACCTGCGGTACGTGCCGCGTCTCGGCCCAGGAGGCCTCGGCCAGATAGCCGAGGTGCAACCGGGCCATGTCATGGACGAACCGGTCGGTCTGGCTGGGAGTGGCGAGGGCCGCGTAGTCCTTGAGGGCCCAGTGGTAGGAGCGCAAGGGGCCGTCGGCCTGCACGCCGTGGCGCCACTCCGCTTCCGTTTCGGCGGTGCCGTGGAACGGGTCGAGGGCCGACTGGGCCATGATCAGCCGGCCGGCCAGTCCGCGCCGTGCGCCGCCCCGGCCCTCGTCCTCCTCGCAGTAGCAACTGTCGACGAGGTTCTCGGCCAGCAGCAACTCGCCCGCGGCGGTGAGCCGTTCGAGATCGGCAGCACCGGGATGCTGCAGGACCACGGCCCGGCCGAACTGGAACTGCGCGAAATCCCCCGTCCACTGCGCGGGGAAGAGATCCAGTCGGCGGGCCCAGGCCTCCAGCCTGCGGTCGATCTCCTTGACCTTCTCCGGATCGGCGGGGGCGGCGGGCCGGTAGGTCAGCCCGGGTACGGCTCCGCCGCGTCGGGCCCGCGAGGAGCGGGCGAGGCTCGGCGGACCGGGCAAGGAGAACCCGGTGGCGGTGTGCGAGGGCGTGCTCATGGTTGGTACTCCACCTGGTCAGTCGCTGCTCCGGCCGATCTGGACGTTCTCCAGGACGCCGGCCGCGTCGGGCACGAGGATGGCCACCGAGTAGTAGGCGGTGATGAGGTAGCGGATGACCGCGGACTGGTCGATTCCCATGAAGCGGACGTTCAGGCCCGGTTGGAACTCCTCGGGGATGCCGGTCTGGTACAGGCCGACGACTCCCTGGTCCGCCTCGCCGGTGCGCAACGCGATGATGCTGCTGGTGTTCGTTTCGCTGATCGGGATCTTGCCGCACGGGAAGATCGGGACGCCGCGCCAGGCGGGGACCTCGTGCCCGTCGACATGCGCGGTACCCGGCACCAGGCCGCGTTTGTTGCACTGCCGGAAGAAGGCGGCGATCGCCTTCGGGTGGGCCAGGAACAGCCGGGTCTTGCGGCGCATGGACAACAGCTCGTCCATGTCGTCGGGGGTCGGCGGGCCGGTGTAGGTACTGATGCGCTGGCCGTAGTCGGTGTTGTGCAGCAGTCCGAACTCCCGGTTGTTGACCAGCTCCCACTCCTGGCGTTCGCGAATCTCCTCCACGGTGAGCCGGATCTGTTGCTGGGCCTGGTCCATCGGGTCGTTGTAGAGATCGGCGACCCGGCTGTGCACCCGGAGCACGGTCTGGGTCAGGGAGAGTTCGTACTCGCGCGGGGCGAGGTCGTAGTCGACGAAGCCGCCGGACAGCGTCGGCTCGCCGACGTGCCCCGCCTGTACCGGCACATCGGCCTCTCCCTTGCGGTTCGTGGGCCGCTGCTGCCGCTCGGCGTACGCCGCCAGGTGTGCGGCGAGGGACGGAGCCCGGTCGGTGAACTCCCGGATCACGTTCCAGGGCAGCACCATCAGCACGCCTGCCGTCTCGGCCCGCACCGAGCTCTGCCACTGCGGGTCGGACCGGCCGATCGCCTCGTCCCCCATCTGGTCGCCGTCCGTGATGACGCCGATGACTTCCTCCTCGCCGTACTTGCCGGCCGTGTACCGGGTGAACCGGCCGTGGACGACGAGGTACGCCTCGGTGGCGGGCTGTCCTGCCTCGAAGAGGATCTGGCCGGCCCGGACCTCCCGGACGCGGAAGCGGCCGGCGATCTCCTTGAGGACGTCGATATCGGCGTAACCGCGCAGGACGGGCAACTCGGTGAGGGTTTGGGGGATCACCTTGATGTCGTCCGCGCCGTTCTGGTCGAACTGGACGCGGCCCCGGCCGACACGGAGTTGGAGGCGCCGGTTGACCCGGTAGGTGCCGCCCTTGACGTCCACCCACGGCAGCGTCTTCAGCAGCCACCGCGAGGTGATGGCCTGCATCTGTGGCACGGACTTGGTGGTGGTCGCCAGTTGGCGGGCGGCCTTGGTGCCGAGGCTGGTGAGCGCACTGTCTGCGGGTGCTTCGAGATCGGGCTCTTCGGTGGCGGGGCCGGTGACGTTGTCCGGTACGGACACTTTCCCTCCCGGGACGTGAACAGAAGTGAGCAGAACGGCCGGTGGTGAACGGGGTGGCCGTGCGCAGGAACAAGCCAAACAGGCGGGAGGAGGCGTCGATACGGCGCAAAAGGGTGCATCACTGTATTCACGAGGCACAAACCCTAAATCGAGGCAATCAGATCCCGTTCGCACCTCCGCACGCCCTGTGACCGCCGCATGCTTCAGGAATACCGATGCCGGGACCGTTGCTCGCGTTACCGGCGGGCGCGACGGCGCCGCCAGTACGCGACGGTCAGCACGGTCAGCAACGGGCCCCACAGGCTCAGCGGTGCATAGCAGACGTAGTACCAGGCGGCTTCCCAGCCGGTGGCCAGGCTCGGGGAGTCGGCGGACAGCGCGTTGCCCTGGAGGGTGGTGCCCCGGATTTCGGAGACGGGGAACAGGAGGGTGAAGACGAGCGTGAGGATCGTGGCCCCGAGGGCGGCCGGCACGACCACTGCCATCGGCGGGATCCGGCGGCCGCGCAGGACCGGGATCCAGCGGGGGAACACCTCGCCCCAGCGGGCGATCAGACCGATCCCGGTGAACGCGAGGGTCTCGGACAGGACCGACAGGAAGACGATATAAGCCCGCTCGCCGAGTGGGATCCCACGATCGAAGGCGGCCAGCAGCCGCCAGATGCCGGCGGGCAGCACGGTGTACGGCATGGTGTAGGCGGCCAGTTGTATCCGGCGGGATACTCCGGCGACGGGTAGGTGTGCGGCCTGCCACGCGGCGCGGAGTCGTCGGTATCGACCGGGGCGGATGGCAGTGGGTTCTTCGGTGTGGTGGAGCTGCTGCATGGGTGTCCTCGACCTGGTGGGCTGGTGCTGACCGCTCGGTGACGAGGATTCCGGGCAGCGGCGCCTGGTGAATCGCTCTGCGGGCGAACTCGGCTCCGCCGCAGGGGTGATGCTGGGGTACGACCGAAGGGTGATTGCCGGGGTCGGGCGCCGAAGCCGAAGCCGAAGCCGAAGCCGAAGCCGGGGTATGGGAAGGGGAACGGGGCGGCGGCGGCCGAGCACTGCGGCGTACGCGCCCGGTGTGCCCGGGGCTGTCACGGGATGCGGAACCCTCAGTCCACGGGCTGCTCGGCCCGCTCGTCGCTCCGCGGCAGGCGGCTCAGAGCAAGGCCCAGAGCCATCACCGTGTACGCACACAGCACAGCGAGCCCGGCCCACCACGGAAGCGGGAAGTAGCCGGCGGAGGGCGCGTAGTGGGAGACGACCTGCGGATATTCGATGAGTGTCTGCTGGACGGCGAAGCCGGCGGCCGGGGTGACCCGCAGCAGCCACTGTGACAGGCCGTCGGCCAGCAGCGGGAAGGCGGTCACGGCGTACGGGACCGCGATCGCCGAGAGGGCGACGAGGCTCGCGAGCCGGCCGCGCCGAATCATGGCGCCGAGCGTGAGAGCGAGCACGGCCGCGAGGGCGAGCGCGGTGGCACTGCCGACGACGACCCGCACTGCGGTGAGCGCGGAAACCCCGATGACGGGGATCCCGTTCGCCTTCAGGATCGCCAGGCCGACCGGAACTACGGTGCCCACGGCGAGGACACCGGTCACGAAGGCGGCGGCTCCGACGACGACGGCCTTCGCCGCGAGCACCCCCCGGGTGACCAACGCGCCGCCGGCGGCTTCGCGGCGGTACTGGGAAGTGACGAACCGCACCGCGACCACGAGGACCACGAGCAATCCAAGCGGCATGCCTACGAGGATGCGCTCCATGGGGCGGCCGCCCTCCGTCCCTACCGGCCCGATGTCGCCGGTGCCGGTGACCGTGATCGTGCCGTTCGCCTCGATCACCGCCCCGGACGCCTTGTGGTACTTCTCCCAGTCGGTGTGGTTCATCTCGCCGACGGCCTCGCTGCTCCAGCCCCCGGCTGACGCCGCGCCCTTCAGACTGACGTGGTCGAAGGCACCGCCGGCCTGCGTGAAGCGGGTCTCCTCCGTGGCGCCGCCGAGGCCGACGGACCGCAGTGTCAGGTCGCCGGGGGAAGTGGCGAAGAGGCCGATCTGGACGGTCTTGGGCAGCCCGGACAACTTCGCCGTGCCGACCGTCGCCCACTGCTTGCCGTCGGCGGACTCGTGGCCGGTGATGGTCTCGCCCGACCGCGTCAGCCGCAGCCAACGCGGCGCCCGCGCCGAGACCTTGCCGGCACTGCTCGCGCTGCCGGCGATGTCATGGCGGTAGTCGTACTGCATCCGCACGCCGTGGCTGCCAGTCAGCATCAGCGCCGCGTAGGAGGACCCCTGGCGGACCCCGTCCTTGATGATGATCCCGGCCTTCGCCCACGGCACCAGGCCCGGGACGATCTGATCATGGTTCGGCGGCGGGTAGGTGAGGGTGCCGCTCATCGACGTCAGCCGCACGGTGATGCTGCCGTTCTCGCCCAGATTCCGGTGCAGGAAGAAGAACTGGTCGCTGACGAGGGAGCCGTCGGGTCCGCTCGGGTCTGTCGGGCACGGGCCGTCGCAGGACGCCTGGCTGCCGGACGCGTAGAGCAGGCCGAGGGCGAGGACGACCAGGGCCGCGACCGCCATCGCGATCAGCTGCCCCGGTCGCCGGAACCTGGTCCATTCCTGCCGGAGCAGTTCGTTGGTGGTGAGCATGATCCGGTTCTACGGATTCGACCCTGACGTGGTCCGAACTCCTGCTGTCATGTCGTTGTTAGGCGCGAAGGCGCATCCTGGAGTCCAACTGGCCAGAGCTGTGCAGGGGGAGGCGAGATGGGCAGGCTGCGGAGAGGGACCGTCGGACTGCGGTTCACGCTCTTGTATGCCGCGGTGTTCCTCGTGTCCGGAATCGGGCTGCTCGCCCTGACCTTCCTGCTGTCCGGTGACAAGGTGACCAGCATCGGTCCCGGACAGAACCCGCCCGACCGGTCCAGCCTTGCGGTCGCCGAGCAGCACATCCACGATCTGCAGAGGCAGCTCTCGGACGTGCATGTGCAGCAGTCCCGCCAGCTGCTGGTCGGCTCGCTGATCGCGCTGGTGGTGATGGCGCTGGTCTCGCTCCTGCTCGGCCGGGCCCTCGCTGGCCGCGTCCTGCGCCCGCTGCGGCTGATCACCGCGGCAACCAGGCGGATCTCCGTGGAGAACCTGCATCAACGGCTTGCCGTGGCCGGACCCACCGATGAGGTCAAGGAGCTCGCCGATACGGTCGACGGCCTCCTGGAACGTCTTGAGAGCTCATTCGCCGCGCAGCGCAGGTTCGTCGCCAACGCCTCGCACGAGCTGCGCACGCCGTTGGCGACGATGCGGGCGTCGCTGGACGTAGCCGTCGCCAAACCGGAGCCCGCGGCGCAGACCCTCGCGCTCGCCGACCGATTGCGGACCGAACTCGACCGGGTGGACCACCTGTTGGACGGCTTCCTCGTCCTTGCCCGGGCGCAGCACGGCGCCCTCGTCGACCGGGTCCCCTTGTCGCTCGGCGAGCTGGCGGGGGAGGCGCTGACCGCCCGGGCCGCCGACATCGCCGCAAAGGCCCTGACCGTCGACGACGAGGTGCGGCCGGATGCCTGGACGCGGGGCAGTCCGGTGCTGTTGTCCCGAATGGTGAGGAACGTCATCGACAACGCGATCGTGCACAACCGGGAAGGCGGCTGGATCCGGATCTCCACCGATCACTACGACACCGCGGCGCGGCTCGTCGTCGAGACCGGCGGGCGCGTCCTCGACCAGGACCAAGTAGACCGGCTGACCCAGCCGTTCGAGCGGCTCGGCGCCGACCGGACCGGGTCGGAGGAGGGCTCCGGCCTGGGGTTGTCGATCGTCGCCGCGATCGTCGCCGCGCACGGCGGCCGCCTCGACCTCCGGGCCCGGCCGGAGGGCGGCCTGTGGGTTGCGGCGGTGCTGCCCTCGGCGACCGGTTCGGAAGGCTGACACCGTGCGGGTTCTGGTGGTGGAGGACGCGCGGTCGCTCGCTGAGGTCGTCGCCGAGGGCCTGCGGGATCAGGGGATGGCTGTCGACGTCGCGCACGACGGTCTGGCCGCCGCCGCCAAGCTCGACCTGAATGCGTACGACGTGGTGGTCCTCGACCGCGACCTGCCGGGCATCCACGGCGACGCGCTCTGCCAGATGATCACAGAGGGCGACGATCGCGCGATGGTGCTGATGCTGACGGCGGCCGGATCGCCCGGCGACCGGGTCAGCGGCCTCATCCTCGGCGCCGACGACTATCTCGCCAAGCCTTTCCACTTCCCGGAGTTGGTCCTGCGCATTCGTTCCCTGGCCCGTCGCAGGCCCGTGGCCCGCGCCCGTACGCTGCGGGCCGGCGGCCTCGAACTCGACCCGGTACGCCGGACCACCCTCCGCGACGGCCGTCCGCTGGAGCTGTCGGTCAAGGAGTTCGCCGTCCTGGAGGCGCTGCTGCGCGCCAGTCCCGGATTCCTGAGCGCTGAGGACCTCCTTGAACAGGTCTGGGACGAGAACGCCGACCCGTTCACCAACACCGTGACCGTCACCGTCGGCCGGTTGCGCCGCAAGCTGGGCAGCCCACCGGTCATCACGACGACGCCCGGGGTGGGTTACCGCATCGCCGAGGCGCCAACCCGCTGACAGGGCCCAGCGGTTCGCGCGCAGTGTGACGAGCGCCTGCCCATAGCCGGTGGCTACGGGCGTCAGCCGGCGGGACGTGGTGCGGCGGATGGTCGGGAGGCGATGCCGAGCACAAGGTCCGTAAGCGGGCCGACCTGCGAGGCCCCACTTCCTCGTGCTGCGGGAGTCCCTCTCACGTGTGAAGCTGAAATTGGCTTGCACGGACGAGCTGCGGGACTTCATTGATCGCGCAGATCCTCGCCGCCGTCGACATGCGCGCTGAGGGTTCCGGAGCGTAGACCGGCGGCCCGGGTGCCCTCCGCGGGGCTTCTGCCGAGCCGACGGGCCCAGTCATCGCGGCACCGTCCCGGGGAGGTGAGTCGAGGCATGGACATCGACCTGACGTACGGCAAAGGGCTCTGGCGCGGAATTGACGGTGTGGAGATCACCTATGGGCGGCGGGAGTGGCTGGACACGACACCCCGAGCCCTGGGGCCATGGCCGCTCGAATACCAGCGGTTCAGCTCCATGCTGCGCGCCGTGGGCGGCGTCGAGATCACCTACCGCCGGTGGTCCAGCATGCCGCTCACCGTCGGTCAGTGGCACTGTGAACACAGCAGGTTGGGCCGCCTGCTGCGGATCGGTCCTTATGACCTGAGGTACGACCGACTGGGGAGCCGTGTCTGTGCCGTCGGCCCGCTTGAGATCTTCTACGACCGAGGCGGGAGCCGTCCCATTCGCGTGCGGCTCTACGGCGAGGGCGAGTCGCTGTCCGACGACCTCCTCCTCGCGCTCTTCCTCGTGCTGTTTTGGCAAAAGCAGGCCTGGGACGCGTACGACCAATCCAGGCGGTGAGCGACGAAGGAACCGGCGCGCCGTGGGCGGTCAGGCCGACGGTGAGTCCGCGTCGATCGCCAGGCCGTCCACGAGGTCGTGTACGAGGCTTGCTGCCTGGGCTCGGGCCCGGTCGGGATCGTCGGTCTCGGCGATCGCGAGGGACAGTTCGGTGAGGGCGCCGTAGAACGCTCTGGCGATCAGTTCGGCCGGGTGGGGGCGGATGCGGCCGGCTTCGAGCGCGGTGTGCACGATGTCGAGGACCAGGCCGCCCAGATGGCGCTGGTCCAGTTCGCGCCATCGCTGCCAGCCCAGGGCGATGGGGCCTTGCTGGAGCACGATGTGGCGGTAGGCGTGGTCCAGGCAGACGTCGAGGAACGCGTCGACGGCGCGGTCGGCTCGCTCGCGCGGGTCCGAGACCGGGGTGATGGCCGCCGTGATGCGCTGCGTGGCCTGCCGCTCCAGGTCTTCGAAGACGGCCTCGAAGAGTCCCAGCTTGCCGTCGAAGTGGTGGTAGAGCGCGCCGCGGGTCAGACCGGCGGTGCGCACCAGCTCCTCCGCCGACACGCCCGTGTACTCGCGTTCGGCGAAGAGCTGCCGGCCGGTTCCGAGCAGGGTCCGGCGGGTGTTCTCCGCGTACTTCTCTCGCAGCGATTCCATACGGCATGGATATCACATACAGTGCGTATGTCGGATGCACTCTGTATGAGAGGTGGTCCTGATGGAGAGGTCGGCGGATGTCGTGGTCGTCGGGGGCGGAGTCGCGGGCCTGGTGGCCGCCCGCGACCTGGTTCAGGGTGGGGCGGACGCGCTGGTTCTGGAGGCCCGCGACCGGGTCGGTGGCCGGGTTCTGAACGAGGAATTGCCCGGCGGCGCCCCCATCGAGGTCGGCGGGCAGTGGGTCGGCCCGGGGCAGGACCAGGTGTGGGCCCTGATCAAGGAACTGGGCCTGCGCACCTACCCCACCTACGTCGACGGCGAGCACATCGCCGAGATGGGCTCCTCCCGCTACCAGTACACGGGCCGGATCCCCCGGCTGAACCCGCTGCTGCTGGCCGACATCGGACAGGCGCAGCACCGCCTGAACCGGCTCGCGCGCCAGATCGCGGCGACCGACCCCTGGCGGGCACCCCGCGCCGAGGAACTGGACACCCAGACCTTCGACACCTGGCTCCGTCGAACCGCGCACACCGCGGGCGGCCGCGCCTTCTTCCGGCTGGTCACCGAGTCCGTGTTCTCCGCCGAGCCCGAGGACATGTCCGCCCTATGGGCCGCCTTCTACGTCGGCAGTGCCGGCGGCCTCGACGCGCTGATCAACACCGCCGGCGGGGCGCAGCAGGACCGGGTGGTCGGCGGCACGCAGCGCATCGCGCTGGGACTGGCGGAGGAACTCGGTGACCGGGTCGTCCTCGACGCACCGGTGACCGACATCGACTGGCAGCCCTCCGGGGTCCGCGTCGTCACACGCGGCGGCCCAACCGTGCGCGCCCGCCGGGCCGTTGTCGCGGTGCCGCCCCCGCTCGCCGCGCGCATCCGCTTCGCCCCGGGCCTTCCGGGCGACCGTGACCAGCTCGTCCAGCGGATGCCCATGGGCAGGGTCATCAAGGTCAACGTCGCCTACGACGAACCGTTCTGGCGCCACGCGGGCCGGAGCGGCCAGGCCAACAGCACCGACCGTCCCCTGGGCACCGTCTTCGACAACACGCCGTTCGACGGCTCTCCCGGCGTACTCGTCGGCTTCCTCGAAGGCCGGCACGCCGATACCGGCTCGCGCATGGACCACGACGAGCGGCGCATCCAGGTGATCAACGACCTGGTCGGCTACTTCGGCCCCCGGGCCCGCAATCCCCTCGCCTACATCGAACGGGACTGGGCGGAAGAGGAGTACAGCCGCGGATGCTACGGCGCGTTCGCCGTGCCCGGCACCCTCACCCGGTTCGGTCCGGCCCTGCGCAAGCCGGTCGGCCCGCTGCACTGGGCGGGTACCGAGACCGCCACGAAGTGGGCGGGCTACATCGACGGAGCCGCTGAATCCGGCCACCGCGTCGCGGGCGAGATCCTCCCCGAGCTCTCCTGACACCCCTTCCGGACTCGTCAGTGAGGGCCCGATCGTGAAGCCCCAACACCGAACGTGCCGTCCTCACCTGCCCCTTCCGGCCCGCACCGCGCTCGGTGCTGCGCGGCTGAGCACAACTCCGGCGCGGCGATCTGCCGGTCACCCTGCCGCAGCAATTGCCGGGCGCGCACGCCCAGTTCGACACACCCTGGATGCCCATTGATGCCCATTGACACAATCGTACGCTCACGTAGATCGTAAGCGCATGCATATCCTTAGAGCGTCCTGGACTCCGGGACCGGACCACGGGCGGTGCGGCCCCGCGCTCGTCAGCGTCACCGACTTCCGTCTCGACCGCATCACCGACCTGCCGCGGGTCTATCGGGCGGCCCGACGGCTCGCCGCGGGTTGGCACACGTTGGAGGGAGCACAGGGGATGTGGCTGTGGGCGCGCCCCGCCGCCCGCCGCTGCGGTGCCGTGGCTGTCTGGCGTGACCAGGCTGCTCTGCACCGGTTCGTCGCCTGGCCGCCGCACGTCGAGATCATGCGCGCATACCGGGGGAGAGGCGCCCTGACCTCCACCACCTGGCTCTCGGACGCCTTTGATCCGGCGGAGACTTGGGGCCGCGCCCAAAGACACCTGTTGGAGAAGAGTTGCGCTTCTGGTCGTGGGTGAGGAACCCAACCCGTGGACGACGCGAACCCGCGGACGACGTGCGGCGGCAGTTCCTCAGCGGCGTACCGCTCCCGTCACCAGCCAGGCCTCGCCGCGGGCGCGCCAGGCGAGTGTGGCGAGGCGGGCGAGCATCCATATGCCGATGGCGAGCCACAGGGCCACCAGTCCGCCGCCGGCCAGGCGGACCGCGCCGGCTGCCGGGAGGAAGACGAGGGTGGTCAGGACGCCCGCCACGGCGAGGAAGCGCATGTCGCCGGCGCCGATCAGTACCCCGTCGAGCACGAACACGGGTCCGGCCACGACTTGGAGGACGGCCACCACGACGAGCGTGCTCAGCAGCAGGGACCGCACGTGCGGCTGCACGCCGAACAGTGCGGGCAGCCAGGGGCGGACCGCCAGGAGCAGGAGGCCGACGCCCATGCCGGCGACGATGCCCCACTGGGTCATCCGCCAGGTCGCCGCACGGGCCGCGGGCGCGTCACCGGCGCCCAGGCAGCGGCCGGTGATCGCCTGCCCGGCGATGGCGATGGCGTCGAGGGCCAGTGCGAGGAACCACCACACCTGGAAAGCCACTTGGTAGGCGGCGATCTCGTCGTCACCCATCGCCGTGGCGACGACGGTGCCGGCGACCAGGACGACGCGCAGGGTGAGCGTACGGACGACGAGGTTCACCCCGGCCGTCGCGGCGGCTCGGAGCCCTGCCAGGTCGGGGCGCAGCGGGGTCCCGTGGCGGTGCGCGGCGCGAAGCACCGTGGCCACGTAGACGGCGCCGCCGACGGTCTGGGCAACTACGGTGCCCCAGGCCGAGCCGGCGATGCCCCAGTGGAGGCCGTAGACGAGGGCTGCGTTGAGCGCGGCGTTGCCCGCGAAGGTGGCCACGGAGACGGCCAGGGGCGTGCGGGTGTCCTGCAGCCCGCGCAGTACGCCGGTGCTGGCCAGGGCCACCAACATGCCGGGTACGCCGAAGAGGCTGATGCGCAGGTATGTCTCGGCGTGTGGGGCGACGGCCGGGGAGGCGCCGAAGGCGTCGACGATGGCGGGGGTCAGCGGCCAGCCCGCGAGGATGACGAGCAGGCCGATGCCGACGGCCAGCCAGATGCCGTCGAGCCCTTGGCGGATGGCCTGGTCGAGTCGGCCGGCGCCGACCAGCCGGGCCACGGCGGCGGTGGTGCCGTAGGCGAGGAAGATGCAGATGTTCACCAGGGTGCCGAGCGCCTGCCCGGCGACACCGAGGCCGCCGAGGGGAGCGGTGCCCAGGTGCCCGACGATGGCGGAGTCGGTGAGGAGGAACAGGGGCTCGGCCACGAGCGCGCCGAACGCCGGCAGGGCGAGGCGCAGGATCTCCCGGTCGTGGGCGCGCGCGGAGACCCCCTGGGCGGCGGGGGCTTGTTCGGGCGAGGAGGTCATCCGTGCTCCGGGGTGTCGGGCCGACGGGGGGCCGTGCCGGGACGGCGGTCCAGTTCCTGTGCGAGGGTGCGCAGGAGGTCGGCGCGGGCCGATCGGTGCGCGAACGGGAAGAAGTGGCCGCCGGGTACGCGGTGGACGGTGAAACGGCCGCGGGTGCAGGCACCCCAGGCCTTCACCGACGCCCAGGGCACCACGGTGTCGTCCGCGCCGGCGAAGGCGGTGACCGGGCAGTCGAGGAGGTCTCCGGCGCGGTACCGGTAGGCGTCGGTGAGCTCGAAGTCGGCCCGGAGGGCGGGCAGGAGGAGCGCGAACATCTCCTCGTCGTCGAGGACGGGTGCCGGGGTGCCGCCGAGGGCGCGCAGCCGGGCCTTGAGTTCCTCGTCGGTGGGCTCGCGCCCCGGTGGTGAGCCGGTCCGCACCGCAGCGGCGCGGGCGGCCACGGGGAAGACGTGGCGGACGGGCGTGCCCTCGCGCTCCAGGCGGAGGGCGAGCTCGAAGGCGAGGACGGCGCCGAAGCTGTGCCCGAGGAGTGCCAGGGGCCGCCCGGCGTACGGCCGGACGGCGTCCATGAGGTCGGCGAGGAGGGTGTCCAGATCGGTGTGCGGTTCCTCGTCCGTGCGCAGGCCGTGGCCGGCCGGTTCCAGGGCGAAGGCCTCGATGGTGGCGGGCAGGTCCTCGTCCCAGCCGGCGAACAGGCCGGCCGAGGCACCGGCACCCGGCAGGCAGAACAGCGCCGTGGCCCCGGGCTGCCGCACGGCCGGCGGCGAAGGGGAAGGGACGAACGTCACCACAGGGCGGGCACCTCCCCACGCGCGGGGTCCTGCCCGGTGGGGCCGTAGCGTCCCTGCAACTCGCGGGCGAGGCCGGGCAGCAGGGGCGCGGCCCACGCGGCGAGGGTCCGCAGACCGTGCAGGGCGAGGGCGGGATCGGTGGTGGCACGGTCGGCGAGCAGGCCGAGCAGATGGGCGGTGGTCTCGGCGGCCTGGCGGAGGCTGAAGGTCTCCAGGGCGTAGGCGCGCAGCATGCGGTCGCGGTAGCGGCCGAGGACCTCGGCGGTCGTCGGGTCCGGTGGGGCGGGCCGGTCGTACCCGGCCAGGACGGTGTGCAGCGCGGCGAGGGGCCGTCGCAGCCGGTCGTCGACGGTGGTGAGGAAGTCCTTCTCCGAGAAGTCGGCGGGTTGGTGTTCGGGGTTGGCGAGGGCGAGGCGGAAGCGGACGGCGTCGGCGCCGTGCTGGGTGACGAGGTCGCGGGCCCAGACGAGGTGGCCCCGGCTGGTGGAGAACTTGGCGCCCTCCAAGTGGAGGAACTCGTTGGTGATGATCGCGGTCGGTTCGATGAGGCCGCCGTGGGCGAAGCCCAGGCCGAGGTGGGCGAAGGCGAAGTAGAAGGTGTTGTCGTAGCCGAGGAACTGCACCAGTTCGTATCCGGAGTCGTGGGCCCAGACATCCGGTGCCGGCCGGCCCGGGTCGAGCCCGGCGCCGGCGGTGGCGGCCATGTGGATGAGGCCGGGCAGCATTTCGGCCCAGACATTGAGGACCTGGCCGGGGAAGCCGTCGACGGGGACGGGGATGCCCCAGTCGGCGGGGTAGCTCACGGGGAAGTCGGGCAGCGGCCGGGCCAGCATCTCGTCGACGAAGCGCAGGACGTGCGGCCGCATGGTGGCCCGGTGCCGGTCGTAGAAGTCCTCGAACCGGTCCCGGTATTCCTCCAGGGGCAGTACGAGGACGTCGGCCTCACGAGGTTCGGTGGCGGCCTGTTCGGCGGTGCCGGTGGGTGCCTGGTACAGCAGCGTGGCGGGCTCGTTGGGATGCCCGCAGGTCTCGCAGATCGCGCCACAGGTCTCGGCGAGGCATTCCGGGCAGTACCCGGCGGCGAACCCTTCGAGGAGGTGGCGCCCGGTCGCCGGGTCGTACGGAAAGGTCCACCTGCGCCGGGCGAGGCGGCCGGCACGGTGGAGACCGGCGAAGAAGTCCCGGACGTGGGCGCGGTAGGGCTCGTCCGGGGTGGTGAAGGCGTCGACGGCGATGTCGGCGAGGCGGAGGGTCTCCCGGATGTCGCGGTTGCAGCGTGCGGCCAGGTCGGTGGGTTCGACGCCCAGCCGCCGCGCCGTGGTCACCACATAGCTCTGGTGGTCGTCGCCGCCCGTGACGTAGCGGGCGGTGTGCCCCAGCATGCGCTGGGCCCGGCAGAAGACGTCGGCGGCGAGGTAGGGGCCCGAAAGGTGGCCGAGGTGCAGATCGCCGTTGGTGGTCGGGGGAGTGGCGGTGACGAGGAAGGAGCGGGGGCGCTTGGCGCGGTCGGCGGTCACCGGGCCGCTCCGAAGGGACCCATGGACCACACGGACACCATCTCCAATTCCTCCCCGGCCGAAGTGTTCTCGAAGTGGTGGCGCCGGTGGGAGTCGACGACGAAGGCGTCGCCGGGCCCGATGGCCGTGCTCTCACCGTCGAGGTGGAGCAGGCCGGTGCCGCGGACGACGTAGAAGTGCTCGTGATCGGCATGGGAATGGGGCGTGGTGGTGGTGCCGGGGGCGACGGTGCACACGCCCATGCCGGTGTCGGACGGGCCCGTCGAGCCCCAGGGCAGGATCCGGCGGAAGTCGCAGCCGTACTCCTGCGTCGTCGGGGCGTCGGCTCGCCGCTGGATGGGGGTGCTGCTCACGCGTCGGCTCCTTCAAGGGCGTCGGAGAGGGGAGACCGTCTGCCGTCGTCCGGCTCGCGGGGGCCGAAGACGGAGTCGAGGATGCGGGCGGCCCGGTGGGCGAGGACGGACAGCAGGGTGCTGCTCAGACCGTGGGAGTGCTCGGCCGCGCCGTGCAGGAAGATGCTGGGCCGGCATTCCGCGGTCGTTTCCACCGAGTAGTCGCGCCGGATGCGCAGGTTGCCGTCGGGGGCGCGCAGCAGCAGGGGTTCGACGCCGGTCAGCAGGTCACCGGCCTCGCGGAAGTCGTAGCCGGTGGCCAGGACGACGGCGTCGAATCGGCTGGTGAGGGCCTGCCCGCTTGCGGGGGCGCGCAGGGTGACGAAGGCGGTCGGGCCGTCGGCCCGGCAGGCCGCCAGTTCGGTGAACCGGCACAGGTGCAGCCGCTCCTCGCCGCGGACGCGCTGGTCGTAGAGGAGCTCGGCGATGGCGTGAATGTCCTCGTCGTCGACGGCCGCGTAGTTGGTGGTGCGCAGCTCGGCGAGGATGGCGTGGCGGCGGGTGGCGTCGGCGGCGTGGAAGAGGTCGACGGACGCCGGGTCGAAGATCTCGTTGGCCAGCGGGCTGCTGTTGGCGGGGATGAGGGCGAACCCGCGGTGGGCCAGGGTGACGTCGGCGTACGGGAATTCCCGGGACAGGTAGCGGAAGACCTCGGCGGCGCTCTGGCCGGCTCCGACGACGAGGAAGCGGTGGGGCAGATCGCGGCCGCGCCGGTGGAAGCGGTCGATGCTGGGCAGGAACGTGCTGCTGTGGAAGACGACACCGGAGTCGAGGGCGTCGCGTTCGACTCCGGCCGGAACGACGGGCCGGCCACCGGGCGCCAAGGACACGTGGTCCGCGGTGACGGTGTGCTTGTCGCCGGTGAGGTCGCGGTAGTCGACCTCCAGGTGGGTGACGCCCCCGTCGTTGGCTATGACGGGGCGGACCCGTTCCACCAGGCAGCCGTAGGAGACGTGGTGGGCGAGCCGGTCCGCGGCCCAGCCGAAGTAGTCGGCGTATTCGCGCCGGGTGGGGTGCAGGGTGCCGAGGTTGAGGAACTGTTCGAGTCGCCCCTTGCTGACCAGGTAGTTGGTGAAGGAGAACGGGCTGGTGGGGGCCTGGGGACTGACGAGGTCCTTGAGGAAGGCGATCTGCATCCGGGTGCCGTCCAGCAGCATGTCGGGATGCCAGCTGAAGGCGGGCCGGGCTTCCAGGCAGTGCAGCCGGGCCCGTACGGAAGGCTCACGGGTGGAGTCGCACACGGCGGCGAGCGACAGATGGGACGGGCCGAAGCCCACACCGAGCAGCCCGTAGTGCGGGTACCGCCGCAAGGGGGTGCCGGTCACGCTGATCGGCCCTCCTCATCGGCGCGGGAGGAGGCGAGGTGGTGGACGGTGCCGTTGCGGGTGAACAGGTCGCGGAGCGCGAAGGAGAACCCTTGCGCGCGGGCGAGCGAGGTGACCTTGAGCGCCGCCAAGGAGCTGCCGCCCAGTTCCAGGAACGGGGTATGCACGTCCACCGCGTCGCTGCCGGTGCGCAGCACGCTGGCCCAAATGCCGGCCAGGGCAGCCTCGTTGGGGGTGCCGGGCGGGGCCGCGGGCCCGTCGGGAAGGGATCGCGGGACTGCGGTCGGTGGTGCCGCCTCCTGCGCGGGGCGGGGTGGCAGGGAGCCGGCGACGCGGTCGAGGAGTTTGCCGAGGGGTTCGCCGCCGCCGTCGGCGATGACCTCCAAGACATCACGGAACGCGCCCATGGCGCGGTCGACGGTTTCCTGGTCGAAGTGGGCGAGGTCGTACTCGGCCTGGAAGGTCAGCTCGCCCTCGGCCATCACCCCGATCGTGAGGGGGTAGTTGGTCCAGCCGAGGTTCCGCTCGTGCCGTACGGTGATCCCGTCGCGACCGGCCCACCCGATGCCGTGGGGGATGTTCTCGAAGATCAGCAGGGATTCGAAGAGGGGGCGGCCGCTGGGGACGTCGGGGCGTTCCTGGATCAGCGGCAGGGGGTAGTGCTCGTGGGCCCGGGCGGTGACCTGGGTGCGCTGTACGTCGTGCAACCAGCCGGCCACGGGCCGCGCCGGGTCGAGGGCGAGCCGCATCGGCAGGATGTTGACGAAGATGCCGGCCATGTCCTCGATGTGGGAAAGGCCGACGGGCCGGTGGGTGATGGTCATGCCGAAGCACACGTCGTGCCGTCCGCTGAGCCCGGAGATCACCGTCGCCCAGGCGCCCTGGATCAGGGAATTGAGGGTGAGCCGGTGGGCCCTTCCGTAGGCCGTCAGCCTGGCGGTCAGGTCTGCGCCGATCGGGTAGGCGGCGCCCGCGTGCATCTCCTGGGGGCTCGCGGACAGGCCGGGCCGGGCCGTGCGGCCGATCGTGGTCGGCCCCTCGAAGCCCGCCAGGTGCCCGCTCCAGTAGTCCCGTGAGGCACGGCGGTCCTGGGCGCCGACGAACGCCACGTAGTCGCGGAAGGGGCGGGTGGCCGGAAGCCGGGGCGGGGTGCCGCGGCGGCGGGCGTGGTAGATCTCCAGGGAGTCGCGCAGGAGCAGGAAGAGCGACCAGACGTCCAGGATGAGGTGGTGGTAGCTCATGACGAGCCGGTGCCGGTCGGCGCCGGTGCGGATGACGGCCAGCCTGAACAGCGGGGCCTGTTCGTAGACGAAGCCGCGGCGCCGATCCTCGGCCAAGTGGGCGTCCAGCAGGGCACGTTGCCGCGCCTCGGGCGTGTCCGACCAGTCGAGGACGGTCCACTCCAGCGCGGCCTGCCGCTGCACGACCTGCAAGGGTTCCGCCAGGCCCTGGACGGCGATCCACGACCGCAGGATCTCGTGCCGGCCGACGACCTCCTGCCAGGCCCGGTGGTAGGCGTCGAGGTCGAGCTCGCCTTCGAGGGTGTAGAGGAACTGCTCGACGTAGACGCCGGAGTCCGGGTCGAGCAAGGAGTGGAAGAGCATGCCCTTCTGCATCTCGGTGACGGGATGCACGGTGGCGACGCCCTCGGGATCGGCGGCGGTCCGCCGTACGACCTGGAGGTCCTCGTCGGCCACGGCGAAGGGCCCGGCGACGAATGCGCCGTCGAAGTCGCCGCGGCCACCGCGCCGTTCCTCGACGGCGGCGGCGGTCTCGGCGATCGTAGGCGTGTTGAAGAACTGGGTGGAGCTCAGCCCCAGGCCCTTCGTATTGGCCTTCGCGCTGATGAGGAAGCCTTGGATGGAGTCGCCGCCGAGCGCGAGGAAGTCGTCGTGGATGCCGACCCGCGGCAGGGAGAGCACCTCCTCCCACAGCTCGCACAGGTACTGCTCCAGCTCGTTGCGCGGCGGGTGGTACTCCTCCGACAGCTCCAGCCGGATCCCGTCCCGGTCGGCCAGCGCCCGGCGGTCCACCTTGCCGTTGTGGGTGAGCGGGATGGCGTCGACGACCGTGAACGCGGCGGGGATCATGTAGTCGGGCAGCAGTCCGGCGAGGCGGGCGCGGATATCGGCTGCGGTCGGCGGTGTGCCGTCGCAGGTGAGGTAGGCGACGAGGCGCTGGTGGCCGCCCGCGCCCCGACGACCCACGGCGACGGCCGCGGTGACACCCGGCACCTCGCGTAATCGGGCCTCCACTTCGCCCAGTTCCACCCGGTAGCCGGCGATCTTGACCTGGTCGTCGAGGCGGCCGAGGAGCTCCAGGCGGCCGTCGGCCGCCAGCCGGCCCAGATCGCCGGTGCGAAACAGCCGGCCGTGCGGGCTGTCGGTGAACTTCGCCTGGGTGAGGTCGGGCAACCGGTCGTAGCCCTCGGCCATGCCGGTGCCCGTGAGGCACAGCTCTCCGGTCTCGCCGTCCGGAACCGGGCGCAGCTCCTCGTCCAGGATCAGCGGGGTGAGCTCGGCCGGCCTTCCGACCGGCACGAAACCGTCGTACGTGGCGCCGGGCCGGCATTCCCAATAGCCGGCATACAGCGCCTCGGTGAGGCCGTAGACGTTGAACAGCCGGGCCGGGAGGCCGACGGAGAAGAATGCCTCCGGGAGCGACCCGGGCATCGCATCACTGCTGCAGAAGACGTACTTCAGTGAGGTGACGGAGGCGAAGCGGGGGTTCTCCAGCATGCCGGAGAGCAGGGCCGGCACGACCATCAGCGTCGTCACGCGGCCGGTGTCGAGCCATTCGACGAGTCGGTCCGGATCCTTGTGCTCCCCGGGCGGGACGACCACGACGGTGCCGCCGGAGAGCATGGGCCAGAAGACCTCGCGCACCAGGTTGGTGATGCTGAGGGTGCTCCGCAGCAGTTGCCGGTCACCGCGCTCCAGCGGGAACGTCCGCTGCAGCCACTGCTGTCCGCTGAGCAGGGCGCGGTGGGTGAGCATGACGCCCTTGGGCACGCCCGTGGAGCCGGAGGTGTAGAAGACGAACGCCAGGGCGTCGTCGGCCAGTTGTACGGGTGCGGCGAGCGGTGCGGCGGCCTCGTGGAGCAGGTCCTCGACGGCGACGGCACGCACACCGGGCGGGCAGGGCGCGCCGATGAGGGCGCGTTCGGTGAGCACGACGCGGGCGCGGGAGAATTCCAGGATCGTCCGGCGGCGTTCGGCCGGATCCTCGGGGTCGGCGGGCACGCAGACGGCGCCGGCGCGCAGCAGGCCGAAGAGGGCCGGCCACAAGTGGAGGGACCGAGTCAGGTGCAGGCCCACGCGGTCACCGGGCCGCACGCCCAGGGCGGCCAGTCCGGCCGCGACCCGGTCGGCACCGGTCTCGGCCTGGCCGAAGGTCAGGGTGGCATCACCGTACAGCGCGGCGATGCCGTTCCGGTCCGTCCGTGCCTGGATGGTGAGCAGGTCGTGCAGGAACGGCATGGAGAAACCACCGATCTCCGCCAGTCGCGGGAAGTCTGGGAGGGACAGCGCTGCACACGTGAGGGTGTTGGAACAGGCGTCACGATCCGATGCCACAGGCATGTTTAATTGACGCGCGAGAAACGCGAAAGGTCAGAAATCGGACGAACGTCTCCTTGCCCGCGGACCGCGCGCAGCGTCCGCCCGCAACCGGGCTCAAGAGGGACTCCGCGACCTTGAACACCATGGCCAGGGCGGCGGTACGGCAGCCGGCACCGCGGTCGACCTTCGCCACTGTCCGCAGCCGAACGGCCGAGAAGTGGACGACTCGATGGGGCCTGTGATGCCCAGGAGTATCCAGTGCTCGGCCGGAAAGTCCTGGAATGCCACCGGAAGCCTCCCTTCCCCTACCCCCAACCCCACCACTGTCCCCGAACCCCACCCCCCCACACCGGCCGGAAACCGGGTGCGGACGGTCGGCGCGGTGGTGTCTGATCGGGGGTATGGCGATGGTGTGGGGCGAGCCCGGAATCGACGGGTTGAGCCAGGCCGTGGGCGTGCTGCGGGACTGGCAGTACGACGGGGCGCCGATGCAACTGCATCCGGGGGATCTGGGCTGGTTCTGGCGGTTCGGTGCCCGGGCGACGGCCGCGGCGGTGCGGACCTGGAGCCGGAACGGACGGATTCTCGCCGTCGGGCTGCTGGACGGTCCCGGGCTGTTGCGACTGACGATCGCGCCGGACGCTCGGCGGGACGAGGAGTTGGCGCGGCAGCTGGTGGAGGACGTGACCGAGCCGGAGCGCGGCGTACTGAGGGACGGAAAGGTGTCCATCGAGGTGCCGAGGGGCGCACTGGTCAACGAGCTGCTGTGCGAGGACGGTTGGTACGCCGACGAGCCGTGGACGCCGCTGCGTCGCGACCTCACGGACCCGGTGCAGGATCCAGGCGTACGGATCGAGGTGGTCGGGCCGGAGCGGGCGCAGGTGCGGACCGCCGTACAGCGGGCATCGTTCGACGGGTCGACGTTCACGGACGAGAGCTGGCACGCGATGGCGGCCGGATTGCCGTACGCCGACGCCCGGTGTCTGGTCGCGTACGACGAACAGGGCGACGCGGTGGCGGCGGTGACGGTGTGGTCGGCCGGTCCGGGCAAGCCCGGGCTGCTCGAACCGATGGGCGTGCACCGGGAACATCGCGGTCACGGCTACGGCAAGGCGATCACCGTCGCCGCGGCGGCCGCACTCCAGCAGCTGGGCTCGTCGACCGCGCTCGTCTGCACCCCGAGCTCCAACCTCGGCGCCGTCGCCACCTACACATCGGCCGGCTTCCAGCCACTCCCCGAGATCCGGGACCGACGCCGGGACGCCTAGGTGGTGCCAGACCCCCGGTTCCGCTCCGGAACCGGGGGCCTCGTCCGTGGTCGAGCAGGTGGACCGTGGCCGGATTGCCTACCCCCGCGCCTCGAAGTGATTATCGGACATATCTCGTGACCTTTAAACACTTTCCCTCGGAGGGTATTCTCCGTTTGCGTGTGTATTCGCCGGCCGGATTCATGGCCGGTTGACTGCTCGCTGTTTGCCCATACGGCGGAGCAGGCATTTCCAGGTGCGGGACAAAGATCGTCCCGCCTGTTTTGGGGAGTGTCATGTTCGCCTTAGCCTCGCCATCCGCGGAGCCCGCCCGGGCACCCGCCTCGACATTGAATGCCGCGTTTGTCGCAGGTGCTGTTATCCCCGTGGGGGCCACCCCCCTGGGAATTACCCTCACCCCTGACGGGACCCGTGCCTATGTGGCCAACCGGGGCTCGAACACGGTGAGTGTGATCGACACCGCCACCGACACCGTTACCGCCACCATCGCCACGGGGACCGGCCCCACCGACGTGGCGATCAGTCCCGACGGCACCCGGGCCTATGTGACCGTCTCCGACGCCGGTCTGGTCAGCGTCTTCGACCTCGCCTCGAACGCCCTCGTCACGGACATCCCCGTGGGGTCCGGGCCGACGATGGCCGCGGTCACCCCGGACGGGACGCGCGTCTATGTGACGCAGCAGGCCACCGACACGGTGAGTGTGATCGACACCGCCACCAACGCCGTGACCGGCACCATCACGGTCGGGCCCGGGCCGACCGGGGTGGTGATCACCCCGGACGGGAGCCGCGCCTACGTGGCGAGCTTCTCGAATTCCGTCAGCGCGATCGACACCGCCACGAACACCGTGATCGCCACGATCATCGCCGGCGACGTTCCCATCCTGCTGGCCGTCAGCTCCGACGGGGCCCGCGTCTACGTCACGAACGCCGGCAGCTCCTCGGTGAGCGTGATCGACACCGCCACGAACGCCGTCACCGACACCATCGGCGTCAGCGCCCAGCCGCGCTTCTCGGCGCTGAGCCCCGACGGCTCCCACCTGTACGTGGCCAATTCCGAACCGGACACGGTGAGTGTGATCGACACCGCGACCCGCACCGTCGTCGAGAACATCGGCGCGGGAGACGGCCCGACCGGCATCGCCGTCTTCCCGGACGGGACACGCGCCTATGTGAGCAACGCCAACGCCGGCACCGTCGGAGTCATGGGGACGACCGTGATCCCCGACCAGGGGTCCAAGGCGGGCGGAACCACCGTGACCCTGACCGGTCACCACCTGGCCAACGCCAGCGCCGTGCACTTCGGCGCCGCCCAGGCCGCCATCACCGCCAATACGGCGACATCGGTGACCACCACCGCCCCCGCCGGGTCCGGTGCCGTCCCCGTGACGGTCACCACCCCCGGCGGCACCGGCCCCCTCGGATCCTTCTACTACGCGCCGGTGCCCGCCCTCACCGGCATCAGCCCGGACACCGGCCCCGTCTCGGGCAGCGACCAGGCGATCGTCCTCACCGGCCGCAACCTCGCCGGAGCGATCGACGTGTACTTCGGCACCACCCGAGCCGTCATCCAACGGGTCTCCGACACCCAGGTCACCGTCAGGGCCGCCAGGGCCCCGGCCCCGGGCGGCGTCGCCGTCACCGTGATCACCAGCGGCGGGAGCGCCGACGGTCTGACCTACACCTACGTCGACCAGTCCACCGTCACGGGCGTCACCCCCAGCGCGGGACCGACCACCGGCGGCACCGGGGTGACGATCACCGGCACCGGCCTGAGCCACACCGAACGGGTCACCTTCCACGGCGTTCCGGCGCCCTTCGCGGTCATCTCCGACACCACCGTGACCGCCACGTCCCCGCCCAGCGCCACCGAGGGCACCTTCGACGTCACCGTCACCACCCCCGGCGGTACTCCCGCCGGCGCGTTCACCTACGTTTCCGGACCCGTCATCTGACCCGGCGGCGCCCGCCGTCCGGGCGGGCGCCGCTGCCGGACCGGAACGGCGAGATCCCGGTCGGCCGGGCGCTCGGTTGCCCGACATCGAGCCTCAAGCCGCGGGCCCGTCCCGACCGCTCGATGCGGGCCCCGGCACGAGAACACCTCCAGGCACCTAGCCAAATGCATTCCTCTCCTAGCCACATGCATTTCCCTTCCAGTCCGACAGGAGAAATCGTGCGTCACTTCAACTTCAAGCGCATCGCCCTGGGCGCAGCCACCGGATTCGCGGCCCTTCTTTTCTGCCCGCACCCGGCATCGGCCGCGGCTGGTATCAGCAGCGATCACTATCCTCCGAGAGAGGAAGTGTTCCAGTTGACCGCGCAGCAAACTCAGGGCAATTTCATCGATGTGGACGGGTCGTCCGGGCCCAGCCAGGGGGATGAATTCGTGATCACCGGGAATCTCCTGCGCGGCGGCGTCACGGTCGGCACCTACAGCCAGATCTGCACGCTGACCCGCACCGCCCCCGCCGACGAGTTCGACCTCCAGTGCGCGGCCGACCTCGCCCTTCCCCTGGGACAGCTCACCGTCGAGGGCCGGTTCACCGTCACGGGTGCCGGCCCCGGCAACATCGACCTCGCGATCACCGGAGGTACGGGGCGCTACCGCACAGCGCACGGCACGGTCCACGGCGACAACGTCAGCGACACGGAAACGCAGATCACCGTGCGTCTGATCCGCTGACCGGGCGGACGGCACCCCAGGCGGCCCCGGGTGAATCGAATCCGGGGCCGCCTGGGGGAGTGGGGCCAGTGCGGACCGGCCCCCACCACTCCAGGCGGACCGGACCCCAGCACTACACGCAGACGGCCCCAGCGCTCCAGTCAGAAGTGAATCGGGTGGGTCATCCTGGCGAGGGGCGGGCGTCCCACCAGGCGAGGGCTTCTCTCAGTCGGGCTGGGGTGGTGAAGAGGTGACCGGGTATGCCGGTTGCCTCGGCGGCCCGGATGTTCTCCTGCCGGTCGTCGACGAAGAGAATGCGGTCCGGTTCTTCGCGCAGGGCGTTCAGACACCACCGGTACGCGCCCGGCTCAGGTTTGGCGTGGCCGATGCGGCAGGAGAAGGCGCGGACCGGGAAGTGCCGGAGCCAGCGGTGCTGCGCTTCGTAGTGGGCGGCCAGCTCCTCGGGGATGTTGGACAGCAGCGCGATCCGGCGGCCGGATGCGGCGAGTTCTTCCACGACGGCGACCATGGCGTCGTCGACGGCGCTCCAGCTGGCGATATCGGCCTCGATGAGGTCCGCGATCCGACGGCTGTCGAAGCGGGCGCCAAGAGCGTCGGCCACCCGTTGCCAGTAGCCGGGGCCGGTCACCTCTCCCCGGTCGTAGGGCGGGCGCAGCGCCCAATACGCCTCCCAGAAGGCCCGGTCGTCGACATCCGCCGTCCGGACCAGCCGGTCCCTGCCTTCCGCGGACTGGTGGTGGGCGATGACACCGAACAGGTCGAAGAGCACGGTGGACGTGGTGCCGGTCATGCGGTCACACCTTCCGTACGGTCACGCCCACGGCGGCCAGTGCGTCGGCTTCGTCGCTCGGGGCGGCCTCGTCGGTGACGACCGCGTGCAGAGCGGACGCGGGGGCGACGAAGGCGAGGGCGGTGCGGGTGAGTTTGGCGGACTCCGCGACGGCGAGGACGCGGCGGGCCGAGGCGATCGCGGCGCGTTTGACGGCGGCGTCCTCCAGGTCGTACGCGGTCAGGCCGTCCGTCGCGGTCAGGCCGCAGCAGCCGATGACGGCGGTGTCGAACCGCAGGGCCGCCAGGGACGCCTCGGTCAGCGGGCCGGTCAGCGCCAGCTCGCCCGGCCGGGGCCGGCCGCCGGGCACCAGCAGGGTCAACTGCGGTGTCCCGGTCAGGGCGTTGACCGCGTGCAGGGACAGCGGCATCACGGTCAGGCGGCGGTGTGCCAGCGCGCGGGCGACCTCCATGCAGGTGGTACCGCTGTCGAGGACGACGGACTCCCCATCGGCGATCAGCCCGGCGACCTCGTCGGCGATCCGCCGCTTGGTCTCCAGACCCTCCTGCGACCGCAGTGCGAACGGCGGTTCCTCACCGCGCAGCAGCAGGCTTCTGGCCCCACCCCGGTAGCGCTCCAGCACTCCCTGGTCGGCCAGCACCTCCAGGTCGCGGCGGATCGTCATCTCCGAGGCGCCGGTGAGCCCGGCCAGTTCCGCGACGCCCATCCGCCCCGCTTCCCGCACGGCTTCGGTGATCTGCCTCAGTCGGTCTGTGCTTCCCATGGTGTCGATTTGAACACGTTCCATGGGAGAAAATCAATCTTACGAACACGAATCATGTTCGGTATGTTCGTGAGCATGGAGAGAACACTGCGGCGTGGCCGGCTGGCCACCACTGCCTACTTCGCCCTGAACGGCTTCCTCATGGGGATGTGGATCGTCCACATCCCCGTCGTCGAGCACCGCGCGGGAATCACCCACGCCGTGCTCGGCTGGCTCCTGCTGCTGCTCGGCGCCGGAGCCTTCGCCGGCATGCAGATCGTCGGCCCGCTCACCGACCGTTTCGGCGCCCGCCGCGTCGTACCGGTCAGCGCGGCGCTGTGCAGCGCCGCCGTGGTCCTGCCGGGTCTGGCCACCGGTGTCTGGCCGCTGGGGGCGGCGCTGCTGGTGCTCGGCTTCGGCAACGGCTGCCTGGACGTCAGCATGAACGCCCATGCCGTACAGGTGGAACGCGGCTACCGACGGCCCGTCATGTCCGCCTTCCACGCCACGTTCTCCATCGGCGGCGTGCTGTCCGCGCTGGTCGGTGCGCGCACGCTCAGCTGGGGGGCGGGGGCGGCGGCAACCCTCGGCGCGGTGGCCGTCTTCGGCCTCGTCGTCTCCGCGCTGGCCGCGCCCGCGCTGCTGCCGCCCGAGCGTGCCCGTGCCGCTGAGGCCCCCGCGTCCGAGAGGCAGCCGCAACGGCCCCACACCCGCCGAACTCCCGGGCGCATCTGGGCACTTGCCGCTCTCGCGCTGATGCTCATGCTCTGCGAAGGCGTCGCCAACGACTGGAGCGTGCTGCAGCTGCGGGACGTCCTGGACGCGCCTGCCGCCACCGCCGCCCTCGCCTACGGAGCCTTCGCCACCGCCATGACCGTCGGCCGCCTGCTCACCGACCGGGTGGCGGAGCGCTTCGGCCCCACGGCCGTCCTCCGCTATGGAGCCTCCGTCGCCGCACTCGGCCTGACGGCGTCGGCGCTTTCCCCGTGGATCCCCCTGGCGCTGATCGGCTGGACCCTGTTCGGGGCCGGACTGTCCGGCTGCATACCCCAACTCTTCAGCGCCGCGGGCCATGCCGACCAGGACACTGCCGGAGCCAACGTCTCCCGCGTCGCCGGCCTCGGCTACCTCGGCATGCTCGCCGGGCCCGCCCTCATCGGGCCCCTGACCCGCTTCGTCCCGCTCAACCTCACGTTCTTCCTGCCCGTGACGTTCTGCGTCATCGCCGCCTGCACGGCCGGCGTCCTGCGCTCACGGAACAGCGCCCCCAGCCGTCTGGAGGCCGACCCCGCCTGACCGGAACGCACCGGGTGAGCCGGGAGACGGGGCGCTGCGGGGGCCCGGCGGCTCAGGAGGTGGGCGGCGTGCTCGTGTTGTGTGTTGTGTGGGGAGCGCCTCGCCTGTGACCGCGGTTCCGTGACCACCGGGCCTACCCGCAATCGTCCTCCGGTCACCTCAATGCCGCGGCCCTGCCTGCCACCCAGGCCCGCCAGACATGAGGTGTGTTCGGCATGTCAGGGTGGTCGAGGAGCCAGAGCACGTACCCTGCCTGGCACCGGGCCCACGGACTGTCCGAATCGACTGCACGATGGAGCCTGCCGCGCAGATCAGCGCCGTCGACAGCCCGGGCAACCCGCACATACTCGCGGTCCTTGCAGCGATACGCGCGGCGGACGACGAGCTCGACCAGATCGGTGAGCTTCGCCCTGATCGCGTCCTCCTGGGGAGCCAGGGCCATGCCCCGGACAAGACTCTGCTTCGTACCCCACGCCTTCGCATGCTGCGTCCACTCCTGGGGGTATCTCGCTTCCCACTCCAGGAAGAGCAGCGCATACGGCAACCCCGGCCAAGTCGCCAGATCCCCGCTCGCAGGGCCACCCCACAATCCGTCAGGCAGCGAACGTCCCTGCGCTCGGTGATACTTCCGACGCGCCTCAAGAAAGGCCGGCTCCTGGTACTGCTCCTCCGCTCCCAGGGGCAACGTCAGCCGCCACATCTCGTTGAACCGGACGAGAGCGTCCGCGACCTGCCTCCGTGCCTCAATCAGATGGGCAAGCGCGGCAGTCCTCGCAGCCGGATCATCCGCTATCAGTCCGAACGCCCAGCCCAGTCGCTCATGCCAGGCACAAGCGTCGTCCGCCCCGGTACCTGCCTCGTCAGCCATACAGCAAATCATCCCCCGGCGCGGTCGGCTCGCTCCACCCGACGGTGCGGGCTCCTGGCCAGGGCTGAATCCTTTCGCGCCCGCCGTGCCTCTTATGCCTGTACCGACGAACGTCGGGCAGGACCTGGAGGTTGGTCCGGCGGGCGGTACGGGCCTCGCGTGTCCTATGGGGTTGGATCCTGGCCGGCTGGGGCTTGTTCAACCTGGCCGAGGGCCTCCTGGACCATCAGGTCCTGGGCATTCACCACGTCCACGGCGGCCCCTACAGGCATGGTGGGACGCCGGCTTCCTCGCCCTGGGCGCGCTGTTCCTGATCGGCGGCTATCTGCTCCAGCACAGCGGCCGGCCCATCGCCCCGGACGCCCCCGCGGCAACGAGCGAGCCGGAGACAACTGGCGGCCCGGGCGCCGGACCACGGAGGCCATGCCGCCGTCCCGCCCGCAAGAGGTTGCTGGCGTCTCCAGCCGAGGTGCGTGGCTCGGAGGTTGACGGCACGGCACCCGACCTCCCCGCGACCGATCGCCGGGGCGCGGGTGGGTCAGTGATTCATGGGGTCAATCATGCGGCGATACGGACGGCTCCGTGTTCGTCCGCGTCCGCGTCCGCACCGGGCCCGGCGCGGACCGATCAGTCGCCCACGGCCTGGGGCCACTTCTGACGGACGGTGCGCAACGCGTTGTTCAGCTGGGCCTCGGTCGGGAACTGCGGTGTGCCCTCGACCGTCGGCAGCCGTGCGGCCAGGGTCTTGTCGAGGGTGCCGGCCTTCGCCATGACGTCCATCAGCACCGGCCGGGCGTAGTCCACGAGGCGGAGGTTCTGACCCTCCGGGCTGAAGAGGTACTCCTCCCACAGTCGCGCCGCGGCCGGGTGGGGGGCGTGCTTGTTGATCGCCTGTGCGTAGTACTGCGAGAAGCTGCCGTCGAACGGGATGGAGACCTTCCAGTCCACGCGCGTCCCGCGGAGCTGGTCGATGTGCTGCAGGTTGAGGTAGTCCCACTCGATGCTGATCGGTGTCTTGCCCTGGGCGATGGCGGCCGGGTTGGGGTCGGCACGGTTGTAGTTGCCGATCTTGTCGAGCCTGGAGAAGAACTCGATGCCCGGCTGGATGTTGTTGAACGACCCCCCGTTGGCGAGTGCCGCCGCGTACACGGCGGCGAAGGCCGATCCCGCGATCGTGGGCTCGCCGTGGATCGCGACCAGGCCCTTGTACTCCGGCCGGAGCAGATCCGCGAAGGAGTAGGGGCAGGTCCGGACGCGGGCGGCATCGCAGCCGATGGAGATGTACCCACCGTAGTTGTTGTACCAGCGGGCCTTGGGGTCCTTCTGTTCCGGTGGAATCTGGTCGAACTGCGCGACCCGGTAAGGGGCCAGCAGGTTCTGCCGCGCCGCTGACTGGGCGAAGGAATCCCCGAGGTCGAGCACGTCGGGGGCGCGCTGCTGTCCGCGGTAGCGCTTCACCGCGTCGATCTCCTGCTGGCTGTGGCCGTAGGGATTGTCGACGACGACCTTGATGCCGTACTTCTTCTCGAAGCCGTTGATCAGTCCTTCGTAGTTGGCCCACGGCCGGGGCAGCGCGATCGCGTTGAGCCTGCCCTCCTGCTTCGCCGCCTTGACCAGCGCCGCCGTCCCGCCCGCCTCCGCGACGGACTGGGCCCGGGCCGGCTCGACCGTCC
Organism: Streptomyces sp. NPDC059649; assembly: GCF_042734445.1. Lineage (NCBI taxonomy): Bacteria > Bacillati > Actinomycetota > Actinomycetes > Kitasatosporales > Streptomycetaceae > Streptomyces > Streptomyces sp. NPDC059649. Next base: position 132,272 of record NZ_JBHWDV010000007.1, read on the forward strand.
GGGTGGTGCCCTCTTCCTGGCAGGCACTCAGCCCGAGCGCCGCAAGTCCCAGACAGCAGGCGAGGGCGCCTGCGCGGACCCGATGGTGTGTAGCCACGACGCCTCCAGCAATGCAGGGTGGGGGGCGGTCCGCCGGGGGCCGGCGGAGCAGACAGTGGCCGGCCACGAGGGGTGCGGTCGCCGCACGACCGGTACGGCCGCCCGCCGGTCAAGGACGGCGCACACCCGGAGGTGGGGCGGTACTCCGAGGTGCCTGGCAGGCTCGCCGAGCGGGTGTCCTCGGCACTCCCGCGGGCCCGCCGACGACTTGGCATGCGGGCGGTCCCGGCGCCACACCGAGGCGGGCATGCCACTGTCCGACGTTTCTCTCCTCCAGCAATGGTCCGGACCAGAGTACTCCGCCCCCTTGCGGATCTCGGCCAGGACGGTGATCGGGCCAGGTCACAGTGGCGAGCAGGCGCCACACGGGGAGCCAGGCACTGCCGAACACCACCCCCGTCCCTGGGCGCGGCCGCCACACCACGGCCTCACCCCTCCCCGCTGGGCCCTTCAAGGCCGGCGAGGTACTCCCACGACTCTTCGCCCGAAGAGGGTGCGTCGGGGCCGACCGTCTGAGCGGCCCAGATCGTCTTACCCCTGGGGGAGTAGCGGGTGCCCCACTGTTCGGCGAACTGCGCGACGAGGAAGAGGCCACGGCCTTCCTCGTCGGTGTCCTTCGCCTGGCGGATGTGCGGGGAGGTGCTGCTGCCGTCGGAGACCTCACAGATCAGGGTCCGGGTGTGCAGGAGCCGTACGTGGATGGGCTCGGAGCCGTAGCGAACGGCGTTCGTGATCAGTTCGCTGAGGATGAGCTCGGTGCCGAAGGCGAGGTCCTCCAGACCCCAGTCCGTCAACTGCCGGACGCAGGCGTTACGGACCGGGCCCACGGCCGCCGGGTCGCGGGGCACGTCCCACTCGGCGACCCGTGCCGGGTCCAGCCGCCGGGTCCGGGCCACCAGCAACGCGACGTCGTCGGCGGACCTGGTCGGCAGCAGCGATCGCATGACGGTGGCGCAGGTCTCCGCCGGCGTACGGTCCGGTCCGGCGAGGGCCGCACGCAGCGCTTCCAGCCCCTCGTCCAGGTCGCGGCTGCGGTCCTCGACCAGCCCGTCGGTGTAGAGCACCAGCCGGGAGCCCTCCGGAAGGGACAGCTCAACAGGCTCGAAGGGCAGGCTGCTGCCCAGACCCAGCGGCGGCGAGACCGGGGGCTGCAGGAACTCCACCCTGCCGTCGGGGTAGGCCACGGCCGGCGGCAGATGGCCGGCCGTGGCCGCGGTGACCCGTCCGGAGACGAAGTCGTACACGACGTACAGGCAGGTGGCGCCGGTGATGGCCGGCCCCGCCTCGGTGTCCTCGTCCTGGACGTCGATGCGGGTCACCAGCTCATCCAGGTGGCCCAGCAGCTCGTCGGGGGAGAGGTCCAGGGCCGAGAAGTTGTGCACGGCGATGCGCAGCCGGCCCATGGTGGCGGCGGCGTGCAGCCCGTGTCCGACGACGTCCCCGATGACCAGCGCCACCCGGGCACCCGGCAGCGGGATGACGTCGAACCAGTCGCCGCCCACTCCCGCCTGGGCGGGGAGGTAGCGGTGCGCCACCTCCAGGGCGTCCTGCTCGGGCAGACCACGGGGCATCAGGCTGCGCTGCAGCGTCATCGCCATGGTGCGTTCACGGGTGTAGCGCCGGGCATTGTCGATCCCCACGGCGGCCCGCCCCGCCAGTTCCTCGGCGAAGGACAGGTCCTCGTCGTCGAACGGAGGGGAGCTTCCCGACCGCCAGAAGTCCACCACTCCCAGCACCACGCCCCGGGCGAGCAGCGGTACGACCACCAGGGAGTGCACCCCGTGGTCCAGGATGTGTCGGGCGCGTTCCGGGTCCTGGGACCGCCATTCGGAGGAGTCGGCCAGGTCCGGCACCACCATGGAGTGGCCCTGGTCCACGTCCGCCGCCACCGAGGTGCCCGGGACGAACCCCATCAGCTCATCGACGGAATGGAGCGGATGGTCCGCCGCCAGGCCCGCGATCGCCGCCCGGTGCAGCTTGGTACCCGCCGCGGCGGGCTCCTCGCCCCGCAGGACCGGTTCCCGCAGCTTGACGGCGACGATGTCGGCGAACCGGGGGACCGCCACCTGCGCCAGCGCCGCGGCAGTGCGTTCGACATTCAGCGTGGAGCCGATGCGCACCCCGGCGTCGTACAGCAGCCGCAACCGCTCCCGCGCCCTCTCGGCACGCCCTGTCAGCCACCTCAGTTCCGTGGTGTCGCGCAGGGTCACCACGCTCCCGTGACGGGCACCGTAGGGGGTGGTGGACCGCTTGTTGAGGGCCAGCAGCCGGTCCTGGGCCAGGTGCACCTCGTCGGTGGCGGTCCGGTCCGACGTCAGGAGGTCGACGGTGCGATCGTCCAGGCCCAGGTCGCCGACGTGGCGTCCCTCCGCGTCCGCCGGCAGGTCCAGGAGCCGCCGCGCCTCGTCATTGGCCAGCAGCAGCCGCCCACCGCGGCCGACGATGAGGACACCCTCCCGCACCGCGTGGAGGACCGCATCGTGATGCTCGTACATCCGGGTCATCTCGGCCGGCCCCAGACCGTGGGTCTGCCGGCGCAGCCGACGGCTCACCAGCCCCGCGCCGCCTCCCGCGAGCGCCAGCGCCCCGACCGCTGTGCCCAGGAAGAGGGGCAGCTGCTGGTTGACCGATTTCTGTACGTTCTCCACCGTGACCGGTGCGGAGACGATGGCGATGACCCTGCCCGAGGAGTCCTTGACCGGGGCCGCGGAGATCACGGAGAGGCCCAGGGCGCCCTGAAAGGTCCTGGTGAAGGGCTTGCCCCGGGCGGCGTCGGCATAGGGGCCGATGACGTGTTTGCCGATCTGCCGCGGGTCGCTGTGGGTGAGGGCGATGCCGTCGAGTTTGTAGACGATGAGGGCGTCGACGCCGGATGCCTTGCGGGCCGCCTCGGCGCGGGGCTGGAGCTTGGCGGTCGGATCGTTGCTGTTCAGCGCCTCCTGGAGCCCCCAGGAGTTCGCGAAGGACTCAGCGGCGGCGAGCGTCCGGTGCCTGGCGTCGGTCATGACGTCCCGCTGTGTCTGGATGACGATGGCCACCACTGCCGCCGCGACGAGCAGCACCACGAGCACCAACTGGAGCAGGAAGACCTCCCGGGCGACACTGCGCGTCGTCAACCAGCCCCGCAGGCCCTGCGGGCCCCCGGCCCCCGCAGGGTGCTCGCCGTGCCGCTCGTCTGGACCGCTCTCGGTACGGGAGACGCCCCGGGAAGCGGAGCGGCTGGGCGCGCGGCTCAACCAACGCCGAAAGCGCCCTGAATGTCCGGTCATGCTCCCTTTTTATCCTGTGACGCTCGGGAGCTGGCAAGGCGTGCCGCTGCGGCTTGTGCGGCAACCGGGCATCGGCGGACGTGGCTGCCGCCGCCCCGGTGGCTCAGGCCGCGCGCCGTAGCAGACCATGCCCCGCCCCGCCTGTGCCCAGGCGTAAAGGAACGGGGCTGCGGGCGTACGCGGCAGTCAGAGGCACGTCGGCGGTTCGCGGTGCCCGCTTGGCCGCCGCCCGTGGACAGCGTCCGCCAGGTAGTGGACAGCTTCCACCAGCTGTGCCGCCGTCATCCGTTTCTGCGGGCCCTCGGGATCGTCGAGCCGCTCCGGCCACTCCTGCGCCGCCGTGCCCATGGCGCAGAAGATGGCGTCGAGGAGGGAGTCAGGTGGTGGCCAGCAGCAGGTCCTCTCCGCTCGACGGGCGGAGGCCGTCGGTGCGATCGGCGAAGTAGCGCTCGGCAAGTGAGCCTCCCGACACGTGGCGGACGTCTGCGAAGCCGGCTTCGCGGGCCAGGGCCAGCATCTCGGGCGGGGTGTAGAAGCTGATGAATGGCGTTCCGGATGCTTGCGCGCCTTCCTTGCTCGCCCGGAGGCCGGGGCGATCGGTGTCGTCGAGCAGTTCGGTCGGCAGCAGGAAGGTCATGGCCAGCGTTGAGCCGGGTGCGAGCCCGGTGATCTGGCGCAGGGTGGCCGCGGTGGCGTCTTTGGTGAGGTACATGGTGACGCCGGTGGAGACGATGACCGCCGGCCGGTCGGAGTCGAAGCCTGTAGCGACCAACTTCTTCAGCCAGTCTTCGTTCGTCTCGAAGTCGACCGGTACCAGGCGCAGCCAGTCGGGGATGCCGTAGCCGAGTTCGACCAGGCGCTGGCGCTTCCATGCCTGGGTTTCGGGCTGGTCGATCTCGAAGACCCGTAGGCGGGAGGCGACCTCCGGCCTGCGCTGGGCAAAGGTGTCCAGGCCGGCTCCGAGGATGATGTATTGGGTGACGCCGCGGTCGGCCTGCTCCGTGATCAGGTCCTCGATGAAACGAGCGCGGGCCACGATCGCCGCCCGTAACCTGCTGGTGGTGTGCGGGTCCATGTCGGGGCGGTGGCGCCAGTCGGCGTCCGGGGCCGCCAACTGCAGGCCGATCTCGTCCTTGAGTACGTGTGGTGGCGGGTCGACCTGGACGTGCATCGCCCGCCAGAGGGCGGTCCGCACCGCAGTGTTGTCCGGTGCCTGGGTCTGCTCGACTGCCATGGTGTTCCCCCTTCGTCGCGGTCAGTTGTCGGCGGGAGCCTGGAGGCTGCTCCTGGCGGGAGCCTGGAGACTCCACACCCGCCCGTCGGGGTCCCGAACGGTCATCTCCTTGGTCCCGTAATGGGTGTCCTCGAACGGCGTGACCACCTCGAGGGCGGCATCGGGACGGAACGTGTCTGCGTCCGGAACCTTCAGCACGATCTGTGTCTGGGGCTCTTGGTCCGCGGGGACCTCGGCCATGAAGACGTACGGCCCGTCGCCGTTGCGGAGTCGGCCGGAGTTGTGGTCGGTCGAGAACTCCAACTCGTAGCCCAGGCCCTGGAAGAACTTGGCCGCCTTCCCCCAGTTGTGGGTCGTCAGGAACACGGCCTCGATGCCTTCGGTCGCCATATCAGGACTCCTTCTCGGTCGATTGCTGTCTGTGCCCATGGGTGTCGTCGAGGTAGGCGCGCAGTGCGTCAGCGACCAACGCCGACAACGACATGCCCGACTCGATGGCGCGGAACTTGACCTGCTTGATCAGCCCGATCGGCAGGTACACGTTGAACTGCTTGACTTCCTCATCGCTCACGAGGCGATGCTAGCATCCTAGCAAGCTAGTCCGTAGTGCCGGCACGAGATCAGCGACGGACCCCGTCCGTCCGTGGGCAACTGGGCAACTGAGTAACTGGGCGACTGGGTGACTGGGGAGCTGAGGTCGTGTCATGGACCCCGTTCGCGTGTGCCGGTTGAGTGCCACGGCGGTTTGTCGTCGCTTCTGTAGGGCCGTACGCCGTGCCGAGCCCTAGGTCGACGAACGCCACGCTGTGCAGGGAGAGTTCACCGATGACCTGGGCGATGCGCGGGTCGTTGGGAACGGGACGGCCTGCGCGCGCAGATTGCTGACCATGCCGCGGGCGGCGCGCAAGGAACCCGTCCTGCGCCGCCGGGCGTTGGGAGAAGGCGAGCCTGAAGTTCTGGCCGCTGCTGGTCCTCGCTCAACTTCCTTTTCTTCGAGGCGAAAAAGGTTGCACCATGCGTAACCGATTGGTGTGGTGCAAGGCGTGTTTCACGGGTTTGAGCGCGAACTCGACGGTATTGCCAGGCAGGGAATCCAGAAGGATACTTAGGGAGCCCAGCGGGAAGGCCAAGGCATCGGAAGCACGCGGCGTGTGGAGCTAGTTCTCCGCACGCGGCGTTTGTATTTTGCAGGTAACTTCTGCAGTAGCTCGGCCTCGCCAATGGCACTCGGATTCGGCGGGCGGCCCTCATGGGTGAGGCCGGCCCTCACAGAGGGTGCCGGCCTCGATTGGTCTGGTGGGGTCGCTAGTAACGGCCTCCTCGGCCGAATCCGAATCCGAATCCGCGACCAAAGCCGCGTTCGTCGCCGTAGCCGCGTCCCCGGCCGTAGCCGCGTCCACCGCCGTAGCCGCGTCCGCGTCCGTAACCACGTCCGCGTCCGTAGCCACGTCCGCCGTGGCCGTGACCCCAACCGCCGTTGAGAGGAAGTACGCGGAAGCTCATCATTTGCCTCCTTGGATCTCTGATGATGGCCCAGCCCTCTCCAGTTGGGCCGTTTACCACGCTACGTCGAGACGCGAACCGAAATCAAAGGGAGAAAGGATGAAAGTTTACGGAAATTCACGTATTGCGTGCACTCAAAGTGGCCGTTGGTTGCTCTCCGGATTTTCCATGAAACCCTTACGGAATCAAACGATTCGAGTGGAAGGCAGTGCAAAGAATCCAGCAGTGGTGAGCCACAGAGTCGAAGGGGCTGGAAGGTCGGAGGAAGGGGAAATGGTGCGGACGGATCTGCCGCAGGGCGGATATACCGGCGCCTGGGCTCGACCGCTCGAATCGGCCGCATATGAATCCCTATCGCCTTGACTCCTGGGCGTGCTGATACTCCGACAGCTGGTAGTCGAGACGGACTTCACCGAGCTGTTGCGCGAGGGGCGGTGCGGCCGGCCGGTCGGCTCGCTGGACACGTCCACCCGCCGTCGTACTCGATCACGTAGTGGGCACGCATGGTCTCCACGCGGCCGAGCCGAGCCCCTTCAGTCGGCCGGGAGAGGTCAGTTGGGCCGCCAGAGGCCCTGGAGGCGTCAGACACCAGGGCCGGGCCGACGGGACCTGTTCCCGGCACATCGCGCGCAGGCTCAGCCAGCGGCCGGTACGGAGCGGAACCATGCGGCCCCGGCGCCCGCGTCAGCTGGGCAACCACACGTGCAGAGCGGCACGGAGCCGGCCGGCGGCCACCGCCGCCGTGACGCCGTGACGCCGTGACGAGGGGCCCGCCCATCAGCTTGTCGGGCCACCGGGCGAGGCCGTGCGGGCGGTCCGGTCTCGCTCCATGCTGGATATGAGGGGGTTGAGGCGACGGAGGAAGTGGTGAGGATGCGGACCGTTGTGGACCTCACGCGCTGCCAGGGCTATGCGCAGTGCGTGTTCCTCGCGCCGGAAGTGTTCCAACTGCACGGGGAGGAGGGGTTGCTGTACACCCCGGCCATCCCCGACGACCAGGTCGAACGGGTGCGCCAGGCCGCGGCAGCATGCCCGGTCCAGGCGATCCTCCTCGGTGAGGAGGTGAGCGCCGGTGCCCGGTGACCTCAAGGACGGCCGCATCGTCATCGTCGGCGCGTCGCTGGCCGGGCTGAGGGCCGCCGAGGCGCTGCGCGCGGAGGGCTTCACCGGCTCACTGACCGTGGTCGGGGACGAACCCCATCCGCCCTATGACCGGCCCCCGCTGTCGAAACAGGTGCTCCTCGGCCGGGCGGCCGCGGACACCACCGGGCTGCCGATGCGGCGCGACCCCGACGCCGACTGGCGGCTGGGCGTACAGGCCACCGGGCTGGACCCCCTCGAGAAGCGGGTGGAGCTGGAGAACGGCGACTCGCTGCCGTTCGACCGGGTCCTGATCACCACCGGGACCCGTGCGCGTCCCTGGCCGAACCCGGAGGAGGCCGCCCTGGAAGGGGTGTTCACGCTGCGTACCCGGGACGAAGCGGGGAGCCTGGCCGAGCGACTGGCAGCCGGGCCGCAGCGGGTGCTGGTGATCGGTGCCGGTTTCACCGGCTCGGAGATCGCCTCGGCCTGCCGGGAAAGAGGGCTGGAGGTCACCGTCGCCGAACGCGGCCCCGCGCCCCTGGTGGGCGCGCTGGGCGGCACCCTGTCGAGGCTCGCGGCCGTCATGCAGCGCAACCACGGCGTCGACCTGCGCTGCGGGGTCACGGTGACCGCCCTGCGCGGCGACGGGAACAGCCGGTTCACCGGTGCGGAGCTGTCCGACGGTAGCCGCGTCGAGGCGGACCTGTGTGTCGTGGCGCTGGGAGCGGTCCGCAATGTGGAGTGGCTCGCGGAGTCCGGGCTGGCCGCGGGCCGGCGCGGGATCGCCTGTGACGCAGGCTGCCGGGCCTTCACCATGTACGGGATCGTCAGCGATGACATCTTCGTGGCCGGGGACGTGTCCCGCTTTCCCCACCCGCTGTTCGGATACCAGATGCTCTCCCTGGAGCACTGGGGCAACGCGGTCGCACAGGCCGAGGTGGCGGCCCACAACATGATCAATCCGGGGCCGCTGCAGCGCCCGCACCTGGCGATCCCGATGTTCTGGTCGACCCAGTTCGGGTTCAACATCAAGTCGGTGGGTGTGCCCACCTTCTCCGACCATGTGGTCATTGCCCAGGGCTCGCTGGAGGCGCGCCGTCTGGCGATGGTCTACGGCTACCAGGGGCGGGTCACCGCCGCGGTCACCGTCGACATGGCCAAGTCGCTCGATTACTACCGGTACTTGATCGAGACGGCTGCTCCGTTCCCGCCCCCGGCCGGTGCGGCGGACCGTGCGATCGCGGCCGACATCCCGATCCCGTCCGACGTGCCGGACCCGAAGGAGCTGTCCCACGGCCCCACCGTGGCGCTCACCGGCTATCTGCCCGATCGCCGACTGACCGTGGTACGGCCCGGCTGAGCCACGTCCCGCCCCACCACGAGGAATCACCATGCAGCCCGACACCTTGCTGGCACGCATCACCGACTACACCAGTCGCCCCCACCCCTACCCGCTGTACGCGGAGCTGCGCGAGGCCGGTCCCGTGGTGCAGCAGGCGGACGGCAGCTGCCTGGTCGGCACCTACCACGAGATCGCCGCCCTGCTCCACGACCCGCGGATGAGTGTCGATCCCCGTACCCGTGGCGAGATGACGCACAAGCCGCCGTTCCTGCGGCTCGACGACCCCGAGCACCACCGGCTGCGCACGTTGGCCATGCGGCCGTTCGGCCCGCCGCACAGCCCGGGCCGGGTCGATGCCATGCGCGGTGAGATCGACCGGATCACCAAGGAACTGATGGAGCCGTTCGAGGCGGGCGGGCAGATCGACATCGTCGACGATTTCGCCTACCCGCTGCCGGTCACGGTGATCTGCCGCCTGCTCGGCGTGCCGCGCGAGGACGAGGCGCTGTTCCGCGCCTGGTCCGACGCTCTGGTCGCATCCGCCGACGTCCGGCCCGAAGAGGACACCACCGAGGCGGACAAGGCGGGCGAACAGGCACGGGTCGAGATGGGCGGGTACCTGGTGAACCTCGCCGAGCAGCGCCGTGGCCGGCCGGGCGACGACATGCTCTCCGCCTTCGTCAACGAGCCGGACCCGGCCCTGCGGCTCACCCAGGAGGAACTCGCGGAAACCGCCGTGCTCCTCCTCATCGCCGGACACGAGACCACGGTCAACCTGATCACCAACGGGGTGCTCACCCTGCTGCGCCACCGCGAGCACCTGGACCACCTGCGGCGGGCGCCCGACCTGCTGCCGCGAGCGGTGGAGGAACTGCTGCGCTACGAGCCCCCGGTCCACATGCGGGAGCGCCTTCCCCTCGCCGACATCAACGTCAGCGGTACCACGATTCCCGCCGGCACGACCGTCATCCTGGTGCTGGCCTCGGGCAACCGCGACCCCAAGCGGTTCTCCGACCCCGACCGGTTCGATCCCACCCGCCCGGACATCGAGCACCTCGCCTTCGGCGGCGGCATCCACCTGTGCTTCGGCGGGCCCCTCGCCCGTATCGAGGCCCAGTCCGCGCTCGGCGCGCTGTTGCCGCTCCTCGGTACGGCCCGCCTGGTGGAGGACCCGCCCCCCTACCGGCAGAACGCCATGCTCCGCGGACCCCGCCACCTGCCCGTCCACCTTTGACGGCGGGACCGTTGCCGGGGTCGGTACGGCTTGCCTTCCTGGGGGCGTCGGTGAGCGTCGCCACCTGCTCTTTCCCATGCCGCACCCGCCTCGCCCACATCGCCCGCCGCCCCGTCGTCGAGCCGGAACGGAGCACCGGGCTGTGGTCGTCTCCCGGCGGATGACGGCATTCCGGCGACGGCTACCAGGGCACGGGCTGGCCCTGGTAGTTGAGGAACCGCAGACCCGGTTCGCCGCTGTGGCGGTCGATCGTGTCCGCCACGCCCGGGATGGACTCGTCGATCGTCAACGGCGCGTCGGGGCCGCCGAGTTGGGTGCGGACGTGGCCGGGACAGAGGAGCAGCAACGTGTGCGCGGCATCGGCGTACCGGGCGGCGTAGCTGCGCATCAGCTGGTTCAGGGCGGATTTGCTGGCTCGGTAGACGTCCTGACCGCCGTTGGTGTTCAGGCCGAGGCTGCCTTGGCGCGAGGACATGATGCCGATCGTCCCGGTCGGCGCCACCAGCGAGCGGAGGGACTCGACCACGCGCATCGGGCTGAGCGCATTGGTGACCATGACGTCGACGAACATCTCCGTCGGGACCTCGCCCACGGGAACGTTGCCCCGCGCGATGGCGGCGTTGACGAACAGCAGATCCAGGGTGCGGTCCGCCAGGCGTTCGCGCAACGCGGCGATCTGCTCCGGCTCCGTCATGTCCAACGATTCGACGGTGACGCGACCCCCGGATGCCTCGGCCAGGTCGTGGAGGCCGGTGCGCCGATCGCCCCGGACGGTCCCGATGACGTCCCAGCCCCGGTGGGCGTACTCGGTGGCCAGGCCGAGCCCGAGGGCCCGGGACGCCCCGACGATGAGGGCGGTTCCGGCGCTCATGCCTGGACCGCCGGCCTGAGGACCTGCTCGCACCACTCACGGAAGGACGTGGGGCTCGCGGTCTGCGCGGTGCGCCGCACCCCGTCGTCGAGGCCGTCGGCCTTGGCCCGCATCATGTCGAGGTAGCCCTGCACGAGCGCGTCCGGCATGCCTCGTCCGGCGAGTGCCTGGCGCAAGTCGTCGAACGTCTGCTGTTCGTAGCGGACCGGGCGGCCGAGCACGTCGGACATGATGCGCGCCAGGTCGTTCGGCGAAAGGTCCTCGGGGCCCAGCACCGGGACCTCGCCCGTCCCCGTCCACGAGCGGTCGAGCAGCAGGTCGGCGGCGGCCGCGGCGATGTCCCGGGTGGCGACCACCGGCCCCTTGCGGTCGGCGGTGTCGGTGCCGGTGAACACGCCGTCGTCGCGGATCGAAGCCACCTGCCACAGCAGGTTGTCGATGAATGTCGGGTTGGCGAGCGCCCGGTAGGCCACGCCCGAACCCGCGATGAGGTCGTCCATGGCCAGCGACGCCGTCACGTGCCCGGCGCGGCCGGCGACGGGGGTGTCCCGGCCGAGCGCCGAGACGCCGACGACGTGTCCGACTCCATGGGTCGTGAACGCCTTCGCGGCGGCGCGGGTGAACTCGGAGTACATGGCGGCCAGGCTCGGCGCCTGGGGGTTTGAGGGAACCAGCCAGAAGACGGCGTCCGCGCCGGTGAAGGCCCGGTCGACGACCTCCGCGTCGCCGTGCGAGCCGGTGACGACGTCGACCCGGGCGCGGACCGCGTCGGGGAGTTTCCCGGGGTCACGCACGATGACGCGGAGCGCTTCGCCGCGTGTGCGGGTCTCGTTGAGGAGGATCTCCAGGAGCCGGCTGCCGATCTGGCCGGTGGGAGCGGTAATGACGATCATGCTTTTGAGTCTCGGGCCGGCCGTTCGTGGCGTCCAATACCCTTCCCGACGATTGATACCTTCAGGGCATGGATCTCGATCTGCGCAAACTCCGCTACTTCGCCACGCTGGCCGAGCATGGGCACTTCGGCCGCGCAGCGGAACAGCTGTATATCGCCCAGCCGGTTCTCAGCCGCCAAATCAAGGCGCTGGAGCGGGAGTTGGGGTGCACACTCCTGTTGCGGACCACCCGCAGCGTGGAGCTGACCGCCGCCGGCACGCAGCTCTACGAGGAGGCGCAGCAGATCCTCCCGTCGGTCGCCGCGGCGGTCCGCCGTGTCCACGACGTCGATCAAGGCGTCCAACGGCTGGTGGTCGCCTTCTCACCGGGCCTGCCCGTATCGGAGGCGATCCGGGCCTTCACGGCGCGCCACGCGGACGTCGAGATCGACGTCGTCCCGGCCCGCTGGTGGGAGCAGGACCGACCGCTCCGGGACGGCCGGGCCCAAGTCGGCTATCTGCGGCGGCCGTTCGACGAATCGGGTTTGCGCATCATTCCCATCGGCCACGATCCCAGGGTCGCCTGCATGCCCGCGACGCACGCCCTGGCGGATCGCCCGGAGCTCACCACCGCGGACCTCAACGGCGAGCGGATGCTCGACGCACCAGAGCGGCGGACCTCGTCCCTTGAGGAAAAGTTCGAGCTCATCGCCTCCGGGCACGGCATCGCCCTCATCCCGCTGAGCGTCGCGCGGTCCTACTCCCGCCCCGACCTCGTCCACCTCCCCGTCACGGACGCCACGGGGATCGAGACCTGCCTGGCCGTTGCCGCGGACCGACGCGAGAAGCTACTGCGCGACTTCCTGGAGATCGCCGCCGCGACACTGCGGCATGCCTGAGCGGCACGCGCGCTCCGCGTTCCGAGCGATCGTGCAAGTGCAAGCAATTGTGGCGACCAACCGTGGCGATCAACCGTGGCCGTGGCGACAACCCCGAGGCCCGCCGCCGGTATGCAGTCAGGCAGCCTCTGTCTGGGCTTTGCGGGCGAGCAGTTGGACTTCCTGGAACTGCCGTCGGTCGGTGGGCTGGGGCTCGCGAACCATCCGGGCCACCTCTGCCAACCCGGACTTGCGCAGCATCGCGGCGAGGTGATCAGGCCACCAACGATAGGCCGGCGCAACGGTGTGATCGAAGACCTGCGTCGGGTGCGACGGACCATCGGTTGCCGAGAAGGCGATCAGAAGGTGGCCGCCCGGCGCCAGCACACGGTGGAACTCCGCCAGGATGGCGGGGAGTTCCGGCGGCGGAGTGTGGATGACGGACCAACGAGAGAGTACGCCGTCCAGCACGCCGTCAGCGATGTCCAAGGCAGCCATCGAGCCCACGTCGAACTGCAGGCCCGGATAGGCCTGTCGAGCCAACTTGATCATCACGGGAGAGGCATCAACACCGAACGCCGCCAGTCCCAGCTCCTCCAGATAAGCGGTGATGTGGCCAGGCCCACATCCCACGTCCGCGACCCGACCGTTCCCACTCGCGCGTACGGCCTCGGCGAAGACACCCAGGATCGCACGGTCCAGGGGGCGGTCGCGCAGCGTGTCGCGGAACAGCTCCGCATAGGTGTGGGCAGCTGTGTCGTAGGCCTCGCTGGTGGCGCTGAGGGCATCGTGTTCAACCATGCTCGCGACAGTAGTCCTTGACGCTCACCAAGTCTGCGACACGGACCTGGGGCCCGGGCCCCGGCGTCATCGTCGTGTGCGCGACCCCTCAGTGTCGGCCGTGCAGTGTGACGGGGAGAGCAGTCAGTCGGCTTCCTTGCAGCCCGCCAGTGGAGGCCTGCTGAAGCTCGGCAAAGGGGATGGCGAGGCAGGCTTGGGGAAAGTCGGTGCGCAGTACGGTGATCACCGCACGCAGTTCGAGTTGTGCGAGTTGGGCGCCGATGCAGAAGTGCGGGCCGGCGCCGAAGGTCAGGTCTGGTCCGGGTGAGCGGGCTGGGTCGGTGTTGATGCCCTGGATGTCGACGAGCACGGGTGCTCGGGAGGGAAGTCGCGTTCCGGCGAGTTCGATCTCGACGGTGGTGAACCGCCAAAGAGTGAAAGGGGCGGGCGGGTGCTGCCTGAGCGTCTCACGGACCAGTTCGTCGATTCTCCCTTCGTCGGCCGAGGGCTGGTGCGGGCCGTCCGCGAGGGCGTGCGCTATCAAGGTGCCGAGGGCGGCGTCGGTGGTGAGCTGTCCGGCGAAGATCAACGCGAACAAGTGGTACCGCAACTGCTCTTGGGTGGTGTGTGCGGGGACCCGGTCACGCAGCTCGGCGGCGAGTCCCCGGCCGTTGTCGCCGAGCCCGGAAGCGGCGAGTTCGGCGAGTGCGGCGATCGCGCCGCCCTGTGCGCCGGGCCGTTTGCTGAGCATCTGCCCGCAGGCGTCGGCGGCTTGGTCGACGTGTTCGAGGGGGATGCCCAGCAGGTCAAGCAGGACGGTGAGCGGATAGCGGGTGGTGAAGCCGGCCATGAGGTCGATCTCCGTGCGGTCGGCGGCCAGCTCGGTGAGTAACTTCCGGGCGATCGCGTGGATCCGATCGGACTGCTCGACGATCCGTTGGGCGTTGAGGAGCGGAGCGTGGGCGCGCCGCAGTTCGGCGTGTTCGGGGCCGTCGAGGGTGGTGAGGGACGGCTGCTCAGCGGCGGTCTGCTCAAGTCCGGCGGTGTAACGATCCCAGCCGGGAGGCGCGAACGCGGGGTCCTTGGAGATTCGGGGGTCGAGGAGCACCTCGCGTGCCAGGGCGTGGTCGGTCACGATCCACGCCCGTCCTTCGGTCGGGGCGTCCACTTGGACGAGGGGGCCGGCGGTGCGCAGGGCGGCGTGGACCGGGTCGGGTTCGGTGATGCTGCGGACGGTTGCGGCGAACGGGTCGATGCCTTCGAGGTAGGGGGCGTTCAGCATCTGGGACTCCATGAGTAGGGAGAGGGGAGGGGAAGGGAAGGCGACGGGGCGAGTGATGACGATCCGGTACGTGTCGCCTCCCTTATGCCTCCGCGCTAAAGTAACTCCATGAGCAAAATACTTCATGGTGAAGTAACTTCGCGACGAAGCTATGCTGCTCGGCGACAGGCTGTCAACGCGTGCCGGCGAAATGAACCGTCGGCTGCAAAGGGAAGGGAGGGGCCTGGTGGACGCATCGGTGCCCGGTGAAATCGCGGCGCAGCGCGAGCAGTTGGCCGAAGAGCTCAAGGCCTACGGTGCGAGCTTCACTGAACTGGGCCGACGCTTCGCCGCTCAGATCGGCGTGCACGCCACCGATGCTTTCGCGCTGCTGGAGATCGCCTCGGCGGAAGCCAGGGGCGCCCCGCTGTCCCCGGCTCTGCTCAGCAGCCGCATCCCGCTGTCCTCGGGGGCCATGACCGCACTGCTCAACCGCCTCGAACGGGCCGGGTACGTCATCCGTACCCGCGAACACACCGACCGGCGGATCGTCACCCTGCGCAGCACTCCCCAGGCCAAGGAACGCGCTGATGCGTTCTTCGGCCCCGTCAACGCACGCCAGGACGCCGTGTTGTCCCGGTACCCGTCCGAGCTGCTTCAGCAACTCGAGACCGTCCTGACCCAACTGCGCTCCGCCATGGACATTCAGCTCACACGGCAGGCCGGGGACGTATGACGAGTGATCGACCGTCCGGCATCTCCAGCGGGAGCCGCTTCAACAGGCGGTTTCCCGCGTCTGTCGGGAACCGGACTTTCGCGAAAGACAGGTGAGGGGAGAACTGGGAGCCCCGGCGTTCTCCCCTCACCTGGAACCCCAGCAGATCAGTAGCCCCTCATGCGCCAGATGCACCGCACAGGACAGTTACGGGCAGGCACTCGGCCAGCAGGTTGACGATGTCGCGCCAGGCCCGCTGCGCATGCTGTGGGTGGTAGCCGACGCCGGGGCGCACGGTGTGGTCGACCGTTGGGTGGTGGAAGGCGTGCAGGGCTCCGCCGTAGACCACCAGGCGCCAGTCGACGCCCGCGGCCTGCATCTCGGCGGTGAACGCGTCCCGTTGCGCGGGCGGCATGATCGGGTCCTCCGATCCGACCCCGGCCCACACGGGGCAACGGATGCGCGCCGCCTCGCCCGGTCGGCCCGTGGTCAGTGCGTTGACCGTCCCGATCGCGCGCAGGTCGACGCCGTCGCGCCCGAGTTCCAGGGCGATCGCGCCGCCGGTGCCGTAGCCGATGGCGGCGATCTGGTCCGGGTCGGTGCGTGGTTCGGCGCGCAGCACATCGAGTGCCGAGTGGCCGATGTCCCGCATCCGGTCGGGGTCGGCGAGCAGCGGCATGCAACGGGCCAGCATCTCCTCGGGGTCGCCCAGATAGCGCCCGCCGTGGAGGTCGAAGGCCAGCGCCACGTATCCCAGCTCAGCCAGGGCATCGGCTCGTCGGCGCTCGACGTCGCTGAGTCCCAGACCCTCGGGCCCGATCAGGACTGCGGGCCGGCGGTCGACACCGGCGGGCAGCGCGAGGTGCCCGATCATCGTGAGGCCGTCGGCCGGGTAGGCGACCGGGCGCGTGGTAATCGTCGTCATGGGACTGGAATGTAGTGATCGCCGCACCGGGTCGGTCCGGTCTTCACTGTCGGCAGAACAGCGTGGGTAGGGAGCGGTGCTCCTGATTGGTGTCTCGGGCGAAGACGGTGAACGTGCGCCGCAGGCTCGGAGCAACTCGGAGCAATGGGCGGCGGTTCGCACCGCCAGCACGCCCAGCCGCTCCACACCGTCGACCAGAGGCATCCAGAGAATGACGCCGTCGTCGGAGTCGACACCTCTGGGGAAAATGTGGCGGTACGCCCAGCCGGCCGACGAGTCGGCCACCGACAGCGGCTGCAACGTTTCGTCGAGTGGAATGAGCACTCGTTGTTGCAGGTCGACGAGGTAGATCAGCGCGGTGTCCAGGCCGAGGGCCGAAGCGCACCGGTTCGCCAGGTCGGGCAGTTCGAACGGCAGGGGTCTGCGCTTCAGTGATCAGCTCTTCCAACCGACTCTCGTCGACGGCGGCGCCGGAACCGACGGACGCGTGCGGTGGGTCAGACATGTCAGACACGGGGTTCACCCCTTCCGCGCCCAGTCTCACACCCATCCGGTCATCGCGCCGATCCATGGTGATGGCACGAACCCGAACCCAACGATCGTCGACCTTCGCCGGCAAACGATCACTCTTGACTGGCCCGGGACACTCTCGTCGTCGAGCACGGTCTGTCAGGAGCCAGGAGCCAGGAGCCAGGAGCCGGGAGCCAGGAGCCAGGAGCCGGGAGCCGGGAGCCGGGAGCCGGGAGCCGCAGCGTCAGCTGGTGTGCGTCCGCCGCGTGAGGGCTGTGGCATCCGCGGCGATGTCCGCCACGATGCGGCCCGCCGGGGCGACGTCGTGGACGAGTCCGGCGCTCTGGCCCGCGTAGAGCGCGAGAGCCTCGACGTCGCCCGACATGCCGGGCGCGGGGACCATGTCGTCGTAGCGTGACCAGGCCCGTCCGTCGGCGCTCCGGGCCACCACGGCGCCTTCGCCGGGGCGGTTCGGCGCGGCTGGGCGGTCCGCGGCCTCCCAGGCGCGGAGCGTGGAGTTGCGCAGCGCACGATGCGGGGCGTTGGGCCAGCCGCCGTCGAAGCACCGTGTGTGCACCGCGTCCTGCGGTGCCGCCTGGATGACGGCTTGCCGGTAGACCTCGTGTGTGGCCGCCTCGGATGCCGTGAGGAATCGGGTGCCCAGCCATCCGGCCTGGGCCCCGAGAGCCAGTGCGGCGGCGAGCCCGCGCCCGTCGGCGATGCCGCCGGCCGCGATGACGGGTACCGGGTGTACGGCGTCCACGACCGCCGGCACCAGCGCCATGGTGGTGACGTCCCCGCGCACGTGGCCGCCCGCTTCACACCCTTGGGCCACGATCACGTCGACGCCTGCGGCAACGGCGCGTACGGCCTCGGCGACGGAACCGACCGTGTGGAGATGCAGGGAACCGGCCGAGTGCACGCGTTCGGTGACGGCCGCAGGATCACCCCAGAACGTCGAGATGACCGGCACGCTTTCCGCCAGGCAGGCGTCGAGAAGCTCATCGACCGGGAAGTCCAGTACGAGGTTCGCGGCGAAGGGCCTTGGTGTCATCCGCCGGACCTGCCGGATCCTGCGCACCGCCTCCTCGGCGGTGACCCAGGTCAGAGCAAGGGTGCCGAGTCCTCCCGCGTCGGCCACCGCGGCCACCAGCTCCGTGGTGACCGCGGACCCGATGGGCGCCTGCACCACGGGTACCTCGATGCCCAGTTGGCGGCGCAGGGGAGTGGTCAACGTCGTCATGCGGACCTCCACACGCTGGGTGGTTCGATTTCCGAATCGATCGGCGATGCTAACGTTTCGAAATCCGAAACGCCAGGGGCGTGGGTCAGTAGGAGCGAAGGAGGAGCGCGATGGGCACACCGACACCAGGACGGCCGGTGCGTGGCTCGACCACCGGACGCCCGCTCATGGCCGCGCTCGATCTGTTCGGCCGGCGTTGGAGCCTCCGCGTGGTGTGGGAACTCCACGAAGGCGCCCTGGGGTTCCGTGCCCTGCGCCGACGCTGCGGCGACATGTCCTCCAGCGTGCTGCGCCAACGCCTCGTCGAGCTCATCGAGGCACGTCTGGTGTACCAGGACCCCGACGGCCAGTACGCCCTCACCGCGCTGGGGCGACAAGCCCACGCAGCGCTCAGCCCCCTCGTCGACTGGTCCGCGACCTGGGCCGCCGAACTGGCCGAGCACTCCTCCGACGACGACACCGCTACCGCCGACGCCCCGGATATCCCCTAGCGGCGTCTCCCCGCACCACTGTGCCGGCCACGGCTCGCGAGCGGCGGATGCCGGTGCGTGCCGCGCGGACCGGCGAGCGTTGCCCGGTCGCGGCAGGTGGGGCGGCAAACCCGCGGAGCCGCCAGATGGCAAACCCGCCGGGCCATCAGATGGCAAACCCGCCGGGCCGCCAGATCGCCCGGACGTGTGGATTCACCCGTGCGTGACTTCCAAGTACCGCTCTGTGACGGCTACTTGTACTGAGTCGCGCAACAACGATCACCCCGAAGCCACCCCCAGGGAGACGCTCGTGACCACTGTCCTGCCCGGCCCTGACACCCTGCTGCGCCGCACCCTCGGCGATCGGCGGATCGCCCTGGTGGCATGGCGGCTGCTGGTGCTGCAGAACGCCGATCCGGGCGTCGCCGCCGGCCTCGCGGAGTTCTCGACCTACCGCGCGCATCCCTGGCGGCGGGTGGAGCACACCATGGAAAGCGGCCATCGGCTGTTCTTCTCCGACCGCGAGGGGCTGCGCCGCGAGATCGCCCGCCTGGAGCGGGCGCACCGTCGCATCAAAGGCACCGACGACCAGGGCCGGTCGTTCACCGCGCTGGATCCGGCGGTGCGGGTCTGGGTGCTGGTGACGCTGTACGAGTCGATGACGGCGATGGGCGAACTGTCCGGTGCCCCGCTCGACCACGCCCAACGCGACCAACTCTATGCCGAGTTCCGCTCCGTGTGCGCCGAGTTCGCACTGCCGGCGGAGCTCTTCCCGGCCACCGCCGCGGATGTGCCCGCCTACGTGGAACGCACCATCCGCGAACGCCTGGAGTACACCGCGGCCGCACACGACCTGCTGTTCCAGATGCTGCGTCAGGCCCCGGCCCCGCGCCGCCTCGGCCGTCTCCGCCCCGCCTGGCCGCTCATGCGTCCGGTGATCGCCCGCATGCTGACCGCCCTGACCCTCGCGGACTTGCCGCCCTCCTTCCGCGAGCGGTTCGGCCTGCGTCGCAGCCGTAGCGCCGCCGGCCTGTCCTGGGTGCTGCACCACGGCATGCGCCACCTCATGGCGCAACTGCCGGAGCGGCTCCGCTACGGCACCCCGGGAGTTCCCCGGCCGGCCGACCCGCGGGCCGCCGGCGCGCCCCAGGGCCACGGTGACACCACGCCGGCCGGGCGTGTGCCGCGGCCCTGCCGGTCCGGCCGCCGCAGCCCGCGCCGGGCGCGGGTGGAGGCGTTCTTCCGGCAGGTGCTGGACCAGACCGGCGACGGATACCTCACCGCGCCCGACCTCCAGGCCATGGCACACAACGTGTGCTGGCACCTGGAACTGGACGAGCGCCGGGAAGCCGAGGTGTACGCGGGATTCGACACGTGGTGGCAGCACATCCGGGAGAGCATGGACACCGACGGCGACGGCCGGGTCTCCCGCGGTGAGTTCACCACCGCCATGCTCGCCGGCATCGACCGCGACCCCGAATACCTCCACAAGGGACTGCACGCCGCGCTGCGCGCGCTCTTCCGCGCGGCGGACACCGACGGCAGCGGGTCCCTGGGAGCCGACGAATACCGCGTCCTCTTCGGCGGCTCCCGCATCCACCCGGCAGAACTCAACCACGGCTTCCGCCAACTCGACGCCGACGGCGACGGACAGATCACCGAAGAGGAATTCCTCGACGCGTTCACCGAGTACTTCACCGCCCACGCCGACACCGCCGCCGGCGCCCAACTCCTCGGCCGCCCCTGACGCGACGCAGCACGAGGGCGCCGGCACGTCAGCATGTCAGCACGACGGCGCCGGCCCGGCGCCGTACCGGTTTGGAAGCGTTCTGACGGGGGCACCGCCCGCCGGGAGGGCGCGCGGCTCGACAGCCATCCGATCCGTGCGGTCCCGTTTTCGCGCTCCGGTTCCGGTTCTCGCACTCCGGCGTTTCCGCACTCCGGCGTTGCCGGCGGCCAGGGCCCTGCCGAGGTGTCATTCAGCGGGGTTGTCACGCGGCACGTCGAGGATGATGTCGGAGGCGCGGGCGATGACCGGGGCGCGGGTGCCGCCAGGGTGGTCGGCGGCGAGGAAGTGGCTGCCGATGGCCGTGCAGAAGGCGAGCAGGGCACGGGCCTCGATCTCGTCGGGGTCGGTGCAGAAGGTGCTGATCGCGTCGCGCGCCAACTGAATGCGCTTGTTGTCCACGCGGCGCAGGCGGTCGGCGACGGTCTGGTCGCGGCGGGCCCATTCGCGGATGGCCAGGTCGATGGGGAGCAGGCGGTCGCTGGAGAAGGTGAGCTTCCCGGCCAAGCGGACCTTGTCCCGCGCGTCGCCGCCCTCCTGCTCGACCCGGGCGATGACGTCGTCAACGCTCTCGCGCTCCCAGGTGTCCAGCATTTCGGCCAGCAGGGCGTCACGGTCGGCGAAGTACCCGTAGAAGCCGCCCTTGGTCACCCCCAGCGTCTTGGCGAGTGTCTCGACCCGCACCGTGTCCACCCCGCCTGCGGCCAGCGCCTGCAGTCCTGCCTCGATCCACTTCTCCCGCGGTGTGCGCAATGCGCCCATCTGTGGCTCACCTCACTCTGCAAGACCTGCTGTTGTACGGGGTCGTATAACGGCCTAAGGTTGCGTTGTACGGCATCGTACAACCCGAGGAGGACGCGTCATGTCATTCGGTTTCGTTGCCTTCCACTACCCCGCTCCCGAGCACCTCGAGGTGTTCGTTCGCCAGTGCCACGAGGTCGCCGAGGCGACGCGGCGCCAGCCTGGCTTCCTGTCCGTCGGGGTATGGGTCACCCCGGCCGGCGACGCCGTCGTCACCACCGGCGCGTTCGAGTCCGAGGAGGCCTTCTTGGCGGCGGCCGAAGTCGGCCGCGAGATGGGCGCGACACCCGACGGCCTGAGTGATCTGGAGGTCAGGCCCCGCGAGGTCCACTTCCTTGTGTCGCGCTAGGAAAGCCGACCGGGATCAACGCCTGGCTTTGCCACACCTGTTGGGGAACTGTCCGTGAGGAGCCCGCCCGTTGGGGCCTCCCCGTTGGGGTCGTCCGGCGTGGCCACAGTCAGCCAGTGGGCGGAAGCCGCCGCCACGGCCAGTCACGGACCCCTTGGACGCGCCTTGGGACACAGCGCCCTACACGAGGAGGAAGAATGATGGAGACGGTCTTCAGCAGTGGTGATGTGCCGGGGCCGGACCGATTCGGTGTCTGGCGTGAACACCTGGCCAAGACGATCTGTCCGATGGAGACCAGCAGCGAGTATTCGGGGAACTTCCACGCTGAGCTGCGCAGTCTCCAGCTGGGGCCGATATCGGTTGTGCCAACGAAGGTTCAGCCGGTCACGGGGCTGCGGACAGCCAAGTTGATACGGCGATCCGACCCGGAGTGCTACACCCTCGCCCTCCTCCTACAAGGAACACTGGGCATCCGCCACGCCGGTCATGAAGCGGTGCACGGTGCCCAGCAGATGTATGTCGTCGACACCTCACGCCCCTGGGAGAGCATGGCCGGCTCAGTGACGTCGGTGGGAATGGGGATACCCAAGGAGTTACTGCCGTTTCCTGCCCACAGCGTTGACCGGTTTCTGGCCCGCTCCTTATCCGGCCGGGACGGAATCGGAGCCCTGCTCACGCAATTCCTTACGCGCCTGGCCACCGACACCACGCCCTACCGGCCCGCAGACACTGCTCGGCTGGGCACGGTGGCCCTGGACCTGCTCACCGCCACCCTCGCCCACCACCTGGAAGCCGACGACCAGGTGCCCCCCGAATCCCACCGTCGCACTCTGATCCTGCGCATCCAAGCCTTCATTCACCGGCATCTGGCCGACCCGGACCTGCGGCCCCCGGCCATCGCAGCCGCGCACCACATCTCCACCAGCTACCTTCACCGCCTCTTCCAACACGAAGAGACCACCGTTGCCGCATGGATCCGCCGACAGCGTCTCGAACGCGCCCGCCGCGAACTCGCCGACCCCACCTGGCGCACCACCCCCATCCACGCCATCGCCATGCGCTGCGGGTTCGCCCATGCGGCCGACTTCACCCGTGCGTTCCGCACCGCGTATGGCATGCCACCAAGGGACTACCGGATGTCGGCCTGCCCCCTGACCGGGTAGCCAGGTCTCCGGGTGGCCATGTCGCAGGCTCCCAGGCCCACGATCCCTCTCACGCATCACCACCTGATGTGAAGAGCGTGCGAGGGCCACCAGCAGCATCTGAGGGCCCTGGAGAGTGCGCAGCTGCGTGCGCGGGGTCAGAACCAGTGCAGGCAGTGCGGGGGACGTTCGGTGCGGAAGAGGGCGTCGGCGAGGGTGGCCGCGCCCGGGCGGTGGGCCCGGATGTGTCCGGCACGCACGAGCGTGCTCGGGGCGGTGCCGCCGAGGTAGACCGAGCCCAGATCGCTCACGTCCAGGGACAGGTCGGGCTCCCGGTCCGTCGGGACGCAGTCGGCCTTGCCGTCCCGAACGGTCAGCAGATAGCGACCGCGCTCGCCGAGGAACGGGTCGTCGACGTCGAGGACGAGCTCGCCGTCGAGGGACCAGCCGCGCGCGGTCAGCGCACGCGGGACGTCCAACAGCCGCACCCAGAGCCAGTCCGCGTCATCGCTCACCTGGGCGGCGCGGAAGTCCGCAAACTGCCGGCGCAGCGGGTGCTCGGGCGGGACGTGCTTGAACACGACCTGACTGACCAAGTCGTGTCCGAGCACGAACCGGGCCAGGGCCGTGAAGACGGCGTCGTCGGTGGTGATGGTCTCGTCGACCGTCAAGGTGTAGTCGGGGTCGCCGGTCGCATAGCTGGCGTACCCGTCCGGGACGCCGTCGGCGTCGCGGTGGACGGCGACGTAGCGCGGCGCCGGCGAGATCGGTGGCTGCCCCGCGCGCAAGGCCCACCAGCGGTGCGGGCGGGACAGCGCGCCGGGCTGTGCGCGGCGGTACCGGTCGTAGACCTCTTCCAGGATCTCGCCGCACTCGGCACGTCGCAGCACCTCGACCGAGCCGGTGTCCGACCCGGTCGCCGGCGCGTCGGCCGTTCCACGCGCCCGGGGCAGGGCGAAGGCGGCCTTGTGGCGCGGCACCGTCAGCCGTTGCGTGTAGGTCGCCGGTCCGTAGCCGAACCTGCGGTAGATCACGGCCTCGGAGGCCAGCAGTACGGAGAGGAACTCCCCCCGGGCCCGAAACTCGGCGAGCTGATGCCGCATCATCGAGCTGAGCACGCCCCGGCGGCGGTGCGAGGGCAGGACGCCGACGGCGGTCACCCCACTGGCCGGGACGAGGATCTCACCGGGCAGGGTGAGCTCGAAGGAGTACGCACCGGCGGTGCCGACGGGCCGCCCGTCCGCCGTCACGGCGAGGAGGTTGCGGTCCATTTCGAGCGCCGCCCACCAGACCCCGCCGCCACCCTCGGTCGGCGTCTCCGGGAAGCGCCCGAACGCGGCATGGAGTGTGTCGACGAAGACGTCGAAATCCTGGTCGGTCGTGGGACGGATCTCCATTGCTGCCGCTGCCTCCCCGGGATACCGGCACCACGACTCGTGGTGCCCCGCCACAGTGCAGCGTTGACCCGTGGCCAGGTCAAGCGGATTACGGCCGGGCCGGCGGCCGGTCCCAGCAACTCCCACTCCAACTTCAACTTCGCGCTCTGCTGATCGCTTCCACTTCGTGCTCTGCTGATCGCCATGGGCTGAGATACAGGTCTTCTCGTGATCGGGGCCCTTACGCCCTCAACAGGCTCTGTGCGAAGTCGAAGACCCGGTCCGGGTCGTAGTCGTGTGCGACGGAACGCAGACGCGGCAGGTTCGGACCGTAGTAGCACGTCGCCCAGTCAGGCAGTGCCGGGTCGATGTAGTTCACATAGCCCCCGTTGATCCCCAGATCCGCCAGCCCCGCCACCACCTCGCCGACGTTGCGCGTCACCTCGTCTTCGGACGCTGCCGTGGCAGTCGCATAGATCTGCGCGGTGGCAAACGCGGCACGGTGCGGAAAGGCGGACTGCTGCGCACCGACATCGGCCACCGCGCCACCGAGGGCGTCCAGGATGAGCGACATCCCCGTACGGCCGGTGAGCAGGGCGACCACACGGCCCGGGTCGGGCGTGGGCGAGCTCAGCACCCGCGACGATGCCACGAACGCTTCCCGGTCAGGCTTGCCGGAGAAGAAACGCATCGCGTTGAAGTAGTCCCGGTCCTGGACCGTACGCCGGGTGGGAATCACACCGGCGCGGGCGATCAGATCGTCCAGCAGCGGACCGCAGCCGCTGCTCGGCCCCACGAAACAGCCGGCGACCCGGCAACTGGGCACCGCGCCGCTGGAGATGTTCAGATTCGCCCAGAGTTCCCGCGGTGCGTCCGTGATCCACGGCTGCCACGCAGTGAACACCTCGGTCACCTTTCCCGCGGGGAAGAGGAGCAGGAACACGGTGAGTGCTGGCGCCGGATCGGTGGCGAAGGTGAAGCGTGTGACGATCCCGAAGTTTCCCCCGCCTCCTCCGCGCAGAGCCCAGAAGAGGTCCGGGGTGCGGGTCGCGGTGGCGGTGATGGTCCGCCCGTCGGCGGTGACCAGGTCGGCCGACACCAGGTGGTCACAGGTGAGCCCGAACTTACGCTGGAGTACGCCGATTCCGCCGCCCAGTGCCACTCCGGAGATGCCGACGGTGAAACAGGAGCCGCCGGGCAGACAGCGGTTCGCCTGGCTGAGACCGGTGTAGACGTCCCGGAGCGACGCACCGGCGCCGACGGTCGCGGTGCCGTCCGCCTGGACCGTCACCGCTGACATCGGGCGCAGGTCGAGGACGAGACCGCGGCGCGGAGCCGAGTAGCCGACGTAGGAATGGCCACCACTGCGGGCAGCCAGCGGCACCTGGTTCGCGGCCGCCAGTACGCCCTGACGGACGTCCTCCGCCGACTCGCACTGGGCCACTGCCGCGGGTATGTGGTCATCATTGAGTGGGTTGAACAGCTTCCGGGCATCCTCGAAACCGGGATTTCCCGGACGCAGTAGTGGTCCCCGCATGCGTTCGCGCAAGCGGTCCCAATCCACTTTTGCCTTGAGCGGGCCGACGACCGCCGACGTTTCCCGAGGCGCGTGGAAAAGCGGAGCCCGCGCCATGGCCACCATCTCCTCTGCCGAAATTCGAGGAAAGCGGGTGCGTGCCCAGTAGGCGTTGAACAGCATCAAGCTAACACGTGGTAATGACCCCCTCCAGTCGATCACGACCGCTCGCCACACGGTCCTGATCGAGTGGCACGGCGCACGGGACGTCTGCCAGGCAGGGCGCGGCGTGCGATCGGCAACCCCTCGTGGATGTCGTCGCGGGTGCGGGTGCGGGTGCGGGTGCGGGTGGGGGCGCGGAGCGAGCAATGGCGTACGGCAGAATCCCGCTGTGACGTATTCCGCAGTGACGCCGATGGGGATCCTGGCCGGCTTGGAAGTGGGCATGGCAGAGCTGTCCACGCCGATGCGGGTGTACGTGGCGGCCGGGCGGTTCACCGAGCCGGAACCCGATCTGCCCGAACTGGCGGCTCGCATCCGCCTGTTGCTGGCCGAGATCGCGGCGGACGAGGCATGGCGGCGCTTCCTTCCCGGATACGCCCCGCCGCCCGTCCGGGAGATCTGCGCCGCTTTGGAGCCGGTGGAGATGCACGAGGCCGCCGCGTTCCTGGCTGGGCTCGCGGCCGTTGACCTGGTCTGGCCGAGCCACCGGCACCTGCCCGCCGAGGTCGCCGAGCGCGCGGCGGACCGGGTGGTGTCCCTGCTCGGACCGGAGGCCAGCTGGTGGACCAACCACGACGCCGGATGTGGCGCAGTGAACGGCCTCACCCCTGTATTCGACAGCCTGCTCGCAGGGACGGACGGTGAGCACTTCGCGCTGGCCCTGCAGATCGCCGACGACTGAGCGACCCGCCCGGCCCGGTACGAGTGATCACCCGTATCACTGAGTGTGGGCGCACAGTATGGATGCACAGTGTGGACACCCGGCGCACCCGCCAATCAGCTCTGAAAACAACACTCCAGGTCAATACTGCCGGTCCTGACCCACGCCCTGACCCGCGCCCTGACCCGTCGGACAGGCCCGTCGGACAGGCCCATTGGCATTCCTGGCTACTTGTCGGCGGATGGCCCGGTCCTTACCTGGAGCTCGTCGAGTCGCAGAAACGCCACGGCGCGGCGCATCAGGTCGACGAGCTCCTCGGGCTCGTCCTGCCAGGCCCAGTGCTCCATGGCGACGGTGAACGCGTCCAGCACCGCGGTGGTCATCAGACGCACTTCGAGACTGTCGACAGGGGCCGCCGCCCGGGACGCCAGCGCGGGCGCGAGCCGTTCCTGCATCTCCCGACCCGCGGCGAGCCAGCGCATCCTCAGGACGGGGACGGTCCCCAAGACGCGGACCAGTCGGCGGGCCCGGGCGGCGTCCTCCAGGCGCCGCTCGGCCGTCGCCGTCCCGAAGGACGCCTCGATGGCGGCGCTGAGCGGTTCCTCGACGGGATGTTCCACGAGGACGTCCACGAGTTGGCCGACACCGGAGGCGAAAAGGGGGGTGAGAGCGTCTTCCTTCGTCGGGCAATAGCGGTAGAAGTTGCGCAGGGAGAGGCCCGCGGCCGAGGCGATGTCCTCGACCGTGGTCGCCTCATAGCCGCGGTCGGCGAACAGGGCTGCCGCGGCCTCCGCGATCTCCAGCCGAGTCTGCCTGCGCTGATGTTCCGTCAGGGACGGACGGCCCCGCGCTGCCGCCATCGTGTGCTCCTTGCCGTGTTCCACCTTGGCCTGCATTCTCGCAGAAATTTATTGGCGCGCTGTGCCAATAAAGCGTATGTTGATCAACGACTGATCAGACGTCGATCGGCCAGTCGTCGATCGGCCAGCGGTCGATGCCTCTGCCGGGGACCGTGCCGTCGCGCTGTCTCTGCATGCCGGCGCCGCGGTGGAGCCGCGCGGCGAACGGCCAATGCGATCGGTGGCCGGTGACGTGTGACCGGCAATCGACGGCCGCCTGGTCAATGGCCGAGGCACGGTGATCAGTCACCGGTGCACATCCAGCGTCGACGAAGGAGCGGACCATGTCCCGCACTTACCTCATCACCGGAGCTTCCTCCGGCATCGGCAAGGCCACCGCAACCAGCCTCAAGCAGCAGGGACACACGGTCATCGGCGCCGACCTCAAGGACGCCGATATCGTTGCCGACCTCGCCACCCCCGACGGCCGGGCCCAACTGGTCCAACAGGCAAACGAGTTGAGCGGTGGGCGACTCGATGCCGTGATCGCGGGCGCCGGCCTCGCCGGTTTCGCCCCCCGAGCCGTCAGCGTCAACTACTTCGGCGCGGTCGCCACGTTGGAAGGGCTGCGCCCCCTGCTGGCCGCCGGCACAGACCCGCGCGCCGTCGTCATCACGTCGGTCGCCTCCGTCCACCCTCACGACACGGCCATCGCCGACGCGGCGCTCGCCGGTGACGAGGAAGCGGCGCTGACCGCCGCCCAGGCAGCGGTCGACCGGGGAGAGGGCTATGCGATCTACGGCTCGACCAAGGCCGCCATCGCCCGATGGGTGCGCCGCACCGCCGTGACTGCCGACTGGGCGGGCGCCGGTATTCCCCTCAACGCCATCGCTCCCGGAACCGTCGTCACCCCCATGACCGAACCCATGCTGGCCAGCCCGGACGTGCGCGAGATCATCGATGCGACCGTCCCCATGCCGCTCCACGGCCACGCCCAGCCGGCACAGATCGCTCCCCTCCTGACCTGGCTCACCTCTCCCGCGAACGAACTGGTCACCGGCCAGGTCGTCTTCATCGACGGCGGCGCCGACGCCGTACTGCGCGGCGACGACACTTGGTGAGCCGTCGACGAAACGACCGACCGGAGACAACCCGCAGTCAGCCCCATCCGCAGTCAGCGCCAACCGCAGTCATGGCCAACCGCAGTCATGGCCAGTCCACAGTCATGGCCAATCTGCAGTCATCGCCATCCGCAGTCATGGCCATCACAGTCATCGCGCTCCGCAGTCATCGGAGGCTCACCCGTGCACACGCTCACCCGCACCACCGTCGTCACCGCCGCCCCAGATGCTGTCTGGCAGATCATCGGCAGGTTCGGTGGCCTCGCCGACTGGCACCCCCTGCTTCCGCCGTCGATGATCGAGGACGGCGCCGACCCCGAGACGCCCGGAGCGGTGCAGGCGTTCTCCGTCAACGGCCAAGTAGTCATCCGGGAACGGCTCCTGGAGAAGAGCGACGCGCGCCGGATGCTCTCGTACACCATCCATGAATCCGCCGTCCCCGTCTCCGATTACGTCGCCACGCTGTCCGTACACCCGCACGACGCGGGCGCCGAGATCCGCTGGACCGCGACATACGAGGCCGCCGACGAACTCGTCCCCGGGATCGAGAAGCACTTCGGCGACAACGTCTACGCCACGGGCCTGAACGCCCTTGAAGAACGCTTCGCCCGGCCCGCTCAGGGGCCGTCCGGCAAGTCCTCATGGGGCCCGTAGCCACCATCCTTGGGCCCGCCCGCCCCGCCGGAACCGCCCGGCCCGTGTGGTCGTCTTGTGCGCTGACTGTGTACGAAGCGGGGATGTGGGGGGCGTTGTGACGCGGAATGTGATGAAGGCCGGTCTCGTGGTGGTGGCCATGGCGACGGTGTTCGGGGTCTCGGCCTGCGGCGGGCAAGCCGGCGCGGCGGCCGGAGGGAGCGGCGAGACGCTCCCCGCGCACGGGAAGGCGAAGCCCATGGCGGCCTCCGGGGACGGCCCGTCGTCCGGCTCGGCGCCGGTGTCTCCCGGCACCGTGGGGAAGCCGTCCGGGATCGCGCGGACCACGGCGTCGCCCATCACCCGCAAGGTGCCGTGGAACCTGGACATTCTCGACCAGCGGTCGCGGCCGCTGAACGGGAAGTTCACCACCACCGCCACGGGCAAGGGCGTTCACGTCTATGTGATCGACACCGGTATGGACATCGCCCACAAGGAGTTCGGCGGACGCGCCCACCTCGGCGCCGACTTCGTGGGCCCGAAGGACTCCGGTGACTGCTTCAGCGAGGCGGGGACCGGCCACGGCACGTTCGTCGCGGGCATCATCGGCGGGGCGCGGTACGGGGTGGCGCCCAAGGCGGAGCTCGTACGGGTCCAGGGCATCCTGTGCGAGAGCGGGGGCGGCGGCTCCCCGGCGGCGGCCGAGGCGGCCTTGGTGAAGTCGGTCAAGTGGGTCACCGCACACGCGCAGAAGCCTGCCGTGGTGAACATGTCGCTCAACCTCGATCACCGATCGGCGGCCCTGGAGTCCGCCGTGAAGAGGATGGTCGACGCGGGAATCCCGACGGTGGTGTCGGCCGGCAACTTCCATGACGACGCCTGCAAGCACTCGCCGGCCGGCGTTCCCGGCACGATCGTCGTGGCGGCCTCCACCGCGAACGACCGCGTGTGGAGCGACAGCGACTCCTACGGCTCGGGCTACGGGCGGTGCGTGGACCTGTACGCCCCTGGCCAGAAGGTGACCGCCGCCCTCGCCGGCGGCGGTACGGCCACGGAGAACGACGGCGCGACGTCCTGGGCCGCGCCGCACGCGACCGGCGTGATCGCGCTGTACCTGTCGGCGCATCCCCACGCCACGGCACACGAGGTCCATGTCTGGCTCGACCACACAGCCACCCGCGGTGTCGTGCACGGAGTCCGTTCCGATACTCCCAACCGGCTGCTCAACACTGGCGGCCTCTGACCTGCCCCGGCCCCTGACTGGCCCGGCCGCCCCCGTCGTACGGTCGCCCAAGCACCGCGCCGCACCGGAAGCGGTCCGGGTGACGATGGTGTACCAGGGGCTCCCCGGTGCTGATGTGTCCGGTACGGCTTGCCCGTGCCTGGGGCAACTTCAACCTGCATGCGTCCGTACACAGGGTGGGTCGGCCTTGCGTCGCGGGGCGGGTGGGGGCTGAGTCAGGGCGCACGGGCGGGGTGGCAGGATGGCGGCATGGTGACGAATCAGCCGTGGGCGGGGCTTCACGGTGATCTGCTGGCGGCGAAGGCGTTGGTGTACGACCCGAGCGGTTTTGCCTGCTCGCTGCCGGTGCCCGAACCGGAAAGCAGTGAGTACGCGGCTTGCCGGTTCACGCTCGACGGCGGCTCCGTCCGGTTCCGGGTGGCCAAGACCACACCAACGAAGGTGGGCCAGTTCGTCACCGTGTGGCAGCGGTCCAAGGAGGGGCCGATCCGGCCCTTCGACGCCGATGACGGGGTGGACCTCTTCGTCATCAGCAGCCGTGACGACGACGGCTTTGGACAGTTCGTGTTCCCGCGCGAGGTGTTGTGCGCGCGCGACATCGTCTCCCGCAACGGCTCCGGCGGGAAGCGGGGGTTCCGTGTGTATCCGCCGTGGGTGACCCCGACCAACCGGCAGGCCCGCAGTACCCAGGCGTGGCAGGTGAACTACTTCTTCCACCTTGACCGGGACGGGTCCGCCGACCTGACGCGCGCCCGCGCCCTCTACCACCCGTAGGTGCCTGTTGCTGCCGCGGCGTCCAGCTGTTGGGCCGGGACCAGTCCTGACAGGGGACTCGGCATCCGGCCCGCGATGCCGCGTCACAGGACGGAGCCCAGTCAGCCACCGCGAAGCATCCGTACGAGTACCAAGCGGGGCGACCAGGAGCCGACGAGGGGGCTGGTCGCCTGCTGTGCCTGCCGGCCCACAGCTGTCCGGGCGGCATTCCTACGGAGACCAGCTGGCTGGGCTCCGTCGGATCTCCTGCCGGGGTACCCAGGCACAGTGGGGCCGCCTACCCGAGGCCGAGGCCGAGGACGGCGCTGACGATCGAGGTGAAACCGGCGCCCGCACCGATACCGATATGGGTGCTGCCCACCGCAGAGGCGGCGGAGGCTGACCCCAGGGTCAGCAGCACGGCTGCCAGTGGAACGGTCACGAGCTGAAGGACGTGACGGCTACGCATGGAACCTCCCGGAATTGTGGATGCCCTCCAGGGCATGCCCACGCCCGCGATCGACCTTCACGTCATGGGTTGATCTTTCAGCCGATCGGCGGGATGCCACCGCCCGCGCCCGCCAACCTTTACGGAGCTGACCGGTGAATCCTGGTCGGTGATCGAACGAAACAGGTGGCCGACGCCGCACGGGCGTGGTTACCGTGCGCGGATGTCGTACCAACTCGACGCCGTCATAGGCGACTTCGACCAGTTGCGGAGCTGGGCTGAGGAAGTACCGGGTGCGGTGGTCGCCCCGCTCGCACAGCGCATGGGGCTGCTGGTGCCGCCCCCCACGCTCCGCGACGACGTGGCGCGCATGCTGTGTGACCTCTCCACGGGCGGTCCGGTCGCTCATGTCGAAGCGGAATTCTGGGGCGGCGACGGGCATCAGACCGCCGCGGTGTGGCGGGCCGGTGCACGGGAATGGGGGCCGGAGCACACCTCGGAATTCGACGGTCCGCGGGAGCACTGGCCGATCAACGCGGCGCTCGCCCGGATCGGCGTGGTGCCGCCCGGCCCAGGCGCGCCGGACCACCATGACCTGTTCGTGGAAGTGGGTCTCGGGCAGGGCCGGGACGAGGAAGACTGGCGCCGGGCCGCCTCGAAGGCGTACGACGCGGCCGACTATGACGAGTGGTACGCCAACGAGCAGGCCGAACGCGAGCGAGCGGAGCGCGTCGCGGCCGAGCGAGCCCGGTACGAGCGGCTGCCCGGAGTTCCGGTGGTCCTCAACGGCAAGGAAATCATCGCGCTGCTCGGCATACCCCAAGGCCGTACGATCGGGGCGGCCGTCCGCCACCTCCAGCAACTCCACCTCGAACGCGGCTCCTTGCCCCGTGAGGAAGCCGAAGCCGCGCTGTGTGCCTGGGCTGCAGAGCATCATGGCCTGGACCCTGCCCCGGGCAGTCAAGCCGATGGCGATGGCGATGGTGAGGGCGATGGTGAGGGCGATGGCGCTCCCACTCGCTCGTCCGGAAGACTGGCATCTACCGAGCGCTCCGCGTCACACAGCCTTGAGAACGGGCCTCGATAGCAGCGCCAGGTCCGCCAGTCCGAGCATTTCCGTCTGTCTCTGCACGTTGGTCAGGAGGGCGCGCCGGAGAGGACTTCGACCTTGCCCGTGTCGAGTGAGTAGTAGGCGCCGACCACGGCGAGGGTGCCCTTCGCCACGAGCGGGGCCAGGTCCTGGTTGGAGCGCAGATCGGCCGCGGTCAAGGTGACCTGGGCACGGGCCATGGTCTCCACCGGGTCGGCGCCGCCTTCCCGGACCGCCTGCTCGTATGCCGGCCGCAGGGCCCTGACGATCGCTTGCAGGTTGCCGGGCAGTGGTTTGCCGTCACGAAGGGATTTGTACGCCGCAGCGACGGCCCCGCAGCGTTGATGCCCGAGGACCATGACGAGCGGGGTGCCGCTCGTCATGGGCCCGTACTCGACGGAGCCCGTGACCACCGGTTCGACCGCCTCCCCGCCCGTGCGCATCACGTAAAGGTCGCCCAGACCGGTATCGAAGAGGAGCTCAGGCGGCACTCGGGAGTCGATGCACGAGAGGATCGCGCCGAAGGGCTCCTGCTCCTGGGCCACGAACTGACGTCGGTCCGGATCCCGGTCTGGATGGTGAAGGTCTCCGCTCACCCAGCGCTTGTTGCCTGCCATCAGTCGCGCGAATGCCGTGGCGGGAGTGGTCGGCCGTGCTTGGGGCGATGCGGTGGTCGTCTGGGCGGCCCGCGCTTCGGGCGAAGCACTGGTCGTCGAGGTGGTCCTCGTGGAGGAGCACCCGGCAAGCGCGGCCGCGGCGCCGGCGAGTCCGATGCCAAGCAGCGCTCTACGGTCCGGAAGTCCGGCTCTGTCCATCGCTCGTTCCTCTCCATGCCGCGCAGACACGTCGTTGCCTATCGCCCAGGCTGATTGTTCGCGCGGTGCACGTGCCCTGGCAGCAGGCGCAAGCGGGCGCCGGCCACATTGCCGCCAACGGCCCACACAACCGGCCCGGACGGCGCAGGAGGGCCGGGAGTCGGCCAGCGACCCGTGGCACGTACGTGGCGGCGCTCCGGCACGGGCGAGACGCGCCGCTGCCCACGTGTCGGCCTGCTCCAGGCGGCTGCCCAGTCACCGCTGGCCCAGTGCCCGGCCCGCCCTTGCGGCAAGACCGCCACCATCGATCCCGTCCTTGTGCCAAGACCCTTGCGGCAAGACCGTGACCATCGATCTGTGGACGGCCTCGTCCGGCTCAGTGCGGCGGGACACCGGAGAGAGACCGGCCAGCGAGCCAGCCCAGAGCCCGCGGGCTCTTCGCCAGCTACGATCCGCCCGAGCTGGGTCAGGTGGTCGCCGTGAAACGTGCGGCCGCGGGCAGGGGGTTGTACCGGCTGTCCGCGGCCGCGCAGCTGGACCGGACTCAGCGGACGTGCACCGTCGCGGGGCCGGAGGTCCTCTCGCGTACGGGGTGGCGGTCGTTCGGGCTGGTCAGGCCGTACACGACCGCACGGTATTCCAGGACGCCGCGGTGCGCGGCCTTGACGTGTGCGGTGGCCCGGGCTTCGGTGCCCGTGTCGACCACGGCGCCGCAGGTCACCCGGTGCCACGCCTGCCTGCCACTGCGGCCCTCCAGGCATATCCGCAGGTAGCTGGCAGCGTCGTCGTCCCCGTGCGCCGTGACCGTGAAGGTCTTGCCGGCGTGTGCCGTGTGCGGTGCCGTGATGTCCACACTGCCCTTGGCGAACGCCGGCGCGGCGGCCAGGGTCACCGACGCCAGACCCAGCGCACCGATCACGGCCGCACGGCCGCCCCGCGTCATCATCCCCATCTTCTTCGTCCTGGTCATGGACTTCCCTCCCGCAGATCTCGCCACAAGTGAGACCCACCCTTCGCGAAGGCGCCTGGTGCGCCTTGCCGACTATCCAGAGGGCCTGGCCGCCCTGCCCGTTGCACCCCGCCCGGCGCCGTTACGGATCCATGACCAATCCCGCCAATCATGCCTGATCCCACCATCCGTCCGAACCGAGGACGAAGCCCGGCCACCCCCTCTCGCAGAAGCCGGGCGGTGTGAACGTCGGGCCGGGCCGCTCGTGGGTGCTCTTGGGCAACACCTGGCGCAGGAACGGTGCGGTGGACTCGCCCTGCCCGACGGCGAGTTCGGCCAGGGTGCGGGACTTGGCGCGGTAGGGGCAGCCCGAACGGGCGGGCGTTGCTCGGCGATGTCTCGTTGTCGGTCCGATGTCGGCGACTTGCCGGTGGTTTGTCTGCGGGGGCTGGCACCGTCCAGGAGAACCTGCCGCGCATCCGCTCGGCCGGCACACCAGTTTTCCGAAGGTGATCTTTGTGCATGACGTAGTGATCGTGGGCGCCGGCCCGGTCGGTCTGTTTCTGGCCTGCGAGCTGGGTCTCGCGGACCGTTCCGTCCTGGTACTTGAGCAGGAGCCGGAGCTCCACTCCGCGCGGCGGGCCCTTCCGCTCGGGCTGCGGGGCCTGTCCGCCGCGTCGGCCGAGGCGTTCTACCGCCGCGGAATGCTGCCCCAGCTGCTGTCGGCGTCGGGCATCGACAACTACCCCGATCCGTCGGACGAGCCGGCGTCCCCTCGTTGGGCGGGCCACTTCGCCGGCATGGTGCTCGATCCGGCCGACATCGACGTCACCGCCCTGCCGTTTCGGCTTCCCAGCCCGGCGACGGAAGGCGTGATGACGAGCCTCGACGCGGTCGAGACGGTGTTGTCCGAGCGGGCGGCCGAACTGGGCGTGGAAATCCGGCGCGGCGTCAGGGTCGCAGCCGTCACACAGCACGAGGAGAACGTGGTCGCCCACGCCGGCGAGGGTGACTACGCGGCGCGCTGGCTCGTCGGCTGCGATGGCGGGCGCAGCACGATACGCAAGCTCGCGGGCTTCGACTTCGTCGGCAGCGAGCCGCAGTTCACCGGCTACACCATGCTCGCCACGGTCGCCGATCCCGGGAAGCTGCGCCACGGGTTCAACCTGACGCCGACGGGCATGTACGTCCAGACGTTCATGGCAGGGCACATCGGCATGATGGACTTCGACGGCGGCGCGTTCGATCGCTCGCAGCAACCGACCCGCGACCACCTCCAGACGGTTCTGCGCCGGGTGTCCGGCACCGATGTGACGCTGAACGAGGTCCATCTGGCCTCCACCTTCACCGATCGGGCGATGCAGACGACGACGTACCGGAGGGGACGTGTCCTGCTCGCGGGAGACGCCGCCCACATTCACTCGCCCCTCGGAGGGCAGGGACTCAACGTCGGCATCGGCGACGCATTGAACCTGGGTTGGAAGCTCGCAGCGACCGTGCGCGGAGAGGCGCCGCAGGGGCTCCTCGACACCTACACCCGCGAGCGCCATCCGATCGGCGCCTGGGTGCTCGACTGGACGCGCGCCCAGGTGGCGGCCATGAAGCCGGACCGGCACGGCCAGGCGGTGCAAGCTCTGATCCGCGATCTGATCGGGACCCCTGACGGAACGACCTACGTCTTCGAGAAGTTGTCCGGGACGGCACTGCGCTACGACCTCGGCAGCGAGCAGCCGCTGGTCGGCCGCAATGCCCCGGAACTGCGCCTGGAGGACGGCACCCGCCTGGGCGACCTGCTGCGGGAAGGACGCGGCGTGGCCCTCGATTTCACCACCGAACGCCGTCTGCACGATTCCGTGCAGGGCTGGGCCGGGCGGATCCGGTACGCGGCCGGGTCGGCGCACAACGACCTCGGACTCGGTGCCGTGCTTGTCCGACCCGACGGCATCGTCGCCTGGGCAGGCGAGAGCGCCTTTGACCGTGCAGAGTTCGAGCGGGCCGCCGGCCACTGGTTCGGCAGCCAGGCAACCTAAACAGCGACCGCGAGGTCTCCCCAACCGCTTCCGGACGTCTGCGGTCCAGTGGTCCTCTACGGCCGCGCACCGGGTGTCTGGCCACCGGATGTCTGGCCGCCGGATGTCTGCCCACTGGATGTCTGGCCGCCGGCTGTCTGATCGCCGGGCGTTCAGGCAGGGGGCGTCGGTGCGGCTAGCTCGGCCAGGTGGTGCAGCGAGTTGGTGAGATGCTCAGGGCCGAACGGCGGAAACTGGATGTACTCCCGGATGGACCGCGGCACCGCCGACCAGTCGTAGGTGAGCGTGACCTCGGTCTCGGACGGGCCGAGCGGCGCAAGGTCGTAACGCCAGGTCCAGCCGCCGAACTCCAGGGTTCCGTCGTCCTTCGCCGTCCCCGTCAGCCAGCCGATGGCGCGCGGCGGGTCGAGCACCTGGACCTTGTTGACCACCTGGTAGTCACCGTGTGGATGGTTGGGGTGGTACATGTCCATCCGGAAGAGCTGCCCCACTTCGGTCAGCGGCGCTTGGTCAACGGATTCCTGAACCCAGCCAGTGCCATCGATCGCCGAATGGGTCCTCGGGTCCGCCAGCACCGCGAACACTGTCGCGGCGGGCACCGCGACAGTCAGGGTGGCGCTCACGTGCTCCTGGTCCACGGTGTGCACGCTCCTTGTCGTCTCATCTCGGACCTGCCGCAGGTGCGGAAGGGGACGCCCGGTCCAGTATGCAGACGACGCGGCGAGGCGGGACTCATCGGTCGGGTGGGGGCCAGGCCCGTGCCACCAATGGTGGCTTGTAGCGGTTTGTGTGTCGTGTGAGGCGGCCGCCCCCTGGGGTCCAGTGGCCCAGGGCGCCGGTGTGGCCGGCTGTGATCAGGGGTGCGTGAGGACGTCCTCAAGGAGGTCGGCGAGGAGCACGGCGCCCTTTGCCTCCGGGTCGCGGTCGGGGTCGTAGATGGTGACGTTCATCCCGACGCAGCGCGGCGAGGCGGCCAACGGGGCCAGCAGCGCCCGCAGTTCGTCGGTCAGCAGTCCGCCGGGGTCGGGGCTGTCGACCGCCGGCATCACGGAGGGATCGAGGATGTCCACGTCGAGGTGGATCCAGAAGCCGTCGAGCGCGGACCCTTCGAGGTGGTCGAGTACCGCACGGGCCGTCATCTCCGGTCCGCGCCGTCGGATTTCCCCGACGGGGGTGTGGCGGATACCGAGCTTCGTCAACTCTTCCTGGTCCTCGTCCGCGTCACGGACGCCCAGGACGCTCAGATCCACGTCGCGGACGTAGGGCCGCAGTCCGTCGATGTCGGTGAGGTCGGCCTGTCCGCGGCCGGTGATCTGGGCGACGCCCTCTCCGGCGGCGGCTCCCAGCGGCCCGCACACGGCCACGTTCCCCGGGTGTCTGAAGTCGCCGTGCCCGTCGAGGTAGGCGACGCCGTACCGGCCCAGCCGACGCAGGCCGAGCACCGCCCCGAGCAGGATGCTGCAGTCCCCGCCGAGCAGCACCGGGAAGTCGCCGCTGCGCACCCGGTCCTCGACGCGCGCGGCCAGCTTGCGGGTGTACCCGGCCAGGGCCGCGGCGTTGAAGTCCCCGTCCACCCCCTCCCGCCAGCCCGTGAGGTCGTAGCGTGGCGGCACCACGACGCCGCCCTCCAACGCGCCCAGCCGGCGCAGCAGGCCCTGTTCGCGCAGCGCCCCGGCGAGCTTGGCGCAGCCGGGAACGGTGCCGGGCGCGGGCGGCCGCAGTCCCAGGTTGGACGGGGCATCGATCAGTACGGTGCGACGCATAGGAAGATCGTTACACAGTTCCCCGGGAAATACCCGGGCCTGGGGAAAACCTGTTCGATGCTCTCTGGGCGCTGCCGGACGCGTGCGGCGGGCCGGCCACCAAGCTGCACCTGGCCAGTCATCCGTGACGAAGCGACCGTCCTCGTCGCGGCCCTCAACGAGTGGCTGTGACCAGCACTCGTCTGGCTGTGGCCAGCACTCATCCGAAACCGGCCCGGATGGCCGCAGAAGCGTCAGGACGTCATGGCGGCTCGGTCGGACTCGCTGCGCAGCACGCAGAATTCATTGCCTTCGGGATCAGCAAGGACCGCCCAGCCAGAGCCATCGGGATTCCGGTGGTCGGTGACAAAGGTGGCGCCGAGGCCCAACAGCCGTTCCACCTCCTGCTCACGCGAGGTCTCCGGGCGCAGACACAGATGGATCCGGTTCTTGCTCGTCTTGGCCTCGGGCACCTGGTTGAAGTGCAGTACCGGGCCCTCCGCCAGCAGCACCTGAGCCTCCGGATCACCCGGCTCGTCCTCCGGATGCAGCGGACAGCCGGTCACCCTGCTCCAGAACCGGGCCAGCTCGTAGGCATCCGCACAGTCGATCGCCACGTTCTGCACTACCGAAACCATGCGCGGGAGCCTTCCTGATTTCCGCTCCGGACGCCACCGAGTTGCGCGTTTTCTTCGCCCACACAGAGCCGGGCCGGTGCTCGGAAGGGCCCCGGCCCGGATGTGGGGCGCCGCGCACGCTCACGCGCGTCGGCGTGCACGTGTACGCGTACGCGTACACGCGGTGTGGCAGCCGTGGGTCACGGCAGCAGTGTGTCGAGGAAGGCGTTGGAGAACACCCGCGCCGGGTCGTAGGAGTTCAGTGTGTCCAGGGCGGTGCGCCAGTCAGGGAACGCGGCCGGCACGGTGGTGCCCAGTGTGGCAGGGTCCGTCCACGGACCGCTGTCCGTGTAGGCCCAGCCCTTGGACCACTCGGGACGTACGGTCGCGTACGAGCCGGTGTAGGTCTGCCAGATCCGCTGCTCCATCTCGCGGAAGAAGGGGGCCGCGCCCGGAGTGCCGGGATAGGTGGCGAAGTCGAGCCACACCACGGTGTCCCATTCAGGGTGGTCGGGCCGGGCGAGGGCCGGCGAGAGGAGGGGACCGTCGTGCGGGTCGGTGCCGGTGACGCGGAGCTCGATCGGGCCGTTGACGGGGTAGGAGCCGCGGCTCTGGTGAGCTGCCAGCACGCTCTTGTAGTGACCGTAGAAGTCGCTCACCACTCGCTGCACGTTCGCCCGGGAGGTCAGTACCGCCCAGCCGGCTTCGACGATGCGCAGTGTCGTGGGCTCGACGTACAGCAGACTGTTCTTCGACCAGCCCCAGACGTCCCAAGTGCCGGTGACGATCAGCCCGGAGCCGACGATGGACATGGCGAGCTTCGTGAAGTCAGGTGTCTTGTCGCCCCCGCCGGCGGCGATCTCTCCGAGCAACTTCGACATGTCCTCGGTGACACGGTTGGCGAAGGAGTAGGGGTAGGGCGCGTCGAGCTGTTTGGCCAGCAGGGGCTTGGTCGGTGCCACACTCCACACCTTCAGCCACGGCACGTCGGTGAACGGGAACCAGATCGCCTCGACGCGTCCGGTGCTGTCCAGGTAGGAGCTGATCGTCCGGCCGCCGGTGCCTGGGGGACCGAAGACCGTGGCGATGTTGACGTCGTACCAATTCCGGCAGCGCAGCCGCGTGTTGGCCGCGGCGGTCATGGTCACCTCGGTGATGAAGGCGCGGCCCAGGTGGACGAGGAAGGCACGGATGTCGGGGTCGGAGCGGGTGAAGGTCCGGAGTGCGTAGCGGCCGTCCGCCGCGCTCCACACCACGGCGGTGAGAGAGGTGACCAGAGAGCTCAGGCTGCCGAAGCCGGAGCCCACGGGCGGGTGTTCGCCGGCGGTGGGCAGCCCGGTGCCGTGCCCACCGATGGCGAGCACCCCACCGATGGTGAGGTCGCCGGGCGCCGTGGTCGTGGCGAGGCCGAGCCCCGACTCCTCCAGACGGGCGAGGATGGTGTCGAGGGTCGCCCCGGCCTGCGCGGTGACGCTCCCGGGGTTGCCGCCGCGGACGCTGACCGCGGTGAGGTGGGAGGTGGTGTCGACGATGAGGGTGCGGGAGATGTCGGCGCCGGCGGGCACCACCAGCGGCGACCAGGTGTGGCCCTTGCCCCGGGCCCGGAGACGGTAGCCGTGCTCGTGGGCCCAGTTGGCGAGGGTCACCACATCGTCGGGGGTACGGGCCGAGGCGGTCCAGGCGCCCTCGACGACTATCTCCAACGACCAGTTGCGGAAGGCCTGTTGGGAGAGAGGGATGCCGGCGGGGAAGCCGGGCGGTGGGGTGAGGGTGGTCGCGGCGCTGCCCGCGGGGATGCGATGCGCGGGCTGTAGACCGGCTGCCGCGGCGATCCCGGCAGCGGCGGTCGCGGTCAGCAGCGTGCGGCGGGTGAGGGAAGTTTTGTGAGCGCTGTCGTCGGACATGGCTGTCCTTCCGGCACGCGGCGCGCCGCCCCGCTGCACCGCGCACGGGATCGTAGGAGTGAGACCGTACGAGCGCCCCGGTGCGGTGGGGGTGCGGGGAGTGTAGGGTGACGGGCCGTCAGACACAATGGCCGCGGCATGCCGTGCCGCGCCCTGCTGTCCTGCCGTTCCGCGCCCTGTCTGTCAGGCTCCGCCTGTCATACCCCGCCTGCCGTGCCGCGCCCTGCTGTCATGCCGTTCCGGGCCCTGTCTGTCATGCCGTGACACGTATCTTGCGGTGATCGCGGTGATCGCGGCCCTCGCGATCAGCCTGGCGCCGTCGGAATGAAGCAGCCCGCCTTCGACCAGATGGTGGCCCAGTTCGCGGCCGCCTGTGGGCAGGTGGAGCAGTGCGCCCAGGCACTCCAGTGGGAGCTGACTCTGGGCGACCTCCCCGTCGTCTGGTCGTCGCCGGCGGCGCCTCCACCGCCGACGGAGGTACCGGTACCGGTACCGCTTACCCGCCCGCCGGGTCGAAGTGGATCAGGGGCTTGATGATTCCTCCCTCCTTCGAGGCCATCATCCGGAATGCCCGCTCGATCTCGTCGAAGCGGAACTCGTGCGTGGTCATCGGCGTGGGATCGACCTTGCCGGTCTCCATCAACCGGAAGATCCGCCGAAGCCAGCCCCGGCCGCCACGGTTGAACCCGCCGTAGACCTGCTTGTCGGACATGCCGTAGCCGAACGGTTCCAGGGGAATCCGTAGCGGCTCGGGTGCCTCGCCGTGGTACCCGACGTTGGAAATGCGCCCGCCCGGCTTCGTGACCCGGAAGGTCGCCTCCCAGGTCTCCGGGCTTCCGAGCGCCTCGATGGCCGCGTCGACTCCCTGGCCGTCCGTCAGCTCCAGAATGCGCTCGACCGGATCGCACCGCGTGTGGTCGACGATCACATCGGCGCCGAAGCGGCGGGCGAGTCGCTGACGCGCGGGCACCGACTCGACGGCGATGATCAGGCCCGCGCCGCGCAGCCGGCAGCCGATCGTCGCCGACAGCCCCACCGCGCCCTGGGCGAAGATGGCGACCGTCTCGCCCAGTTCCAGTTCCGCGTGCTCGGCGGCGACGAACCCGGTGGAGAGCATGTCGGTGGCGTACAGCGCCTGGTGATCGGAGAGCCGGTCGGGGATCGGAGCAAGGTTGGCCTGGGCGTTGTTGACCAGAAAGTACTGAGCGAGGGTCCCGTCCCGCCGGTTGGTGAACTGGGCGCCTCCCAACATCTGCCCATGGCACTGTGAGGAGAACCCGCGCTGGCAGGAATCGCACTGGAAGCAGGGCGTGATCCCGGCGGCCGCGACGCGCTGGCCCTCGGCCAGTCCCTCGACGGCCGAGCCGAGCGCATGCACGACACCGACCGCCTCATGGCCCAGCGCCACATCCGGAGCGACCGGAATCACGCCCCTCATGATGTGCACATCGGTCGTGCACACCAAGGCCGCCGTGGTGCGCACGACCACGTCATTGGGTCCGGGTTCGGGGATCGGCTTGTCGATGACGCCGACCTCGCCGACCTTCCGGAGGACAAAGGCTCTCACGATGGCTTACCTGCCGTTCGGTGCGGGTGAGTGGCTCGCCCCATCGCCCTTCCCGCCAGAGCACGCCCGACGACGGTGGGCGCACCACCTGCCACCCGTTCGGCCGAAACGACGCACCGGTCGTACCGCGCACCGGTCGATCCGGCCGGTGTCTGCGTTCGTAGCAGGTCCGGTCGGCCGTCTACTGCGTTCGCAGCAGGTCAAGAGTCTGCGGACGGGAGACGACAGGTGTGCCGTGGCACGGCA
Source organism: Streptomyces sp. NPDC059649 (assembly GCF_042734445.1). Lineage (NCBI taxonomy): Bacteria > Bacillati > Actinomycetota > Actinomycetes > Kitasatosporales > Streptomycetaceae > Streptomyces > Streptomyces sp. NPDC059649. The sequence goes on from NZ_JBHWDV010000007.1 coordinate 174,411, forward strand.
CGGTAGTGAGTCCCAAGCGGCCGAACGAGAGCCGCCTGCTGAGGGGTTGGAGCAGCCGTGGATCCTGGCGCAGACCATGAGGACGTCACTGGGCACGTGATCCGTCGTCGGTTGCGCGCGACGGTGATCGATGTCGCGCCTGTCTTCGGTTTCACCATGGGCTTCGCCGTGACGCACCGGGTCGTCGTCGCCCTTGGGCTGGCCATCGCGGCCGGCCTGGGGGTCTGCGTCTACCGGTTGGTGCGCGGGGAATCGGTGCGGCGCGCTCTGGCGGCTCTCGGCCTGATCTGCGTGGGGGGAGTGCTGGCCGCCCGCAGTGGTCAGGCCACGGATTTCTTCCTTCCCGGCCTGGTGGTGCACTGCGTGATGGCGGTGGTGACGCCGGTGCTGTTGCTGCTCGGATGGCCGCCGATGGCCTTGGTGGTCGGGCTGATCACGGGGGAGCGGACCAAGTGGCGGCGGTGTGCGGTCCGGCGTCGCGCCTTCGTCCAGGGCAACCTCGTGGTGTTCGCCGGGCATCTGGCGATGTTGGCGGTCCAGCTTCCCCTGTTCCTCTCCGGCCAGGTCGTCGCCCTTGGTTCGGTCGACCTGTTCGGCCCGGTCGTGCTCGCACTCGGCGCACTACTGGGCTGGCGCGTCTACCGGCGTCGGGTCGGAACGCACCGCTGCGAGGCCCCCGGCCCCTCAGACATCGAGATGTCTCACCGTTCTCCCTGTGTGGAAAGGACCTCCCGGTCATGACGGAAACACAACCTGTCCCCAGGACGCAGCCGATGGCGCGGACCTGTCCGTTCGATCCCCCGCCGGCGTACCGCACGCTGCGGGAGCAGCACCCCGTTGCGGAAGTGACCCTGCCCGACGGTGTGCCGGGTTGGCTGGTCACCGGGTACGAGGAGGTGAGGGCGGTGCTGGCTGATCCGCGGTTCAGCGCCCGCCGCCGTGCGCTGCGGACCGGTGGCGTTCCCGCGGGCGATGCTCCGGTGCCGGAGCCCGCGCCGGGGATGTTCATCATGATGGACGCGCCGGAGCACACCCGGTTCCGTCGGCTGCTCACCGGCCAGTTCACCGTGCGTCGGATGCGGCAGCTGACCCCCACCGTGGAGAAGATCGTCGCCGAGCACCTGGACGCGCTGGCCGCCACCGAGGGCCGACCGGTCGACCTCGTGCAAGCCTTCGCGCTGCCTATCCCCTCGCTGGTGATCTGTGAACTGCTCGGAGTGCCCTACGCCGACCGTGAGGAGTTCCAACGCAACTCCGCCACGCTCATCCGGATCGACGCGACTCCCGAGGAACTCCAGCAGGCCCAGCAGGCTTTGAGGGAATTCATCGGCCGACTCGCGGTCGCCAAGCGGTCCGAGCCCGGCGATGACATCCTCAGCGGACTGGTGACGTCGGGTGAACTGACCGACGAGGAACTGGCCGGTGTCGGGGTGTTGTTGCTGCTGGCCGGGCACGAGACGACGGCCAACATGATCGCACTGGCCACCATGTGCCTGCTGCAGAACCCCGGTCAATGGGAGGCGTTGCGCGCCGATCCGTCCCTGATGGACGGCGCCGTGGAGGAACTGCTGCGCTACCTCAGCGTCATCCAGTACGGCGTGCGCCGCACCGCCCTTGAGGACGTGGAGTTGGGCGGGCAACGGATCCCGGCAGGCTCCCTCGTGGTGGCCTGCCTGCCGTCGGGGAACCGCGACACCGATCACTTCACCGGCGATCCCGAGCAGTTGGACGTGCACCGGCCCTACAGCCCGCACGTGGCGTTCGGCCACGGCATCCACCAGTGCCTGGGGCAGCAGCTGGCCCGGGTGGAGATGAAGGCCGCTCTGACCGCCCTGATCGACCGGTTCCCCACGCTGCGACTCGGTGTGCCGGTGGAGCAGGTGCCGATGCGCGACAACATGATCGTCTACGGGGTCCACGAACTGCCGGTGACCTGGTAGCCGAGCCGCATCTTCGCCCCACATCACAGAGGAAGCATTCCCATGAAGATCACCATTGACGAGGACAAGTGTGTGGGCGCCGGCCAGTGTGTGCTGGCTGCCGGCGAGGTCTTCGACCAGCGTGAGGACGACGGCATCGTCGCCCTGCTCAACCCCGCCCCTTCGCAGGAGCTGTTGGCCGAGGTCGAGGATGCCGCCGCCCGCTGCCCCGCTCTCGCCATCGAGGTGGAGAAGTAGTGCCCCCACCATGGACCGCATCGTCGTGGTGGGCGCGACGGCCGCCGGCCTGACTGCTGCCGAATCCCTCGTCCTCCGGAACGTGGCCACCGTCCTCCAGCCGCAACCGCCGCCGGCATGACCACGCGAGTGCGCAGGCTCCGCACCCTGGCGCGATACGGGTGCGGAGCCGCTCGGTGCGCAGATCCCGGATCCGTACGGGCCTGCGTACGCTGAAGGAGTGCACATGATCGACCGGCTCATAGGGTGGCTGCGGGCCTGGCCGCAGTTGGCCGACCTGGCAGTCGCACTCAGCTGCTTCGCCCTGTCCGCGCCGGTGGCGGCAGTCACCGCCTACCGGCACCAGAGCCCGATCGCGTGGTCCGTCGGCGGCCTCGCGCTCGCCTGCGTGCCGCTGGTCGCCCGCACCGGCCGGCCGGTCCAGGCGGTCGCCGCGACTCTGGCCGTCAACATCGCCCAGATCGTCCTGCTCTCCTTCCCCGGGGCCTCGCCCATCCCTGCCGCGGTCGCCGTCCATGCCGTGGCCCTGCGGTCCGACCGGCGCTTCGCCCTGCGCGTCGCCGCCTGGCTGACCGCGGTGCTCCTAACCGCGTCGTTGAGCCGCGAACCGGGACTGGAAAGCCTCTGGCAGCATCTGGCCGTCATCGCCGGGATGTTCCTGGCGGTGGCCAGCGGCGATGCCGCCCGCAGCCGCCGCCGGCTCCTCGCCGGAGCCCTGGAACGGGCCGAACGGGCCGAACACACCCGGGAGGAGGAAGCCCGCCGACGCGTCACCGAAGAGCGCCTGCGTATCGCCCGGGAACTCCACGACGTCGTCGCCCACCACATCACCCTGGTCAACGCCCAGGCAGGCGTCGCCCACCACCTGATGCGCACCGACCCCGACCACGCCTACCAGGCACTTGAACGCATCCGCGACACCAGTCGGACGGCACTGGACGAGCTGCGCACCACCGTAGGACTCCTCCGCCACGGCGACGACCAGAGCGCACCGCGCGAACCCGCGCCCGGCCTCGCCGGCCTCGGCAGCCTGCTGGACTCCTTCCGCCACTGCGGTCTCGACATCACCCTCGAACCGGCCGACCGACACACCGGGTTGCCGCTGCCGCCCATCACCGACCTCGCCGCCTACCGGATCATCCAAGAAGCGCTGACCAACGCCCGCAAGCACGCCGGCCCCGTTCCGGTACGCATCCATCTGGACCCCCGTCCCGACTCCCTGCGGATCACCGTCGAGGACGACGGCCCCTGCCCCCCGGAGAACGGCATCGATGACGCTCCCGGCCTGGGGTCCGGCACGGGCCACGGCATGATCGGGATGCGCGAGCGGGCCAAGGCCGCCGGCGGCATCCTCACCGCCGGACCGCGCCCCACGGGCGGCTTCCGCATCCATACCGAACTCCCGCTGCGCGCCTACCGGAAGAACCCGACCCCATGACGATCCGTGTCCTGCTCGCCGATGACCAGGCACTCCTACGCGGTACGTTCCGCATGCTCATCGACTCCACCCCCGACATGGAAGTCGTCGCCGAAGCCGCAACGGGACGCGAGGCCGTCGCACTGGCCCGCAGCCACCACGTCGACCTCGTCCTGATGGACATCCGCATGCCCGACCTCGACGGCCTCGCCGCAACCCAACTCATCAGCGCGGACGAGGACCTCGCCGGCGTGAAGATCCTCATCCTAACCACGTTCGAGAACGACGAATACGTCGCCGAGGCGCTCCGCGCCGGTGCCAGCGGCTTCCTCGGCAAGGGCATCAACCCCGACGAACTCCTCCACGCGATACGGGTGGTCGCCGCCGGAGACTCCCTGCTGTCCCCGGCGGCGACCAAGGCCCTGATCGCCCGCTTCCTGGCCCAGCCCGCCCCACCAGGACGGCACGCCCCACCACAACTGGCCACCCTCACGCCGCGGGAGCACGAGGTGGTCACCCTGGTCGCGGCCGGCCTGTCCAACGACGAGATCGCCCAGCGGCTCTTCGTCACCCCCGTCACCGCCAAAACCCATGTCAATCGAGCCATGACGAAACTCGGTGTCCGCGACCGGGCCCAACTCGTCGTCCTCGCCTACCGGACCGGCCTGGCCCGTGCCGAGCCGACTTGACGAGCAGTCCTGCCCGTTTCGTCTTGCAAGGCGTCGCATCAGCGGCGAATTCCGCGTCCCATCGTTTAGTGATCGTTTATTGCGGCTCCTTAGAGTGTGAAGTGTCGAGAAGGATCCTGCTCAGGGGACGGTATGGCCAAGCTGTATTTGGAGAAGCTCAAGTGCGTCACGACTGAGGGCTGGAGCGGCTTCGATGAGCCGAGGCTGATTGTCCAGAACCGCGGCACCGTGTGGAACGGAACGGTGCGGGGAGACCGGATGTACACCGTCAAGTACGACTGCGACTTCACCGGAAGGATCGCTGTCTCCCTCTGGGAGGACGAAGGCCCGGACAGGGATGACAAGCTCGGCAAGCAGTGGATCACGGATACGCCCGGTGAACGCAGTCTGCACTTCAGGGCGGATGGTGCTGAGTACAAGCTGCTGTATGCGGTGGAGTAGTCAGCGCGAACTGCGGTAGGCGGGCGCGAAGTTCACCGCCGGATCGGGGCAGCGGCGACCACAGGCAAGCTGGTGCTTGACCTCACCGCGCTGCGAGGCGACGACGTGTTCCCGGTGTGGTCGCTCAGGGCAGGATCTCGATGTACCCGTCGGTTCCGTGCAGGCGGATCCGCTGCCCGTCCCGGATCAGCCGGGTGGCCTGGTCCACGCCCACGACGGCCGGCAGGCCGTACTCCCGGGCGATCACTGCCCCGTGGGTCATCAGGCCGCCCACCTCCGTCACCAGGCCCGCGATTCCGACGAACAGCGGTGACCAGCTGGGGTCCGTGAAGGCCGTGACCAGGATGTCACCCGCTTCGAGATCGGCCTCCGCCATGTCCAGGATGACGCGGGCCCTTCCCTCGACGGTCCCGGCGGAGACCGGTAGGCCGATCAGGGCGCCGGCCGGCACGTCGTCGCGCCGGTACGCCCCGGTGACGGCCTCGCCGTCCGAGGTGAGGACCCGGGGCGGTGTGAGCGCGTGGTACGACCGGAACGCGTCCTTGCGCCGCTGGATGAGCTGGTCGTCCACCTGGTGCGAGCGCACGACGTCGTGGAATTCCTGGAACGTGAGGTAGAAGATGTCCTCCTTCTCAGGAAGCACGCCTGTCCGCACGAGGCGCTCGGCCTCCGCCAGCAGGGCCTGCTTGTAGACGAAGTAGCGGCTGACGATGCCGTACTTCGGGTACTCCCGGTACCCGATGAAGGTCCTGACCCGGTCGATCATCCGCTTGGCCTCGTCGGCTTTCCGGTCCCCGTCCGGCAGGACCCGCAAGCGTGACAGCACGTCCTGTTCCTTCTTCCGCGCCTTCTGCCGCCCTTCCTCGAAGTGCCGCTCGGCGGCGCCCGGTTCGAAGTTCCTGACGTTGTCGAGGATCACGGGTACGAGCGTGGCGGGGCGCTCGCGCCAACGCGGCCGCGTGATGTCGATCTCGCCGACGCAGCGCATGCCGTACCGGTCGAGGTAGGCCTCGATGGCGTCGCGCGCTTCGGTCCCGCCCGCGAGCTTCGCCAGCTCCTCCAGGAAGCCGTCGTCCTCGACGCCCACGTCCTGAAGGAACGCCACCACCTCCGGATGCGGGCGGATCACGTCCGCGACGTCGAGCAGCGCCAGTCCCATCTCCGACGTGACGTTGTCGGGGGCGGACAGCGTGAGCGTGTCAGCCGCGTTCTTCTCGTCCAGCCACTCCTGCAGCTTGTCGTTGAGCCACCAAGTGGCCTCCATCCCGGCCATGATCACCTGCATGCTCAGCGGATCACTGAGGACCCGCTTGTGCTCCTCGAAGGCCTTGAGCAGGAAGTCGAACAGTGCCGGTCCGGTCTTCGTCCGGATGTCGCGCTCCAGGGCGGCGATGGACGCCTGGCTGCGCTCGATCAGCTCGGTGACGATGGCCGGATCGGTCTCGATCGGGGCGGACGCGCCGCCGACCGGCGGTCCGGCGGGACCCGCGTCGGGGAGCGACGGGACGAAGTCGTCGTGGTCGAGGACGGTCTCCAGCGCGTCCCTGACCAGCGGATCGCCTCTCCCCACCAGGTCCAGGAGACCGGCGCGGCTCGCGGGCGAGGCCAGGCGCCGGGTGACGTCGACGAACAGCCTCCCACCGGCCGTCAGCATCGGCGCCATGGCCGTCAGCTGCCACACGGAGAGCCCCAGGGGCTTCATGGGATCGGTCATCATCTGCTGATGGCCGACGGAGACATAGACGTGATTCTCCTGGTCGTCGGCCTCGGGGATGGGGAACAGCGTCGTGATCGGCCGGCTCTGAACGATCCGGAAGTCGTCGTCGACCAGGCACCATTCGATGTCCTGCGGGCGGCCGAAGTGCGCTTCGATCCGTCGCCCGAGCTGGACGAGCCGCACGACCTGCGCATCCGTCAGCGCCGGCTGCCCCTGCCGCTGTGCGTCGATCGCCACTTCCTGCGTACCGCCGGCCGGCAGGGCGTGCACGGCACGCTGTTTGGCGGCGATCGTCCTGGCGATGACTTCGCCCTGTCGCACCTTGAAGACGTCCGGGTTCACCAGGCCGGAGACCAGGGCCTCGCCGAGGCCGAAGCCGGCGTCCACGGTGGCGACCTTCCGGTTGCCCGTGACGGGGTCGGCGGTGAACAGGATGCCGGCCGCATGCGGGAAGACCATCCGCTGCACGACCACGGCCATGTGGACCGTACGGTGGTCGATGCCGTTCCGCTGACGGTAGGTCACGGCCCGCTCGGTGAACAGCGAGGCCCAGCACCGGCTGATGTGCTGGAGGACCGCCGTCGGTCCCACGACGTTCAGGTACGTGTCCTGCTGGCCGGCGAAGGAGGCCGTCGGCAGGTCCTCTGCCGTCGCGCTGGACCGGACGGCGTAGGCGGCTTCCTCGCCGAACCGGGCGAGCGCGCGGGTGATCGCCGCCGCGAGATCGCCCGGGATGGCGATCCCTTCGATGGTCCGGCGAATCCGCGCGCTGAGCGTGCGGATCGCCTCCCGGTCGTCCGGGTTCGTGCGCGACAACTGATCGAGCAGCTCGTCGATCGACGGCGCAGCCGCCATGATCCGCCGAAAGGCGTCCGTCGTCACGCAGAAGCCACCCGGTACGCGGACGCCTTCGATTGCCGACAGCCCGCCCAACTGCGCGCCCTTGCCGCCAACGACTGCGACCTGCGTCTCGTCAACCTCTTGAAGGTCCCATACGTACTGCTCGATCACTGCGCTACCTCCGCGGCAGCCGTGCTCCGGTGGTGCACCGCACCGGCCGATCGAATCACCGGCGACTTCCACTTCGTCGACAACAACACACGCACGTCGTGCTCCCGTTTCCGCTGGTTGTGGCATCGGCCGACGATTCTGCGGGGTGACCCGGGTCTTGCCGCAAGCCCCCCTGTGCGCTATAAGTTGAGAGTGGCAAGGAGAGGGATCTCCTTGCCTTTGTCTTTTTGCCTGGCTGTCCACGGCGGATCGGACGTGCGCGTCACCGGCAGGTGGAACGCTGGTCAGCGCGCGATCTCGGCCAACAGGGCTGCCAGTTCCGTCGCCCGCGAGAACATCGGCCAGTGCCCGGTGGGCGAAGGGCTGCGGCGTAGCCAACTCGCTTATGCGTGCGAGGTGTTCGCCGGTCAGACCGGCCAGGCTGTCGGGCTCCGCCTCCGGGTCGAACGGCGGCACCGGGAGCCGCCATCCGTCCCCCTGCTCCGCAACCTGCTTGCGCCACTCCTCCTGTGTCTGCGGCTTGTTGAAGTCGCTCACCGCCATGCCGCCGGGCAACGGTCCCGCGTCCACAGAGACGACCCGCCCGATCCGCTCCGGGATCCGGTCAGCAGTACCAGTGCCGTCCTAGATCCACCACACCGCGTGGCTGTCCGGTGGTTCATGGGCGGAGCCAGCGGGGAGCGGATGGCGGAGCTCATTCGGCGGCCCAAGCCGAGCCAGTCAGGGGCAGCGAGCGCTCGCTCTCCGCTGCGCCTCGCCCGCCTGCCGTGCGCGAGCTGGTCAGGAGTTCCCGAAGGGGTAGGGGCCGAGGCGGCCCCAGGCCAGGACTGCGGCGAGTGCGAGCAGGGCCACGTTCACGATGATCATCTGCGCCTCGTTGCGGCGGGCGTGCACGACGGCGGCGCCGGCCATCAGCACCGCGAGGCCCAGCGCGGCCACGGGGGCCAGTACCGGTGCGATGCCGAGCGCGGCGGGCAGGATCAGCCCGATCGCGGCCAGCACCTCCAGGCCTCCGACCAGCTTCACCGCCTGGGCGCTCACGTCCTCGGTCCAGCCCATACCCGAGGCGGCCAGCTTCTCCTTCGGCTGGGACAGCTTCATCGCCCCGGCCGTCAGGAACGCCACCGCAAGCACACCCGCGAGGACCCACAACACCACGTTCATGATGATCAAAACCCTTCCATGAATTAAACCGTTAACTGAAGACTAGGCTGTCTGCACTTCAAGATGCAAGTCATGGGGGGCATTGATCACTTAAGTCGTGAAGTTATACTCGCGGTATGGAGACCCCGCAGGAACCCCGCTGGCTGGACGACGAAGAAGATCAGGCATGGATCGCGCTCAGCAGCGTGCTGATGCGGCTGCCGGCGGCGCTGGACGCCCAGCTGCGGCGCGACGCCGGCCTGAGCCACTTCGAGTACCAGGTGATGGCCGGGCTGTCCATGGTCCCCGACCGCACGTTGCGGATGAGCGAGCTGGCCGCCTTCGTCGAGGGCTCGCTGCCCCGCCTGTCCCAGGTCGTCGGGCGACTGGAGAAGCGCGGCTGGGTGCACCGCAGCCCCGACCCCACCGACGGCCGCTACACCGTGGCCACCCTCAACGACGAGGGTTACGACAAGGTGGTCGCCACCGCCCCCGGACACGTGGAGGCCGTACGCAGCTACGTCTTTGGAGCCCTCACCCGGGCCCAGGTGCGCCAGCTGACCACGATCGGCCACCGCATCGTCGCCGCCATCGACCCCGGCCACCCCCTGGTCAGCGGAACGGTGGACCGACTGCGCCGCAGGAAGTGACCCCCGAAGGCCGGTGGGTCGGACGCCGGCCTTCGCCGACGGCCTCCGGCGTTATCTCCCTGAGCTCACAGGGCAGGCACCAGGGTCAGGTATGCCAGGCCCATGACGCCGCGATATCCCCGTAGCCACCTGCTGCGGTGACGTTCGACGCGTTCGAGGGTCTCCTTCGCCAAGGGGTGGTGGGGGTGCGTGGCGAGCCATTCCTCGACGTCGGACTGGTAGGCGGACTCGAAGTCCTCCCATTCGTCGTTGTTCGCGGTCTCGATCCAGGCGGGCCGGAAGTCCGCGGCGACGGCGAGGTCGACGAGGCCGGCGAGGTCGTGGAACTCGGCGGGGGAGGCGTCCGGCCACATGGCCGACAACTCCCTTGGAGTGGGCTGGCGTTGCCAGAATCCCTCGCCGAGAACGACCCGGCCGCCCGGGGTGACCAGGCGGCGGAGGGCGTGCAGGGCGGCTGTGGTGTGCTCGGGGGGCTGGGCATCGCTCAGGGCGTGGCTGGCACCGAGGCAGAGAACGAGGTCGGCGGGGCCTTGCGCGGTGTCGATGGCGGACCCCTGGACGAAGCGGACGCGCTCGGCCAGCCCGCGGGCCTCGGCGTTGGCGCGCCCGCGGGCAAGGTCGTCCTCGTTCAGATCGATTCCGACGCCGGTCGCGCCGGGCGTCACCTCAAGGAGGCGGAGCATGAACTCGCCCCAACCACAGCCGATGTCCAGTACGGACGTCGGAGCAGTCGGGGTGGCTTGAGTGGACAGTCGGCGGATCATCCTGGCGGCCCGGTCCTCGGACAGCGGGCCGTGGAACGTCAATCGGGTCAGCCGCGGCGGGGCGGTGGTGTCGTCCATGAGCCGGAACAGTAGGGATGCCCGGCCGTGACCGATACCGGTTTTCCACGGAGGGGTGCCAGGCCCGGTGAGTGACGGCTGCTTCGCGCGCTCATGCGGCGGGGCACCACTGACCCCTTGTGATCATCGAGCAGGCCGCCGCCGGGAGCGTTGCGGGCCGCGCTCGGTATCCGGGCCGGGCTCCGGCTCGGGGTGCTGCGCTGTTCGTGCGCCGGCCGGCCGAGGGCTGGCCGCCGGAAGGAGGCGGCCCGACGGCCGGACCGGCTGTGCTCTGTGCTGATCGCGGCCCGGATCGGTGTGGTCCGGGCCGCGGTGAATCCGGTCGTCTCTCAGCCGTCAGTAGCAGGCATCAGCCGTCGTTCTCCGAGGAAGGAAGGTACGCCCCCGGCACGTCCTGGGGCGCGAAGATCTTGTTCTCGCCCGGGTACGGCTTGTTCCAGTTGTGCGTCTCGTACCAGGTGAGGTGGTTCATCTGGGCGGGGTTGGCGTAGTCGGGGATGGCGTGGGGGCCGGTCAGCCGCTGCTTGGACTTCCACTTGTCCCAGGTCGCCGCCAGGTCCTGCTTGTCCGCGGGTACCTTCGCGGGCGCGACGGCCGCTGCCTTGGGATTCTGCGGTGCCGGGGTGTCCGTGCCGCAGGGCGGCGGGGTCTTCAGACCGTCGGTGAGGGGGACGCGGTTGGGTTGCGCCGTGAACGGGGTGGTGTCCGGGAGGCGGGTGAAGGCGCCGCTCATGGGGCTGGCCGCGCTGTCCTTCTGGTTCATCGGGTGGATCCCGAGGATCTGCTCGATGGTCCGGATCATCGTGATCTGGGTGTAGTAGTGGCTGTCGGTCTTGCCGTGCTGTGCCCAGGGGCTGATGATCTGGATCGGCGCCCGGTGCCCGTCGACGTGGTCGAGGCCGGCCTGGGAGTCGTCCTCGACGACGAAGATGGCCGAGTTCTTCCAGTACTTGCTGTGCGAGATCTTGTCGACCATCCTGCCGACCGCGAGGTCGTTGTCCGCGACCTGGGCGGACGGGCTCGCGGGACCACCGGTGTGGTCGTTGGAGAACCAGAACATGTTCAGGTTCGCCGGCCCGTTCTTCTCGAAGTCCTGCTTCCAGATCTGGTACTTGTAGACGTCCGGGACGTCGAGGTCGAACATCGGGAAGCCGGGCACCGACACGTCGTTGAGCGAGGGGATCGCCGACCCGGTCTGGATGGGGTAGGCCGTGGACTGCCCGGTGGCGTCCATGGTCTTGGCGTCGCAGTACAGGTTCTGCCAGGACGCTCCGGACGGCTTGCTCTCCAGCGACTGGAACTCACCGAAGTCCTTGACGGACTTGCCCGCCGCCTGCGCCCCGGTCCACAGGAAACCGGACCGCTGGTGGCCGAGAGCGTCGTTCTCGGTGTCGTAGCTGCGCTGGTACTCACCGGCCGAGGACTCGGTGTACTCCGGATTGTCGCTCTGCATCAGCCAGTTGTGGCCCTCGGCAGAGTTCGTGCCGATGTCGTAGGTGTTGTCGTACACCCCGAACTGCTTGGCCATCGCATGCTGGTTCGGCGTGACGTTCTCGCCGAACTGTGTCAGCTTCGGATCGCCGTTGCCCTGCGGGAGGTCGCCGAAGACCTGGTCGTAGGTCCGGTTCTCCTTGACGATCAGGAAGACGTGTTTGATCGGCGAGGGGTCGCCGAGCCGCTGCGGGACCGCTGTCGGCTTCGCGTTGCTGTTGCCGTCGGCCTTCGCGACGGAGTGGCCCAGCCAGCCGTTCTGCTTGAAGACCTTGGCCGTCTGGGACCTGATGGCGCTGTCGTCGGGCAGGGTGAACCGCTGCAGGCTGGAGGTGGTGTCGTGGGTACCGTGCGCCCCGCTGGGGTTGGGGCGACGGGCGTCGATACCACGGGTGTTGGAGACCAGCACCTGGTTGCCGACGGTGGCGATCTCCGAGGGGAAGTAGTCCGTGGGGAGCAGGCCGACGTAACTGACCGGCTCCTGCGGGCTCTTGTACTTGTACACGGCGACCGCGTTGGCGCGGCCGAGCGTCACCAGCAGATGACCGTCGTCGGTGAGCGTCACCGCGTTGGGCTCGTACCCCACCGACGCCTCGGGCCACGGACGGGTGGCGATGGTCTGCACGACCTTGTCGGTGGTGGTGTTGATGACCGACACGTCGTTGGTGGCGGTGTTGGTGACGAACAGCGCCCCGCCCTTGGCGTACAGGGCGGTCGGGTGCAGACCGACGTCGATGCTGCCGACGGCGGCATCCGGTTTCGCCAGGTCGATGACGCTGAGCGTGCCGGTGGTGGTGGCACCGGTCTTCGGGTTGGCAGGCACCTGGGTGTTGTAGGAGTTGATCGTGGTGTCGCCGGGCCTGGCCGGACGGCCGCCCTCGTTGCTTACGTAGAGCTTGTCGCCGACCTTGACCATGTCACGCGGGGCGTTGCCCACGTCCCAGCTGTGCTTGACGGCCCCGGTCGCCGCATCGAGGGCGACCACCCTGTTCTGGCCGTTGACCGCGGCGTACACGGTGGAGCTGTCGGACGAGAACACCGGCTCCCCCACCAGCGCGCGCTTGGCGCCGTCCGCCGGGATCCTGATGAACGTGGGGGCGCTGACGCTGCCGTCCGGGTTCACGGTGAACTTGGTGTAGCCGTCGGTCTGGCCCAGCCACAGCTGCTTGCCGTCGGGCGAGTACGTGGGGCCTTCCTGGCCCACGGAGTTGCTGCTGATACGCGGGTTCGACGAGGCGGAGGCGCTGACGAGCTGCTGCACCTTCCAGCTCTCGCGGTCGATGATGGCCAGCGCCGCTCCGCCGTCGGTCAGCGAGGCCGCGACGTGGGTGCCGTCCGGGCTGACCGAGGACGACATGATCTTGCCGTTGTCGATGACGAGCGGGTCGCCGTACGGGGCGATGTACTGGTCGTCGGAGACGACCTGGCCGTCAGCCGTCTGCTGGCCGACCTGGTCGGTGCCGAACTGGTGCGTCTGGGCATAAGCGAGGCCGGCGGTGGCGGCGAGAACGACCGCGGTGGCCGTTGCCAGGGCACTGCGGCGGCTGAAGCGGCTGAGGCGTCTGTCGAGAAGGCCGGAACGGTCGTTCTCGTCCTGCCGACGGCGGCGTATGACCTGCATGGAGTCATCCCTTCGAGGTGGAGAGAAGTTCGACATTGCCGTCGAACTGCCACAGCGGGTTCGGTGTGTCCCCCTCCGGAGTCCGCACCAGGAAGTAGCCGTTGACTTCCTTCGGCCCGTCGCCGTCGGCCATGAACCGACCGTCCGGGGTCACGTCGAGCTGGTAGATGGCCTGCCCCGTGGCCTGGACGCCGGGGAGATGCCAGGAGACGACGCAGCGCCAGTCGTTGCCCGGCCCCTGCGCGGCGACCTGGAGGCTGCCCTTGTTGCACGTCGCCGTGGCCCTCAGCCGGTCCTCGGTGACGGCGGGCCGGTGGAGCTGCTCGGTCTGCATGCGGTACAGATGGGCGAATGCCGTGGCGACCGAGCTTTGCACCTTCTCCTGCCCGATCCCGGAGCCGGTCGCCGTGGCCGTGCTCGATGTGGTGAGGACCGCCACCGTCACGGCGACCAGCCCGATCAGCGGCAGCACTCCGACCGTGACCGTGCGGCGCCCCGAGCCGTCGTAGCTCAGGTTCGTGAAGTCGCGCCGCAGGAACAGCAGATAGGCCAGCGCTGTCGCCAGCACGGCCCACGCCAGGCTGACGCCGATGCCGATCAGGAGCGTGGCGAGCTGGACCGGGCCCGTGAACAGACCGTTCCAGGCGATGAAGGCGTAGCTGGGCAGGGCGAGGCGTACGGCGACGGGCAGTGGCATCATCTGGGCGAGCTGCATCGCGAGGGCGACGAGCACGGGCAGCAGCAGTCCCATCGGGGAGCGCCCCAGCGCGACGGACCCGAGCAGCCCGATCCCGGCGAGGGCGAGGGTCGGCGCGAGGACGCAGAGCCAGGCGAGCAGGACCTTGCCGGCGGCGTCCGCCGGCGTCAGCAGGTGGCCGTCGAGGCCGACCAGCGGCTGGTTGCCGACCGCCACGACCCCACCGGCCGCGCTGGAACAGGCCAGTCCGGCCACGAGCAGCAGGAGGACGGTGAGGCTGGCGAACGCCTTCGCGGCGAAGATCCGCCTGGGCGACCGGACCGCCACGAGCAGATGGCGCCAGGTGCCGAGCCGGTCCTCGGCGGCGAACACGTCACCGGCGACGACGGAGGTGAGCAGCGGAAGCGCCCAGGTACCGGCGAAACCGAGCGTGACCAGCGGACCGGCCCACCCGGTGGCGTGCATCCAGCGGCCGAAGAGGGTGTCCGTGGGC
>NZ_JBHWDV010000008.1:0-145310 GCF_042734445.1 Streptomyces sp. NPDC059649
GCGGGTCCCACAGCGCTGCGCGCTGTGCAAGCGAACCACCTCGCTTCGCTCGGTGGCCCGACCCGCTTCGCGGGTCGGGCTGGGGTGCTGCGCACCCCAGTTGCCCGCGGCTTCGCCGCGGGCCGGCCCTTCGGGCCGTCAGATCCCGCGCTTCGCTTGGGATCTGAGTGCGCTTCGCGCAACGGGTCGCTTCGCTCCCCTTGGCCTTCCGGCTTCGCCTCCAGGTCGGCCCGCTGACGCGGGCGCTAGCTACGGGGGCGTGGGCTGTTGAGGTCGTTGCGCATGGCGGTGCGGAGTTCAGCGAAGTGCCTCTTCCCAACGGTCCCTCAGTTCGGGGTAGCGGGGCTCGGTGTGGAGTGCGCCTTCCTCGATCAGGTGCCGATCACTGCGCCTGCTGCTGTGCTTATCAGTGATCCCTATTGCATCCGGCGGGGCTGGCCCGTGCCGGGGGGGATGCCGTGTTGTCGTGGGGTGTGGCTTTCCTTTGCATCATTTTTCTTAGCGGATAGGCTATGGAATGAGGGTCGGCCACCTCTGCAGCGGTCGGATGCCGTCGAGTGGGCGAGATGGTTTGGGATGAAGGGGGTGTGTATGGCGAAGGTGGTTTTGCGGGCTCATCAGCGGGAGGCCGTGGACGCGGTGCGCCGTGCGCTCGAACCGCCCGTGGGCTCGCGGGTGTCCGTGCGTGGGCTCCGTACGCAGGTGGTCATGGCGACCGGCTCGGGCAAAAGCCTCGTCGCTGTGCGCAGCGCGGAGGAACTCCGGGCGGGGCGTGTGCTGGTGCTGGTGCCCTCGCTGGACCTGCTCGCCCAGACCGAGACCGCGTGGCGCGAGGGCGGCCGTAGAGGCCCCATGATCGGGGTCTCGTCCCTGCGCGGGGAAGAGGTGGCTTTCCCCAACACCACGGACGTGGAAGAGCTGGTCGACTGGGTGCGCCCGTTCGACAGGGTGACCGTGTTCGCCACGTACGCGTCCCTTGGGCTGGGCACGCTGGAGCGGGCCCACACCGCCGGCCTCCCGGGTTGGGACCTGATTGTGGTCGATGAGGCTCATCGGACCTCGGGGCGGATCGGCAAGCCGTGGGCGGTCGTCCACGACAACAGCCGCATCCCGTCGCTTCGGCGGCTGTATATGACGGCCACGCCCCGGCTGTGGCAGTTGGACGAGGATTTTGAGCAGGGCGCGCCGGGTGGGCTGGTGGCGAGCATGGAGGACGATCCGGATGGGCCGTTCGGGGCTCGCTGCTACACCCTCACCCTCTCCGAGGCCATCGACCGGGGGATCTGCGCGCCGTACCAGGTGGTGTGCGTGGACATCACCGATATCCAGCTTCAAGCCGCGCAGCTCCTGGGCGCTGAAGGGCGCTCGGACCAGGTGCGCGGGGCCCGGCTCGCGGCTTTGCAGACGGCTCTGGTGAAGGCGTCGGTCGAGGAGAACTTCCGGCGCACGCTCGTCTTCCATCATGTGGTGAAGGAAGCCGAGGCGTTCGCGGCCGGGTTGCCGGGTGTCGCCGCGCGGCTGCACGCCGCCGACCCCGAGCTGTACCCCAAGACGGTCTGGGCGAGTTGGTTGTGCGGGGATCACATGCCCCTGCACCGTCGCCGCGTGCTGGAAGAGTTCGCCGGCGGTATCGACACCGACGGTACCGTCGTCGAGAAGAGCTACCTGGGGTCGGTGAAGGTACTCGGGGAGGGCGTCGACACCCGGCACTGTGATTCCGTGTACTTCGCGGACGTCCGCGGCTCCATGCCCGACCTCGTCCAGGCCGTGGGCCGGGCACTGCGGATGCAGCCCGGTGAGGGCAAGGTCGCCTCCCTCGTGGTGCCCGTTCTGCTCGGGCCCGGGGAGAGCGCGGACAACATGCTCACCTCCCGGGCGTTCGGCGGGTTGGCGAAGCTGCTGGAAGCCCTCAGGGCGCACGATGCCCGGGTGGTGGAGGCATTGGCCCAGCCGCAGGCGCAAAGCCGCTCCAGGGGCGTCCAGAGCCGCTCGGGAGGCTATGGCGGGGAAGAGGAGGGCAGCGAGCACGGACTGTCGGTGCCGGCCCGGGCACTGCTGAAATTCAGCACCCCCCGCGACCCGGCGCAGCTGGCTGCGTTCATCAGCCTGCGTGTGGTGAACCCCGAACATCAGCACTGGCGCCGCGGGGTGGAGGCCGCCGCCCTCTACGCCCGCGAGCACGGCGATCTGCGGGTGCCGTTCACGTACCGGGTGCCCGTCGGCAACGGCCAGGAGGAGGTGGGGGACGAGGGGTGGCCAGCCTCGCTCGCCGGGTTTCCACTGGGGCAATGGACCGCCGACGCCAGGCGCTTCCACGCCCGCGGCGACATGGACGCCGATCGCATCGCGCAGTTGGAGAGGCTGGGCATGATCTGGTCCCACTACGACGTGGCGTGGGAAGAGGGCCTGGCCGCCGCACGCGGGTGGGCCGCCGAACACGGGCACCTGCTCGCCCCGCTGGACGCCACCTTCCAAGGCTACCGGGTGGGGATCTGGCTGAAAAACGCCCGCGCCGCCGCCCGACGGGCGCAGCACAACGAGCAACGGCGTGCCCAAGGCCTGCCGGTTCAGTCGTCGGCCGGGACGCTGCCGGACGAGCGGCGTGAGCAGCTGGAGGACATCGACGCGTCGTGGTGCCCGGCCTGGCCCGTGGCATGGCAGCGCGCCTTCCACCTCCTCCGGCAGCACCTGGAAACCGGCGGCACGCTGCCCACCTCGCCCGGCAGCGTGGTGCGCCAGAGCGAGGACCTCGGGTGCTGGGTGCGCTCGGTCCGGCTCGGCTGGGACAACCTCACCACCGCACAGCAGTGGATGTGCCGGCACATCCTCGACATCCAACCCGCCACCAAGACCGAAAAACCCACACCACGAACCAGCCAAGCCGACAAATGGGCGATGAACTACCAAGCCGCCAAGCAGTTCTACGAACGTGAAGGGCACCTCCGGGTGCCACGCAAACACATCGAGACTGTCGTCGAAGCCGGCGGCAGCGACGAGCACCGAGAGGAACGGCAGTTGCGCCTCGGGGTATGGATCAACAACCAACGCACCCGAGCCACAACCCTGACACCAAAACGAGCGGCTCAGCTGTCCGCCATCGACATGCAATGGACATAGTGCAGCGCGGTTGGGAGGGGGAGGTGGTGTGCGTGGCTGGTCGGGGGCTGAGCAGGTTTTGTGTCTGGGTCGCTGTGGTTTTGGCATGTGTGGTGCTTCGTTGGGTGTGGGTGCGGGCGTTGGATGTGGGTGCGGTGGTTCTGGAGGCGATGGGCAGCTGTGCTTGCTGGTCCGTGGCGTGACGTGATCGGATGGCGGCAGCATCGCGTGTCGGTGACGGACTGCGTCAGGCATGGAGGCGTGGAATCGAAGGGGCCGCTCTCCGTGGCTTCCCGTGATGGCGATCGTGTGGTCGCCTTGAGCCGGCAGCTCGCGCAAGCGCATCAAGAATTGCGTCGCCAGATCAGTGGGATCAGGGAGTCTCGGTCACCGCCGGTTGAGCGACGAGGGGCTTCTTACTCATTGCCTGGCCTTTTGTGCCGCGGGGACCTCGCACCACCAGGGTGAGGACGGCGGGATGTTTTCCCAACTGCTACGGGAGCGCCCGGACCTTGGTGCGACGGTCGCGAAGCTTGTTGAGGACCATGGTCTGATGGCCTCGATCCTGTCTCGGGTGAGTGAACTCGCTGACAGGGCCGGCGAAACGCGTGGGCCAGCCCTGGAGACGATCGGGCGTGAGCTCGACGGGTTGGCGACGATCATGGAATCGCACTTCAGGTACGAAGAGCGGGCGCTCAGTGAGGCGCTCGACGAGGGAATAGCTGATACGGGCTGGTCTGGGGCGGTGTTCGGGTTCGGGTTCGGGTTCGGCATGGCATGACGTGTCTGGTCATGCGTTGTAGTGGTATCGCTGCTGGTCGGTGGTGGGGTGTAGTGCAGGCGGTTGTGTTCGCGGCGGCTCGATGGATGTTCGCGCGTGGTGTGGGCTTTGGGTGATGTCGTTGCCGTGCGTGCGAGCGTCTCGTTGAGGGTCTGGTCGTCCAGGTCGGGTTTGCGGCGCCGGCTGGTGGGTGTGAGGGCTGTGGGCTGGGGTGGTGGGCGGGCGGTGTGTCTTGGGGGCCGGTGGCAGGCGAGGTGCGTGCCTTGGTGAGGGGTGGTTCGGGCTGTGGGCTGGTTCCCGTATTGCCTGCGGGCACGGCGGTTTGCCTGAGGGCATCTGGGTTCTGGCTGGTCGGGCTCTTGGGGACGGGTCGTTGAGGCGGGGCGTGTGAGGGTGGTGGGTCCGGATCTTCTCGTGGGAGTTCGGGCGCCTTGGGTCTGCGGCCAGCTGGCTCGAAGATCGATTGTCAGTGGTGGGTGGGACGATCGGTGCATCGAGCTGAAAGAGGGGGAGCGGTTATGTCTGGGACCCAGAACTACATCAATCACGTTGCTCTGGTGTTGGATGCCAGTTCGTCCATGTCGCACCTGAGCCGCAAGGTCGTTGAGGTCGCCGACCAGCAGATTGCCTATCTGGCCCGCCGATCGGAGGAGCTGGACCAGGAAACCCGCGTGACGGTGTATGTCTTCGCGGACAAGGTGGAGTGCGTCATCTACGACAAGGACGTGCTGCGGATGCCGTCCCTGAAGCAGCTGTACCGGGTGGGTGGCATGACGGCTCTGCTGGCAGCCACGCTGAAGTCGCAGAGGGAGTTGGCGCAGACAGCTCAACTTTACGGTGACCACAGCTTCCTGACGTTCGTACTGACCGACGGACAGGAGAACGCAAGTCACCGCTGTGTGGATGCTCCTGCCAGGGACCCGCGGGAACTGGTGCAGGCCGTGGCGGAGATGACCCAGACGCAGGAGGACAACTGGACGCTGGCGGTCCTTGTGCCGGACCAGATGGGCAAGCGCGAGGCGATGCAGTGCGGCTTCCCGAAGGACAACATCGCCATCTGGGATGCCACGAGCACACAGGGGCTGGAGGAGGCCGGGCAGGTCATCCAGCAGGCGACCGAGAAGTTCATGGTGGGTCGCACCCAGGGCATCCGGGGGTCGCGGGCGGTGTTCTCCATAGGTGCCGAGGCTGTCAACAAGGACACCATCCAGGCAGCCGGTCTCACCCCGGTGGATCCCTGCGAGTACCAGCTGATTCCGGTGGATCGCGAAGCGACGATCCGCAACTGGGTCATCGAAAGCGGACACACCTTCCGTACCGGTTGTGCGTTCTACCAGCTGAGTAAGTCGGAGAAGATCCAGGCACGGAAGCAGATCGCGGTCCTGGAGAAGAAGACCGACCGGGTGTATACGGGGCCGCAGGCCCGAGCCCTGCTCGGTCTGCCTCAGGTGGAAGTTCGCGTCAAGCCGGACCACAACGACGACTTCACGATCTTTGTGCAGAGCACCAGCGTGAACCGGAAACTCGTACCGCACACGCGGCTCCTGGTCATGACCTGAGGCCTCGAAGGCCCGGCCGGTGAAGAGCCCCGCCGACTGGCGGGGTTTTCACCGCAGGCCGGGGAACGCAGCCAGGCGAAGCGGTCGCTGGGCGACTTGCGGCAGCCTCGCCGAGAGAAGGGCCAAGGGTCTAGGTGGTGGTGTGGGTGGTGTCAGCCCTTGAGCTGGGTGGTCGCTCGGACATCTGCCAACAATCGCTGAAGAATCGCTGAGGACGGAGCGTGCGTGATTCTGGTGCCGCAACTTGTCCACGTACCAGTTGACTGCAAACGTGCAGGTCAGATTCTCGGCAGGCTCGTTTGCACTGATGCTGTGGCCGTTGAAGGTCAGCACTGCCTGACCATGTGCGCCTACCGGTCTGATCGCCGTAGGCCCGGCCACCAGTCGCTGATCAGGGAAGCCCGCCTGGAGGAGGCCGCGCAGCGTCCCGAGTCCGGGCGGGGCGGGCGGAGCGGGGCGGGGACGCGCAAGCGCGCCTGGAGACGGGAGGGAGGACGGCAGCCGGAGACCAAGCGCCCGCAGTGCGCGTGAGGCGGAAACGGAAGCCATAGACGGGCGCCAGGGCGGCTGACAGAGGCCCCGGGGAGGAAGGGGAAAGGGCGCGGGCCGGGGAGGGAAAGCGCGGGTGCCCCAGAGCCCGACGAGGGCCCCATGGGCCCGCAAGCCCCACCCGCGATGCGCAGCCGGGCTGCAGGGCCGGCCCCGGCGCTGACGGCTGACGGCTGACGGCTGACGGCTGACGGCTGACGGCTGACAGGACGATGCCGTAGCCGGACCACCGGACACCCCCACACGCCAGCCCACAGCCACCGCAAGCGCGCCCAGGCAAAGCAGGGCGAAGAAGCCCAGCCGGGCCCACGCACCCAGGCAAAGCGCCCGTTGCGCCTCGCTGACTCCCCAGATGGGCCGGCCATCCCACCGCCTGCCCCAGCTCGGCGCCGCTACCGAACCACGACAAGCCCACCAGCCGAGCCTGATGAACCAGCCCTGCTCCCCAGCCACAAGAGGCCCAGGCCGCCTACGTGAAAAGGCTGTGCGAGCAGCTGCCGGCCGCCTCGGACATGCCGGGAGTCCTGGAGCGATTCGCTGCAGCCCGCCTGCCGCTTCGCTCAGCGCCCCCACCAGCCCCCGCCAGCCCCTCGCAGACCCGGAATCGTGCGGGCGGATACGACCGGGCGGAGGCCCGCGCAAGCGCGTGGGGCCTCCACAGTCGAAACCTTAGGCGCAGGGGTAGTCCACTCCCCACGGCCGGCCAAGAGGTCGACGTCGCCCGCCGTCGAACCGCCGCTGCGACGCCCCTGGTCGCGGCTGGGCCGCGGCTGCGTCCCGGCTGGATCGCGTTGGCTGACGTGGCAAAGATCGCGCATCTGACCGTTGTCGAGCCCGCCACAGGCGTCTGGGAGTTGGTGGCCGCTGGCCGCCCGGGCCGCCACGGTGCAAGAAGGCCGGCGGTGAGCACCCTGCGGACACTGGGCGCCTACCGGCTCCAGGAAGTGGCGGGCCACTGCCATCGGCTGCGGCCGCCCCCGGTACCACGTGGGTGGATACCGCCCCAACCACCTGGGCAGCCGCGCCCAGGATGCTCGCTGCCGTCCTCGCCGACCCTCCTGGACTCCTGGACTCCTGGCATCGACGAGAGTCGGTTTCCCCAGCCTGGCGTAGCCGCAGCGCTGGCCGTTGGTGCCTGACCACCGAGGCCGTAGAGCGCGGGCGCAGCCTCTCGGCCAGGTAGGTGCGCTGGCAGGCAGAGCGCAGCGGGGCCTTTGTGGGCCAGGCTTGTCTTGACGCCGTCTTGGTGATCGTTTCGAAATGCGGTGCGTAGTGGTCTCAGGCAGATGAGGCTGCAGGCGGGTTCGAGGAGTCGTGGGTGGAGGTCGGCGCGTGTCTTGTAGCGGATTCGGAGCTTGCTGGTGAAGTAGGCGGGGTGCGCTCTACGGTCCAACGGTCTGGCCGGGCCGGAGTCGTGCGCAGCGCCGCGGCGGGGGGCTTCGGTGGGAGGCCGGGCACGAGCGCTGCGGCGGGCTGTTCGCTGCCGGGGGCATGGTGGGGGCCTCGGGCGGGCGGCGGGACGGGTGGCCGTTGGTTGGCGTGGCGCTGAGGACGCCCGGAACAGGAGGCGAGTGGGCGGGGGCGGGAGTCGAGCGGGAAGGGCGGGAAGGGCGGGAACTAGGATCGTCTCTCATGCCGATTGCGCGGATCGCGTGGATCGCGCTGGTGGTGGTGGGAGCGATTGTCGCGCCCTTCGTCGGGTTCGTTCTGGGTGCGATGGCCGCCGCTGGTCCTCGCAAGGATGCTGACCGGCGACCCGGCCAGCGTGGACGCGGTGATCCCGCTGGCGGGCGTCGGCGGGGCTGCTGCCGCCGTCATCGGCTGGAGCAGGCTGCTGCGCCTCGTGCACTATCGGCACCTGCGACGGCTGCGCCGCTCCGGCCCGCCCGTACCGGGGAGAGTCGTCGCGGTGCGCACCTCGTTTGCCAAGAACCCACGGGGTCCGGGCCGTTGGACGGTGCGGCTCGAGGTGATCTGGACGGATCCCCGCACCGGGCGCACACACGAGGCGAGCAAGGCTTTTCGCTTCCTTGAGCACAGTGGTGAAGGCGCCCGCGACTTCCAGCGTCGCCACCGCGCCGAGTCGGCGATCGGTGTGCTGCCCGGTCGGCGGCGTGGGTTCTTGCTCGATGTCCCGGAGCTGCCCGCCTGGTGGGATCGTCGGTAACCCCTCCTTCCAGGGGGCGGTAGCCCCTCCTTGCAGGGGAGGTCGCGCCCAGTGCCGTGTGCAGAACGGCAGGCGCCGGGAGACCGGCAGCGGGCCGGCGGTGTGCTTGCCGACACCGGCCCGGGCCTCGGGCCGGTGTCGGCAGGGCCGCGGCGGTCTCGATGCTGAGTTCGGGGAATCCAGCCGCTTCTTCCGCGCTGATGAAGGACCGTGCCAAGGCACGTCCCCGCGACCGGTGCAGTCCTCATGACTGGTCCGGCACCGCCGCTCACCCAGGTCCATGGCGGGGCGCCGGGCGGGCTTGTGCAGCCCCACTCCCCCGACGGCGAAGCCAGGTGCTGCGCGACGGCCCAAGGGTTGTCCCGTAACTGACCTTGGCATGGATCTCGGTATGAGGGTGGCTGGGCGCGAGGGGATCCAGGGTCCAGGGTCCAGGGTCCAGGGTCCAGGGTCCACCGGTGGGCTACGTCGCCGGGATGCGTCGTTCTCCCGTGCCGTCCCGGTTTGATCAGCTGTGTCCGAGGTGGCCAAGGGGCTGGCGGTTGCGCCGCGTGCACGGCTCGGGGGGGTGCGGTGGTTGCGGTCTCACGCGGGAGGCGTCCTCTGTGGAGGTGCGGCCCCGGGTCGGGGTTGGCAGGCTGCCTCGGCACACGCGGCAAGGGCCGTGGCCGGCGGCCTGGTCCACGCCACGGGCAGCCCTTGGAAGGCATCGACGCCGGATCGATCCCTTTCGACGCACGACGCAGCAGCGGCTCCAACGGCCATCCTCGCGTCAACATGCAGGTTGCTAGCGGGAGATGAGCCATACACGGAAGCGGCAGCGCGCGAGGCCCTGAACCTGCGCCGCCGGGTGAGCGCCAGGTTCTTGATGGCTTTCGCGTTCGAAATCCTTTCCTGGGTGAGCGAACGGCAGGCGCGCCATGTCCGAGCAGCGACCCTGAGCGGTGCCGCCGCCGCCATGTGGCGCACGGTCGGCACCTCACCGGACTATTTCCACCCGGTGGGGGTGGTGCACCAGCAGGACATCAGCATGGTTCGCGCGGCCATGGGCGACGACCGCTACAACACCGCGTTCCAACGCGGCCATGACCTGTCCGAAGAGGCAGCGGTCGACTACGTGCTCGAGACGGCGACCTCGACCAGCCAGCAACGGCAAGCCAACGGTGAAGATTCAGACCTGACGCCGAGAGAGCGGCAGATCGCCAAGCTGGTATCTGAAGGCTTGACCAACAAGGAGATCGCCGCGCGCCTGGTCATAGCGCCGCGCACCGCCGAGGACACGTCCAACGCATCCTGGCCAAGCTCGGGTTCAGCTCACGTGCGCAAATTGCCGCCTGGTACGTCAGCGGACAGAACGTTCGGGAATTGCCCATCCCCTCGAACTGACTGCGGCGTCCTTCCTGCGCGGCCACTGCCACAGTGAGGTGGGGCGGGGGACAGCGACCGAGAACCAGGCTCGTATGGAAGCCGGTGAAGAGCTGGCTCCGCTGATTGCCGGTTTCCAGGCGCTCGTGGCCCGCCAGATCGTGCCGGAATGGCGGGCGGCCCTGGACGCTGTCCAGCAACTCGATCACGTCGGTGCCGGTCCGGTGGGTCTCGTTGAAGCGGAAACGCGCCGCGGTCTCCACGATGCGCCTGCACATCATCGACCGCGCAGGCAACCCCGCCCCGATGAGCTCCAACACCGGATACGAGGCCCGCTCCGTCGCGGTCCCGTTCGGCAACTGCATCGAGCCGTCGAACGTCAAGGCCGGCGGAACCGCCTGCCCGATCCGCTTCCAGTGTTCCGGCTGCGGCTTCTCTCGCCCGGGCCCGTCCCACCTCCCCGCGATCGAGGAACACATCAACTCCCTTCGCGCCGACCGCGAGACCGCCCAGGCGATGGATGTCGACGGCTTCGTCATCCGCAACCTCACCGAGCAGATCGCCGCATTCCAGCAGGTCATCGCCACAATGCAGAACGAGCTGGCCAGCTTGCCCGACGACGAACGGTCCGAGATCGAGGAAGCCAGTGCGGTCCTGCGGAAAGCCCGTGCAACCCACGGCCGCACGACGTTGCCGCTGACCGTCGTCAACCGCAGGCCAGCGTAAACCCTCACCCCACGGCTTCGTCCGCCAGCGGTTCGGCCAGCCGAACACCGGCCCGGGTCCTGCGTGAGGCCCGCCGTCGCGACAGCCGCACGAAACGCGCTCGCGTCCTGGAAACCGTCCAAGAGATGACGCGTAACGGTGACCGCATCACCTTCGACGCCGTCGCTCGCGCCGCCAAAGTCTCAACGTGGCTCACCTACGCCGACGGAGTGCGCGAACACATCGAGTCCGCCATCCAACAGCAGCGCTCCACCCGACCGCAGCTGGCCACGACGGCTCAGGCCAGCCCGGCGGGCCTTCGCGCCGACCTTGCACTCGCCCGCGAGGAGATCCGCCGGCTCCGCGGCGAGCGCGACCAGTTGCAGCAAACCGTCCGCCGGCACCTCGGCCAACAACTCGACCAACTCGGGTTCCGGGACCTTGCCGCGCGTCCAGGAGCTCACCGAGGCCAACACCCGCCTCGAAGCGAACCTGCACGAAGCGACTGCCGCGAAGTCCCGCCTTGAGCGCCACGTCACCGATCTGGAAGACCAGCTCGGCGCCATACGGAACAGCCTCCGCCGAATGATCAAGGACCAGAGCAATCGAGAAACGTCACCAAGATGACTCACAAATCCGTGGCCCATGAGCGGCGCTTACGAGCGAGACCTCCAGATGATCCGCTGGCGGTGAAGCTGCCGCGCGTCCCAGCGTGTTGATTCACCGAGCAGCCGACAACGTAATCCCGGTCACTCCGGTTCGAAGGCTCGCAGGGCGTCGTCGCCGTCGGTCCACAAGACCCCGAGCCGCTGCCGGGCCAAGAGCCAGCCGTCCCCGTTCCGGCGGAACTCCCAGTCGTAGCGGCCGCCCATGGAGTAGGGGTCGGAGGTTCTCCCGGGACTGGTGACGGCAACGAACCACATGTATCCGATGCCGGTTGCCCGATCGCCCGCCACGTCTACGTGCATGTTGAGGATGTGGTGCTGGATGCTCGTGTAAGGCGACTCGGCCTCCTCCACCTTCGCGCGGATAGCCTCCCTTCCCTGGATTCGCTGCCAGGGCCCGAACTCCAGCACGGCGTCTTCGGCCCAGCACGCGGACCAGGTCCGCCAGTCCTTGTGGTCCAGTGCCCGCCAGCCGCGGATCATGAGGGCGTGCAGGGCGTCCCGGTCCTCCAGGTCCCGCACTCTGCGCGCCAGGTCGTCGAAGGCAGGGGTGTGCAGCATTCCGGCTCCTTCCGTCACTGGGCGCTCGCTGCAGGTCGTACGACGATCTCGTTGACGTCGACGTGCGGCGGCTGGGAGATCGCGTAGGCGACGGCGTCCGCGATTGCGGAGGCCGGCAGGGCCACGGCGCGGTAGGTCCGCATGGCCGCCCGGGCGGCCGGGTCCGCGATGCTGTCAGCGAGTTCGGACTCCGTGACGCCCGGCGAGACCAGCGTGACCCGGACGTCACCGGCGGACTCCTGACGCAGGCCCTCGGAGATCGCACGGACCGCGAACTTGGTGGCGCAGTAGACGGCGGCGGTGGGAGAGACCTCGTGTGCGCCGACGGAGGCGATGTTCACGATGTGCCCGCCGCCTTGCACGCGCATCACGGGCAAGGCGGCGGAGATGCCGTGCAGGACACCCCGCATGTTCACGTCGATCATGCGGTTCCACTCCTCCGCCCTGAGCGCCTCCAGCGGCGACAGCGGCATCACCCCGGCGTTGTTGACCATCACGTCCACGCGGCCGTAGCGCTCTGTGGCCGCTGCCACGAAGTCCTGGACGTCGGCGGCCTCGGTGACATCCAGGCGCTGGGTCGCCGCCGTGCCGCCCGTAGCGGTGATCTCCGTGACGAGTTGGTCCAGGCGATCGGTGCGCCGTGCTCCCAGGAACAGGCGGTGGCCGTCGGCGGCGAGCCGGCGGGCGGTCGCCTCGCCGATCCCACTGCTGGCACCGGTGATCGCTACGACCTTGACTGTCTGGTCCGGCATGACTGCCCCTTGTCTCTTGGTAGGGCACCGAGTCTGGTCGAGGTGTTCGAGGCGGCCCAGGCCGTATGCTGCCTGGGTGCGGTACACCCAGGCAGCACACCGGGCCCGCGGCCTACCCTGGGCACATGACCGACAACCAGCTGGGTGAGTTCCTGCGGGCGCGCCGTGCGGCCGTGCGGCCAGACGAGGTCGGGATGCCGAGCCATGGCGTGCGGAGGGTGGCCGGGCTGCGCCGCGAAGAGGTCGCCGTACTGGCAGGGGTGAACGCGGACTACTACACCCGGCTGGAACAGGGCCGCGAACGTCACCCGTCCGTGCAGGTGGTGGATGCGCTCAGCCGCGCACTGCTGCTGGATACAGACGCCCAGGCGCACCTGCACCAACTGTCCGGATCCGCACGGTCCCAGCGGCCCGTCGCCGCCACCGACCAGGTCGCCCCCGCTCTGCGCGCCCTCATGGACGGCTACCCCAGCACTCCGGCGTTCGTCATCAACCCGATCCTGGACATCCTGGCCGCCAACACCCTGGCCGAGGCGCTGTACTCCCCCTTTGAACTGACGGACAACCTGGCCCGCATGGTCTTCCTCGACCCGGCAGGTCGGCCGTTCCACCCCCGATGGGACCAGACAGCCGAGACGGTGGTGGGGCACCTGCGCCAGGCGTCCGGCCTCGATCCGGGCAGTCCACGCCTACGAGTTCTCGTAGGCGAACTCAGCACGCGCAGCACAGACTTCGCCCGGCTGTGGAACACCCACACCGTGCGCGGCAAGACCCGGGAAGACAAGCACTTCCACCACCCGGACGTCGGCGGCCTGACCCTCACCCACCACGCATTCGACGTTCGGGACGCCCCCGGCCAGCAGTTGATCATCTACCATGCCGATCACGGCAGCCCCAGCGCCGAGGCACTCAGCCTGCTCGGGTCCGTGCACGCCACAGCGAACCGCGCCCATCGGTCCGCCGGGTGACAGCCTGTGCGTGGCACGGTGACGCCGACGTACACTCCCGAGCCGCCGCCTGATCAGGGCTGGACGTGCCTTACGTGCCTAACTGGCTTGCGTGCCTTTCACCTGCAAGTTTGCGCGATAGCCCTAGATAAGCAGGGATAGTCGGCAGGAAAGGACTGCAAACGCCCCGCTTCCTGCGCCGTGATATGGACCGACTCCCGCACTGGCGCCGGGCCGCCTACCTCCTCAAGCACGACGCTGCCCCCTGGACCGCCCGCTACCGCGCGCTGCCCTCTCCTGAGCAGTGGCACGAGAGCGTCCTGGAACTCTGCAACCTCGGCCGCGCCCCCAAGGCCGAGCCGTATCGCACCGCACCCGTCGCCCGCTTCAACGGAGTCCTGCAGACCCTCGCCCCCGATCTGATCGCACGAGGCCGCCCCCGCGACCCGCACCAGCTGGCCGAGGACTTCTGGCTCTACGCCCCGTACGACGTCCCCCACCCACTTCCTGGTGACACCCTTGACCGGCTCAATGGCGCCTGGCTCCAGGACCTCCGCCCCGAACCCGACCACCACCGCGCAGTCCTGGACACGTACACGGAGCTCCGCGCCTGCCCGCCGCAGTGGCAGGACGTCACCATTGACCTCCTCGGCTGCCCCACCACCGACGGCGGAACCGCTTCCGGGTCGAACCGGGCGAGATCGAGAGCGCGTTGACCGACGAGCCCGGGGACGACCTTCCGATTCCGGCCGGCGTGACCGCGTTCTGGCGCGTGCCACCGACTACGTCCTCGCGGAGGGGCTGCCCGGATTGAGTCTTCGTCCGCTGGCCGTGGCACTGGATACCAGTCCGCGGATGCTGCTTTACGACTTCGGCAGCAAGCAGGAGTTGGTGGCTGCAGTTCTCGCCGAGGCGCGCCGGCGCGGCGCTGAGCGCCTGATGCACGGCCTGCCGCCGAGCGGCGCCACCGTCCAGGAGCGGCTGCGCGGGATCTGGACGTGGCTGAGTGCGCTCGAACGCGCCCCGTTCGTTCGACTGTTCTTCGAAGTCCACGCCGACCTGCTGGCCCACCCCGAGCGCTACCCGGACCAGGCAGGGGCCGTCACTGACTGGTTCAGCCCACTGCGCACCGTCTTCGCCGACATCGCCACCGGCCACGGCGACACCGCCACCCCCACCCTCGTCATGGCCGTCATGCGAGGCCTGCTGTTCGACCTCACCACCAGCGGCGAACGCGAGCGCACCGATCTGCCCCGGAGCAGTTCGCCGCCCTCCTGCAGGCGCCCACACCCTGACGTCTCGGCCCGCCCCTCCGAAGGGCCGCTGCCGCGCTGAACTTTCCGCGGGTCTCCGGTAGTTCACGGATGGCAGGCAGATCACCGCAGTACCCCTCGCCACCACTCGAAAAACGTCAACGCGCGTCACGCCCGGGCGCACCCGCCCCTTGGTTGAGCCGACAATCAACTGGAGGGGGCTTCGACAGCGACCCTTGTTCTTCACCGAGGAGATGGGCCGCATTCCGCAGTGATCAGCCACTTCCGATAGCTCGGTGCAGTAAATACTCTCGTGCTACCCCGGTGGAGCTGTCTCGACGGATCGGCCGGACACGGGGGTGAGGCGCTGGTGCTCGCGAAGGGGTGTCGGCTGATGGTGGAGAGATTCGGACGCCGAGGAAGCCCTCGTGTGTGGTGGTGGCGCTTCAGGCGTAGTCCTCTGCGGCGCACGAGCGATCTCGTCGAAGCGTGGCTCCTGCTCGTCGCGTGGGTCCTGGGAGTGGTGGGCGGCGCGGCCGGGGGCCTGGTGACCGCGGTCATGGCGGAGCGGAGCTTCGAGGAGGAGCGGTCCGGGCGCCGTCAGGTGGTGGCGGTGCTGATGGGGAACGCCATGGACACAGTGACCACACGGACCGGGGACGGTAACCGAGCCAAGGCCGAGGTCCGCTGGAAGGCGCCCGACGGTCGGACACGCACCGGCTGGACCAGCGTGATCCCTCATGCTTCGGCAGGTACGCGGATGCCGCTCTGGACGAATCACCAGGGTGATCTGGTCTCCCAGCCTCCGGATGGATCGGATGCGATGCTGTGGGCCGGTGTGGCGGGCGCGGGAGCAACGGCGGCGGCCGGTGGTGTGGTGTGGGCCGGTACCCGGGCTCTGCGGGCCCTGCTGCAGCGACACCGTCTGAAGCAATGGGCCGTGGAGTGGGCGCGTGCCGACACACGATGGGGTGGAAGGACCGGCTGACTCCGCCTTCGTAGCGCCTCCTGGCCGTGGGCTCGACGACCCCACGGCCAGGAGATCATTCTTCGCCGGCGGTCAGGCCGCCTCTGCCTGGGCCTCGACATCCTCGATGCCGGTGGGTCGTCCGGCGCGGTGCCAGCGGAGGTACAACCCGGCGGCGATGAGAAGGGACGCCACCATGGACAGCACGGGCCAGCCGCGCAGCAGGTTGACCACGAGGGTGAAGGCCACGGCGCCCGCGGCGGTCCCGTTGATCCAGGCCAGTGCGGGCTTGCCTTCGCGGCGGGCGAAGCTGGTCATCGCGAGCAGGCCGACCAGGAAGCTGACGAATACGGCGACTGCGTAGAAGAGGACCAGCTCCTGTTCCTGGCCGGCCGCCGCGACGATGATGAGCGCGGCCGCGGCCAGGTACACGACGACCGACCAGTACGGGGTGTGGTGACGGTTGGTACGGCCGAGCACCGGCGGCAGTACGCCCGGCTTCTCTGCGGTGCCGGCCAGGGCCTTCAGCAGGCCGGGGCCGGCCTGGAAGGAGGAACTGGCGGCAGCAAGCAGCAACAGCGAGCTGGCGAGCTGGAAGGCGCCGTACAGCCAACCCGGCCCGGCCGCAGCGTGCGCGATGTCCGCGACCTGGGTGGAGTCGGCGCCGGGGACGCCTATGTGCAGTCGGACCGCGAGCGCGGTGAGCGCCAGGGTGAGACCGCCGACGATCACCACCAGCAAGGCGAGGGTGCCGCGGCCGAAGCGGCGGCGGTGGGTGTCGTCGAGCTGGCCGAGCTGGGCGATCGCGGTCGACGGCGCCTCGACACCGGTGGCCAGGGCCATCGCCACGGGGAAGGCCAGGACCACCGCGAGCATGGCAGAGTGCCCCGGGTTGGCCGTCGACACCGCGTGCCCCGAGGCGTGAGGCGCGGCGAACCCCAGCACCAGGACCGCTACGGAGATCACCACGAACGCCACGGTCATGACGGCGAACAGCAGCCTGCCGCCGTGCCCGAACCAGGTCAGCCCGGCCACCACGAGCAGCAGGACCAGTGCCAGCGGGATGCGCAGGGGGGCCAACCCCGGGAAGAGGGCGATCACCGCGCTGGCTGCGGCGGCGATGGAGATGCCGATGGTCAGCACGAAGTCGACCACCAGCGCGCCGATGGGAAGGAACGTCCACCGTGACCCGAAGGCCCGGGCCGCGGCCGCGGCCGCGCCCCCGCCCTTGGGGAAACGGCGCACCAGCTGCCAGTAGTTCGCGGTGACCACGACGACGAGCCCGGTCACCAGACTCATGGTGGGCAGCAGCAGCGCCAGGTCCCCGTGCAGAGCCCGCAGCGCCGCCTCGATCGCATAGGCGACGGAGGACACCGGATCGGCGATCACCGCGAAGGCAAACGCGAAGAAGAGGACGGAACGACGCGGTGTGCGTCCGTTCAGGGCGATGGGGGCCGCTGATGTGACGGCGGCCTGGTTGGTGGTCGGCACGCGAAGACCTCTCGGACCTCTCGGAGGAAAACGATGAAGGAATTCGCCGACCAGACTTCCCGGCACACCGATGACAACGCTACGTCAGGATTTCGCCAGCAGACCATCAGAATCCCGTCAAGGACGCGTCAAATTTGTCGTACGTGCTTGTCCTGGGGGGCGGCGTTACGGGGCTGTTCCTTGACGACGTGGCATGCGGGGGCGCACTCGTGGCGGAAGGATCCGGCGGGCCGCTTCGAGCAGTGCGGTGGCTGCAGAGGGAACCGTGGTGGCGAGAAGCGGACCGGCGGCATGCTGTCGACTTCTGTTGCTGCGAGGTGGAGTGCGGCCTGGTAGGCGATGGCGAGTTTGTCGCATCGTGTGGCCAGGCCGCGCCACTGCTTGAGGCGGTTGATGCAGCGTTCGACGGTGTTCCGCTGCTTGTAGATCTCAGCGTCGAAGCCAGGTGGGCGGCCGCCGCGAGGGCCTCGCCGCAGGCGATCGCCGACCCGGTCGGCTGGTTGCGGAATGACGGCGCGGATCCCGCGTCGCCGCATGTGGGAACGGATGGCACGAGAAGAGTAGGCCCGGTCCGCGAGCACGGCCAACGGTCGTGTCCTCGGTCTGCCGGGGCCGCCTCGCGGCACGCGGATACGGTCCATGATCGCTTCGAAGGCCGGTGCGTCGCCGGCCTGTCCTGCGGTATCGGTCAGAGCCAGAGGTCGTGCACGGCCGTCGGCGGCAAAGTGGACCTTGGTGCTTAGCCCTCCGCGTGAGCGTCCGAGAACATGATCGGCGGGCTCGTCGCGGCCTTCGGCCCCTTTTTGCGTGCTCCGGCGGAATGCAGATGGGCACGGACGACGGTGGAGTCGACCGAGACGGTCCAGCCGATGTCGTCATCGGCGTCCGCAGCCGCCAGGACCGCGGTCAGGATCTTCTGCCAGGTCCCATCGACGGCCCATTTGATCAGCCGTTTGTGGGCGGTCTGGAACGGGCCGAGCTCATCGGGCAGATCCCGCCAAGGCGAGTTGGTGCGGTACATCCACGCGATGGCCTCGAGGGTACGGCGGTGATCGGCCCACCGCCTGCCGCGGACCGGATCGGCCGGCGTCAGCGGCTCGATCCGGTCCCACATCGCATCAGTGATCACTAATCGGACGGACACATCCAATCAACTGACCAACCCATCAAAGAGACATGCGCTAGTTGTGCTGTCCGGACGGGTTGGTGACGCGGCTGGCTGGGGTGTGGCCGCTGATTCCGGTGTGGGGTCGGTGGTAGTTGTACCAGTCCAGCCAGTCGGGGAACGCTTCTTGTCGTTCGGCCTTTGAGGTGTAGGGCTGGTGGTAGGCCCATTCGTCGAGCAGGGTGCGGTGGGAGCGTTCGACCTCGCCGTTGGCCTGGGGGCGCCAGGGTCGTGTCCAGCGCGGTTGTACGCCCAGGTCTCGGCAGGTCTGGCGCCAGGTGTTCTTGCTGTAGGCCCAGGCATTGTTGGTCAGAACACGTTCGACGGTGACCCCGCATTGCGCGAACCAGGCGGTGGCGCGGGTGAGGAAGTCCGCGCAGGTGGCGGCCTTCTCGTCGGGGAGGTTTTCGGTGTAGGCGAGTCGGGTGTGGTCGTCCAGAGCGGTGTGCAGGTAGGCATATCCGGTGCTGTTGCGGTTCTTGCGGCCGGCTGCCCGGCCGAGGGCATTGTGGCCTCTGCCGTCGGGGATGCGGCCGAGTTTCTTGACGTCGATGTGGACCAGTTCGCCGGGCCGGGCGCGTTCGTAGCGGCGGACGGGCTCGCCGGTGGCCCGGTCGGTGGCGGCCAGCGGCGGCAGGCCGTGGCGCTGGAGGATCCGGTGGGCGGTGGAAGCTGCGACACCGGCACGGGCGGCCAGCCGCAGCGGGCCGATCCGGTGCTCGTGTCGCAGGCGTACGACCTCGTCCTCCACCGCTGCGGACGTGCGGCGAGGCTGGTGGTGAGGCCTGCTGGAGCGGTCTTCCATCCCCGCATGACCGTGGCGTCGGTAGCGGCTGGGTCCCGGGACAACACACCTAGAGCCGGCGAGAACGGAACGTGCGAGGCGAACTCGCTGCCGAGAACAGGCTTGCACGTCCGCCTCACCACATAGGACACGGTCTCAGCCGGCCCGCATGACCTCTGTGTGCGCCGTTCATGTGTATGTGCCGGCGTCGGGGACAGTGAGCCGGAAGCCGATGCCGTGAACGGTGGCGATCCACGCCGGGTCACCGAGCTTGCGGCGCAGCGCCGATACATGAACGTCGAGTGTGCGGGTGGGGCCGAAGTGGTTCGGGTCCCACACCGCGTCGAGGATCTGCTGGCGGGAGTGCACAGCGCCGGGATCGCTGGCCAGTTGAACCAGGAGATCGAACTCCTTCGGAGTGAGGGTGAGCGGACGGCTGTCGGTGGTGACGCCCCTGGTGCGCCGGTTGATGGTCAGCGGGCCGATGCGCTGGATGCCACGTTCCTCAGGGAGTTGCGCATGTGGGGAGCCTTGGACGGGCATTCCGGTCGTCGTGCTCTTGTGGGCGCGCCTCTCGGGATGAGTGCGGCGGGTGACAGCTCGGATCCGGGCCACCAACTCGCTTAAGCCGAAAGGCTTGAGAGATAGTCGTCGGCTCCGACTTCCAGGCCGACAACGCGGTCTGTCTCCTCGCCTCGTGCGGTGATCATGATGATGGGGACGGCAGAGCGGGTGCGTAGCGCCGGCAGACGTCGATGCCGTCCATGTCGGGCAGTCCGAGGTTCGGAAGCACGAGGCCGGCGGCAGAGGCCGACAAAGCCGAAGCCCCGGATCGCACGTGGTCAACGGCGAAGCCGTAGCGGTCCAGCCCTTCCATGAGGGGGCCGGCGATCCGGTCGTCGTCCTCGACAAGGAGGAGTCGCATGGTCCCCGGTGTGGTTTCGGCCGGGACGACCGGCTCACCCGCTGCGGTACACGAGGGCTCGGTGTTCGTCGTCATGGGTGTGTCCGTGATCGTTCGTGGTGTGTGGGGGAAGGTGGCACCCCGTCCTGTCGTCCCGCATCACCGACCGCGGGCGTCGCGGATGGACGGTGCGGTGTGCGCCGGCGGTCCTTAGGCGGACCACGGCATCGAGCCCACCGCCGGAGGCGGCCTGCAGGGCCACCTCGCCGTCCGAGGCACGGGCGAGCTGCTGCACGATGGGCAGGCCGAGCCCGGTGCCTTCGTGGTCGGCGTCGTGTGCCCGCCAGAAGCGGTCGAAGGCGCGTCGCCGTTGTTCCTCGGTCATGCCCGGGCCCTGGTCGATCACGTGCAGTTCGACGGTTGCGGGCGCACCGTCCGCCCAGGCGCTGGCCAAGGTGATCGTGGTGTCGGGCGACGAGACCCGCAGCGCGTTGGAGAGCAGGTTGTCGATGATCTGCTCCAGTGCGTCGGGGATGGCCCACACCCGGCCGATCCTCGGCCCGGTCACGACGATGTCCACGTAGCGCTCGCCGGCGAAGGCGGCCCAGACGGCCGCGCGGTCGGCGATGACGGAGTCCAGGTCGGTGGCCTCTTGTGTGGTGGCCGCGTTCTCCAGCCGGGCCAGGGCGAGCAGACCGTGCACCATGCGACTGAGGCGCTCCACCTCGCCCACCGCCTCGTCGAGGCTGGGTTGTGCCCGTGGGTCGAGATAGGGCTCGAAGTTCTCCAGTCGCAGCCGCAGTGCGGTCAGCGGGGTCTTCAGCTGGTGGGACGCCTCCGAGGCGAAGGCGTGCTGGGCCTTGAGCAGATGTTGCAGCCGGGTCGCGGTGCGGACGAAGATGGCGGCCAGGCGCCGCAGTTCGGGCGGTCCGAGATCGGTGGCAGGCAGGTCCTTCAGGGTGCCGTCGGCGAGCTGTGTCGTGGCGTGCTCCACCGCGACGAGCTCACCTCCCGGCGCTCTCGGCGAGCAGGCCGCCGAAGCCGGCCTTGCCCTGCGAACCCTCGTGCACGATCACCTTGCGGCCACCCGCGCCGCTTGGCCACCCTCCCCCTCCGCAACGGACAGCGTGCTCGCCGCCGTGCAGCAGGCCATCGACGCCTTCGCTGAGGGCTACGAGCGGGCCCAACAGCTGGCGGTGCGCCAAGAGGAAGCCGCCCGGCGGGAGTTCATCGACGACCTCCTCTACGGCCGGAGCGATCTGGGCCGCCTCGCCGGGCGCGCCGAACGCTTCGGACTACGTCTCTCATACGCCCATGCCGTCGCCGTCGCACAAGGACCGGCCACCTACGAAGAAGGCGACGCCGTGGCACGCCGGGTCGAGCAGTCCCTCATCGCCCGCTTCGGCGACCACAGCCCCCTGCTCACCACCAAGGACGGCCGCATGCTGTGCATCACGCCGGGTGATAAGACGAGATCCTCCTGCACTTCGCCAAGCAGGCGTACGCCGCCACGGACGGAGGCCGGGTCGCCATCGGCCGCCCCCAACCGGGCCCTGGAGGCGTGGTGCAGTCATACGAGGAAGCACTCAACAATGCTCGACTGGCCGGCCAAGGCACTGTGAAGCCGGGCCGGAGGGGATGGGCCGGACCGGTGCCAGCCGGCACTGCCCGACCGCTGGCGATGCTCCGGGTTTTCGTAGTCCCAGCGGCATCCGGCGTCCCAGGCGGTGCGCTGGTTGCCGTATGCGGGAACGCCACCGAGATTCGTACGGGTTGACCCGCGATTGATTTTTGCACGCAGGTCGCGACAGCAGTTGACATCTCGTCGAGCAGCACTCTGGTCGGCGCAGGGTCGATGTACACGAGCACGGACAGTACCCAAGTCAGGGCGGAGGATGCGATGGTGTGATGATGTCGGTCATGGCTATCGAATCAGTGGTCGTGCGGCAGCGCGTCGAGAACCTGGACGCGGCTGTGCCTTTCTACGAGAAACTGACCGGAAGCACCGCATCCCGTTTCGCCTTCGCCGGGGTCACTCTGGCAAGCGTCGGCCCCTTCCTGCTGTTCAGCGGTCCGGACGAGGCCGCGCAGCGAGTTGCCGGCGTGGCGGCCACCCTGGCGGTCGCAGACCTGGATGCAGCGGTGAAGGAAGCGGTGGCGGCAGGCGCCGAGGTGATGGCTGCTACGTCCCCGACACCGAATGGCCACCGCGCCGTGCTGCGGCACCCCTACGGCGGGGTCTTCGAGTACGTCGGTCCCTAAGGATGCGACATGGCCGTGCCGCGGGCCCCGGCCCCGACCTTCTTGGCCGCCTAGTCGGGGTCGCGTGAGCTCTTCCAGGTCTTCACACGTTGAAATGAGACGCCTTCCTCGCGGAGCAGTGCCCGCAGGCCCTCGTGGCTGAGGTCGTCGACCACCCCCTCGGCGACCAGGAAGTCAGCCAGCTTGGCCAGGCTCCAGGTCAAGAACGGCAGGCCATGCTCGGCCGGCTTGAACTTGGCGATCTTCTTGATCTCGCAGCGTTCGGGGAGGCTGAAGGTCTTGGGCCGGCCGCCCTTGTACTTCGGATAGAGCGAGTCGAACCCGTCCGCGCTGAAGTTGGGTGCCGGCCAGGCGCGATCGCGAAGTCGTCAGGCTGAAGGGGGGCGACCAAGGAGGTGCTGGCGAGGTTTGCTCACGCCGGGGCCGCGCCGCGGCCGCCCCGGCAGGACGTAACCCACACCGCTAACAACGGCTAATACTCCAGCAGCGGTTCGTCCCTTGAGCTGGGTTGTGTCGTTGTGCTGGTTGTGGTGGGGAGTGTTGACGCCCAGGGCTGGGCTGTGGAGTTGGAATCGGGTTTCGCGCGGGTTGCGGGCCGGTTCCGGGGGGGGCGGATCTGCGGTGGAGGATGCGGGACTACCTGCGAGGACTGTTGGCGCCGGTGGCCCGCAAGAACGGCTGGCAGTTGGCCGAGTATGCCGGTCACCGGACCCCGGACGGATTCCAACGGTTGTTGAACTCCAGTGTCTAGGACGATGCGACCCGCGACGATGTACGGGACTACGTCGCGGACAAGCTTGGTCCGGACGGTGTACTGATCATCGATGACACGGGGTTCATCAAGAAAGGCACCACCTCGGCCGGGGTGGGCCGGCAGTACACCGGCACCTCCGTTGGCGTGTGTCTGAATAACTGTCAGAGTTGATCTGTGCAGGTGTCGTCGCGTGGCGGTAGGCGGGCTTGTAGTTGGGCGAAGGTGCGGGCTGGGGTTCCGGGTAGCGGGGTGACCGCGATGCGGTGCAGGTCCAGGAGGCGGTGGCCGTCTTGGAACTGGTTGGACAGGTTGGTGCGGCCGACATTCTGGAGCTGGGCCAGAAGTGTGCTGGTGACGGCTCTGCGGCGGCGTAACAGGGCGGTCAGTAGGCGGTGGTAGTGGTCGAGGCTGCTGGTCCGCGGGTGGAGGTAGCTGCGCGGGCGGTGGAAGCGTCGTTGGAATGCCGCCTCGGCCAAGGCGTCCCAGTACGGTTCCGAGATGGCGACCAGGTGGTCGAAGGCGGAGCGTGACATGCCGGTCAGGGCCGGGTCGGTGAGCATCGCGGTCAGGGCGGGATCGATCCGTGGTCGGCTCGGTGCCGGCTCGGGGAGCCGGGGGCGAGCGGTGCCAGGGTGTAGTTCCAGTCGCCGTGGAAGGCGTGGGGTGTGATTGGAAGGGCATGGAACTCGGCGGGTGGGACTGTGGTGCCCAGGGCATATCGGCCGGTGTCGAGTTCGGCTCCGACTCTGAGGCCGGTGCGAGTGGTCGTGGCGGCGATGGTCTCGATGACGACCTGGTAGCTGGTCAGGGGCCTGCCGCGCCAGTTCGCGGTGATGTGGCAGAACATCCGGTGTTCGATCTTGTTCCACTTCGACGTTCCAGGTGGGAAGTGGCAGACCGTGATCTCGAGTCCGCTTTCCAGGGCGAAGGCGGCGAGGTGCTTCTTCCATGTCCAGCGGCGGGGGTCGTTGGAACCACCGCAGTCGGCGGTGATCAGCAGCCGGCCGGCATCCGGGTGGTCGTCCCCGCGCTGCTGCCACCAGCGGCGGATGGATTCCACCGCGAACTGGCCCGTGTCGTGGTCGGTCCCGACGTTGACCCAGCCGGTGTTGCGAGCGATGTCGTAGATCCCGTAGGGGATGACCACAGGCTGGTCACTGGTGATGAACGTGTGGCAGTCCACACGGATGGGGTTCTTGCCCGGCCGCCAGACGAGTCCGGGTCGGTCGCGGTTGCCAAGCCACTCCTTGGCCTTGGTATCCACGCTGATCACCGGCTGGTTGCCTTCGAGAAAGGCCTCGGCGGTGGCATTGATGTGGGTGAACTGAGCATCCCGGTCCGGATGACTGGCGCCTTCCGTGGTCTTCGCGGTGCCCTGCAGGCTGTATCCCAGGGCATGCAGCAGGCGCCCAAAGGCCTCGCTGGCCAGGTAGATCCGACGGCGCCGCTCGTCGAGATGGGGAAGAAACTGATCGAACTTCGTCCTCGAAGCCACAACTGAAGCCTGAGCGGCCGTACGCGCAGTCACACCTCATTGTCCCGCCAACACCCGTGCACCGAGCAGTAATTGAAATACAAGCCCCGGCGGTGCCGGTGTACTGCCGGCCGACCCCGGCCGAGGTGGTGCCCTTCTTGATGAACCCGGTGTCATCGATGATCAGCACCCCGTCGGGCCCCAGCCGCTCCGCCACGTAATCACGGACCTCGTCACGCACGGCGTCCGCGTCCCAGACGCTGCTGTTCAGCAGCCGCTGGAAGCCATCCGGAGTTCGGTGACCCGCCCATTTCCGCGAGCTGCCAGCCGTTTTTCCTCTACATCCGGTGGGTCCGCGCCGGACGCCCCAGCGGCATCGAGGATGTCGAGGCCCAAGCCGAGGCTCAGCCCGCGGCAACCGGCTGAATCGACGCGACCAGTCCGGCGCCCGCCTGAACTCTGCAACGGCCGTCGACTGGACGAAGCGTCGACTTACGTAGACCGTGGCGGCGCCTGGCGGGGGTGGAGGCGGTTTCGGCGCAGCCGACTTCACCCCGCGGGCCTATTCCTTTGCGCAGCAATCCTCGTACCGTTGGCGGACGCGCCCGAAGCACGCAGCAGCCGATTGCTGCGGGAAGACTCCCGTTCCGGGACTAAAAGCCCGCTACAAGCATCAGCTCATCAGGGCAAGAGCGGAGTGGAAGGTACAGCTGTCCTGGTGGTGGGCCGCCGGCCCCGTCGCGACGGCGACGGGGCCGGGTAACAGCCGCCTTGAGGCGTCAGTCCTGGGACAGCTGCACGACCGACTTCAGGCTTTCCGGTGTCTCCCCCGAGCGCAGGGCGTCCTCGGCGGCCTGGAGGGGGAAGCGTCCGGTGACCAGGGAGTCCAGGTCGACCTTGCCGGAGGCGACGAGGTGGACGGCAGTGGGCCAGGTGTCGCGGTAGCGGTACACGCCGGTGACGTTGAGTTCGCGGTTCTGGAGGACGGGCAGCGGCAGGGTGATCTCGTCGACGCCGGTGCCGACGAGGACGAGGGTGCCTCCGGGGCGTATTGCCTCGATGCCACTGCGGATGGCGGGGGCTGCGCCCGAGGCGTCGATGCATGCGTCCACGTCGAGTCCGGCCAGGCTCTCCCGGGCCGGGTCCACCGTCGTGGCACCGAAGCGCCGGGCCCATTCCCGGCGTTCCGGCGCCGGGTCCGACACGATGACCTCGGCGGCGCCGAAGGCGAGTGCGGTCTGAACGGTGACGACACCGATGGGGCCGGAGCCGGTGATCAGAACCCGGGAGCCCGGTTCGATGCCCGCCTTGCGCGCGGCCCAGATCGCCACGGACAGCGGCTCCATCAGAGCGGCGGCCTCGTCGGAGACCGAGTCGGGGACCGGGTGGGCGAAGTCCGCCGGGATGGTGACGTAGTCGCAGAACGCGCCGTCGACGGGCGGGGTACCGTAGAACTCCATGTGCGGGCAGAGGTTGTAGCTGCCCGATTTGCACTGCGGGCAGACGCGGCAGGGCCGCTGGGGTTCGACGGCCACCCGCTCACCGACGCGGGCGTCCGGGACCTCCTCACCGACCGCGACGATCCGGCCGGAGAGTTCGTGGCCCAGGACGAGGGGCTGGTCGACGATGTGCAGGCCGATCCGGCCTTCCTGGTAGTAGTGGACATCGGATCCGCAGACGCCGACGGCGGCGACGCGTACGAGCACCTCGTCCGGCCGGACCGTCGGCACGGGGCGCTCCTTCAGCTCGATCGTCCGCACTGCGGTGAGCACACCGGCGCGCATGGTGTCAGGGATTGCCGTCATGGTGGTCCGTCTCCTGCGTGACTGGGGAGGGGGTGGTGTTCGTGGTGGTCTTCATGGCGGTGCGGATGCGGTCGAGCAGCCCGAGCCAGGCGGTCCGGAACTTCTCCACGGCCTGTTCTTCAAGGACTTGGGCGACATCACCGAGGTCCACGCCGGCGCGGGTGAGTTCCTCAAGGACGTGGCGTGCCGCCGCGTAGCTGCCGGTCACCGTGTCGCCGCGGATGACGCCGTGGTCGGCGACTGCCCGCAGAGTGGCCCCGGGCATGGTGTTGACCGTGCCGGGCGTGACGAGTTCGGTCACGTAGCGGGTGTCGTCGTAGGCGGGGTCCTTCACTCCGGTTGAGGCCCACAGCAGGCGCTGCGGCCGGGCGCCGCTCGCGGCGAGCGCTGCCCAGCGCGGACTGTCGGTGACCTCCCGGAATGCCTCGTGGGCGAGCCTGGCGTTGGCGATGCCCGCGCCCCCGCGCGGTGCCTCGGCGGCGGCCTGGCCGAGCCGTGCCAGCCGGGCGTCGACCTCGGTGTCGACCCGGCTGATGAAGAAGGAGGCGACGGAGTGGATGCCGGAGAGGTCGCGCCCGATCGCACGGGCGCGTTCCAGACCGCTCAGGTGGGCGTCCAGCACCTGGCGGTAACGCTGTACGGAGAAGAGGAGGGTGACGTTGACGCTGATGCCCTCGGCCAGGCACTGCACGACGGCGGGCAGCGCGGCCTCGGTCGCCGGGATCTTGATGAGGAGGTTGGGCCGGTTGATGCCTCGCCACAAGGCGCGGGCCGCCGCGACGGTCTGGTCCGCTTGATGGGCGAGGTGCGGGTCGACCTCGATCGACACGCGCCCGTCGACGCCACCGGTCGCGTCGTGGACGGGCCGCAGGACATCGCAGGCCCACCGCACGTCGTACGCCGTCAGCGCGCGCACCGCATCCTCGGCATCGGCGCCGCGCCGGGCGAGTTCGGCGAGTTGGTCGGCGTAGGCGGCGCTCTGGGCCAGAGCCTGGGCGAAGATCGCCGGATTGGTGGTGACCCCCGAGACGCCGTGGTCGCGGACGAGGGCCCCGAGGGCGCCGGTGGTCAGGAGCGGGCGGCTGAGGTCGTCCAGCCATACAGACACCCCTTGCGCCGTGAGGGCGGCGAGCGGGGCGGGAGGTGCGGTCACGGCGAATCTCCTCGGTCGGGGGTGGTCACAAGGGGAAGCTGCGGGACGGGCTCCAGCGGAGGCGGGGGTATGACCAGGTCGGCCCGGCTCCGGGTGGCGGCGATGAGGTCGGCGTTGCGCTGGTCGCTGCCCAGGGACCAGGAGCGGGCCGCCTCGGGTGCCTTGCCGTAGGTGATGTGGCGCTCGACCAGCCAGTCGAGCCGGGTTTCCTCGTCGGGCGCGAGGTACCACGCCTCGTCGAGCAGGCCGCGGACCTGGGCCCAGTCACCGTCCTCCAGCAGCAGGTAGTTGCCTTCGGTGATCACCAGCGGTACCTCGGCGGGGACCGGGATGGCACCGGCGACCGGCTCCTCGATCTCGCGGCTGAACTCCGGGGCGTACACCCGACCTCCGGAGGGCTCGCGCAGCCGCCGTAGCAGTGCCACATAGCCCGCCGCGTCGAAGGTGTCCGGCGCGCCCTTGCGGTCACGCCGGCCGAGCCGCCTCAGCTCGGCGTCGGCCAGGTGGAATCCGTCCATCGGCACGGCGACGGCCGCGCCGGGTCCCAGTGCGGCGGCGAGGCGGGGCGCGAGGGTGGATTTCCCCGAGCCCGGCGGCCCCGCGATCCCCAGGATCCTGCGCTGCCCCGGGGCCGCGAGCCGGCGGGCCCGCGCCAGCAGGGCGGAGAAGGTCCAAGGGCCCTGGACTCCGGAGGCTGCGGTCACTTGACGGCTCCCAGGGACATGCCGCGCACCAGCTTGTCCTGTGCGGCGAACCCGGCGATGAGTACGGGCAGGGAGACGAGGATCGCGGCGGCGCACAGCCGGGCCAGGAAGAGCCCTTCGTTGGTGATGAAGCCCACCAGGAAGACGGGGGCGGTCGTGGCGCGCACCGCCGTGAGGTTCACGGCGAACATGAACTCGTTCCAGCTGAAGATGAAGCAGATGAGGGAGGTCGCAGCGATCCCCGGTATGGCCACCGGGCCAATGACGCGGAAGAGGATGGTGGGCAGGCCAGCCCCGTCCATCTGCGCCGCCTCGACGATCTCGTGGGGGATCTCGGCGAGGAAGGACCGCATCATCCAGATGGCGATCGGCAGGTTCATCGACGTGTACAGGACGGCGAGCGTCCAGACGTTGTCGAGCATGCCGATGTCCTTGATGATCAGGTAGAGCGGCAGCAGGGCGGCGACGGGCGGCAGCATCTTCGTCGACAGGAAGAAGAACAGTGCGTCCGTCCACTTCTCCACCGGGCGGATGGACAGCGCGTAGGCAGCGGGCAGTGCGAGCAGCAGGACAAGCAGCGTCGACAGAAGGGATGCGGTCGCCGAGTTGAGCAGCGGGGCAGCCAGGCCGCGGGCGAACAGCAGCCGGTACTGGTCGAGGGTGAGCGGGGCGAGCAGGCTCGGCGGGTTGGTCGCCGCGTCGGCCTCGCTGTGCAGTGACGTCAGCAGCATCCAGCCGATCGGCGCGACGAACAGCAGCGCAAACGCCCAGGCGAGCAGGCCGAGCCAGGTACTGCGGCCCGGACGTCTCGGGAAGCGCGGTCGCCGCAGGGAAGTTGCCGTCACTTCGACGTCTCCTCTCGGAACAGCGAGGAGATCACCCGCAGCGCGAAGGTCGCCACGATGATCGATGCGATCACCACGACGACGCCCGCCGCGGACGCCTCGCCGTATTCGAACTTGCGGAACGTGGTCAGGTAGATCTCGTACGGCAGATTCGTGGTGGCCGTGCCCGGTCCGCCCTGGGTGATGGTGAACACCGCGTCGAAGGTCTGCACGACGTAGATGGAGCCGAGCAGGATCCCCAACTCCAGGTACTGACGCAGATGCGGCAGCGTGATGTAGCGGAAGGTCTGCCAGGACGAGGCACCGTCGACGCGCGCGGCCTCCAGCGCCTCTGCGGGCTGGCTCTGCAG
Source organism: Streptomyces sp. NPDC059649 (assembly GCF_042734445.1). NCBI lineage: Bacteria > Bacillati > Actinomycetota > Actinomycetes > Kitasatosporales > Streptomycetaceae > Streptomyces > Streptomyces sp. NPDC059649. Next base: position 29,059 of record NZ_JBHWDV010000008.1, read on the forward strand.
TCCCGCCAGCAGGATCAGCATCATGAACGGCGTCCACTGCCACACCAGAGAGGCCACCACCGCCGGCATCGGCAGGTCCGACACCCAGTCCACGGTGGGCGGGGAGTCCATGCCGAACAGTCGGCCAACTGCCCCCAGAACGCCGTTGATCAGGCCGTAGGTCGGGTTGTAGAGCGCGTGCTTCCACAGCAGCGCGCCGGCCACCGGCATGATCAGGAACGGGGCGATCAGCAGCGTACGGACGAGCCCGCGGCCGCGGAACCTACGGTCGAGCAGCAGTGCCAGGACGAGCCCCAGCAACAGCGAGACGAGCACGACCGAGGCGGTGAGCAGCACCGTGTTGAACACGGCGTTGCGCAGCCTGCTGTCGGTGAAGACCGTCACGTAGTTCCGTACACCGACGAAGGAGTGCTCACCGGGGTGCAGCACGTTCCAGCCGAAGGTGGAGGTGACCAGGGTGACGACGAAGGGCAGTTGCGTGACGACGATGGTGAAGACCAGGGCCGGAAGCAGGGGGATGCGCCTGAATCGGCGTTCCCGCCGCTGTCTGCTGCGGGCGTCGCGCCCGGCGGAGGTCAGTGCGGCCGAGGGCCGCTCGGCGAGGGTGGTCATATCGGCTCCGGGAGGGGAGAGGATCGGTGTGTTGAGTGGGGAGGTGCGGGCCGCTCCGGTCGCGGCCATGGGCCGCTCAGTTGCGGTTCTCGGCCGCGGTCTTCTCGGCCAGCCGCTGGCCGTCCCTGAGCGCCTGCTCGACCGTGCCGCGGCCGGCGATCGCCGCGCCGACCTCCTGCGAGACCTTGGTGCCCAGATCGGCGAACTCGGGGATCGGTACGTACTGGATGCCGACCGTGGGCCGTGGCTGCACCCCCGGGTTCTTGGGGTCGGCTTCCTCGATCGCCTGCTGGGTGCGCGTCCCGAACGCCTTCGACGCCGCGACGTACTGCGGGATCCGATAGGTCGAAGCGCGCTTGCCGGACGGCACCCGGGGCCACCCCAGCTCCCTGCCGACGAGCCGTTCGTACTTCTTGCTCGAAGCCCAGGACATGAACTTCCAGGCGGCGTCGGCCTTGTCCGTCGTCCTGGGCATCGCCCACGCCCATGACCACAGCCAGCCGGAGCTGTGGGTCTTCTCCACCGGTGCGAAGGCGTAGCCGACCTTGCCCGCCACCTTCGAGGTCCTCGGGTCCTCCAGCGACCCGGCGGCCGAGGTCGCGTCGTACCACATCGCGGCCTTGCCCTGTCCGAACGTGTTCAGGCATTCGGTGAACCCGGACTGGGCCGCTCCCGGCTCACCGTGCTGCCGGAGCAGATTCACATAGAACTTCGTGGCCCTGGTGAACTCGGGTGAGTCGACCCGGGCCTGCCAGTCCTTGGTGAACCAGGTGCCGCCGAAGGTGTTGACCACCGTGGTCAGAGGGGCGAAGACCTCGCCCCAGCCGGGCAGGCCGCGCAGACAGATCCCGGCCGTGCCCGGCTCCGCGCCGTCGAGCTTCGCGGCGAAGCGGGCGACCTGGGACCAGGTCGGGCGTTCGGGCATGGTCAGCCCGGCCTTCTTGAACAGGTCCTTGCGGTACATGAGGAACGAGGACTCGCCGTAGAAGGGCAGCGCATACAGCTTGCCGTGCGACTGCAGCGAGGTCTTCATGGGCGTCAGCAGGTCAGCGGCGTCGAAGCCGCGGTCCTTGGCGGTGTAGCCGTCCAGTTCCTTCAGCCAGCCGTTCTTCGCCCAGATCTGCGCATCCGCCGAGCCCGCGCTGACCAGGTCGTACTGTCCCGCCTGGGTCGCCACCTCCTGGGTCGCCTTGTCCCGGAACTCGTTCTCGGGCAGCACCGTGAAGTTGACCTTGATACCGGTGTCGGATGTGAAGTGCTCGCGGGTCAGCTTCGCAAGGTCCTCCATCTGGGGGTTGCCCACCATGAGCACATTGATGGCTTCGGAGTCCCGTGCGCCGCCCCAGCCGGCGCAACCGCTCGTCAGCAGGGCGATGGCCGCCCCCACAGCGGTCCACAGGCGATAGGGATGTCGTCTCGACCGCATGGGTCCTCCTCGATAGCGGCAGGTGGATCAAGGTGCCGGCTCCGTCGGCGTACGCGTCGCCGGTGCCGGGTCAGGGGTTGGTTCAGCGGTGTCGGGGCCCGGGGCAGGGCCGTGGCGCAGGCCGTTTTCCCTGAAGTTGCGGTGACGTTAACCGTGCGCAATCGGTTGCGCAACCGGTTGCGCACGCTGAATTTCAGCAGCCTTCACGGTGATAGCCTTCAGTGCGCAACCGGTTTCGCCGCATGTCGAGGGGGTGGCAGTGGCTTCGGCACCGCAACGGCGCTCCAACAGCGTGCGAACCACCAACATGTCCGAGGTCGCGCGACGGGCCGGCGTGTCCGTCACCACGGTCTCCCACGTGATCAACGAGACCCGCTTCGTCAGCCCGGAAAAGCGTGAAGCGGTGCTCACCGCGATCAAGGAGACCGGCTACGTCCCCAGCACGGTCGCCCGCTCCCTGAGCACCTCGCGCACCCTGACCCTCGGGCTGGCCATGTCCGCGATCTCCAATCCCTACTTCGGGGAGGTCGCCCAGGGCATCCGGGAGGAGGCAGAGCGCCACGGTTACACGCTGCTGTTGGCCGACACCCACGACGACCCCGAACGGGAACTGCGGATCGCCGCGGACCTGTACCAGCGGCGCGTCGACGGAATCCTGCTGGCCCCCGCCGCCCACGGGGAGCGGACCCTGGCCTACCTCGAGGAGCGCGGTGTTCCCGTCGCACTCGTCGACAGACTGATCAGCCCCGCACACGACCAGGTGGGCTGCGAGAACGCCGAGGCCACCGCCGGCCTCGTCCAGCACCTCGCGGACCTGGGCCACTCCCGCATCGGCCTGGTCTCCGGCCTGGCCGGCCTCTCCACCACCGACGAACGCGTCGCGGGCTATCGAAGCGCCTTGGCCGGAAACGGCCTCCCAGTCGACGAACGGCTCATCATCAGTGGAGGGTCCGACGCCGAGCCGGCCCGCCGAGCCGTCCACGCACTGCTGGACCTGGACGACCCGCCGACCGCCCTCATCATCGGCAATAACCACATGACCATCGGCGCCATGCGGGCCCTGCGCGAACGAGGCAAAACCGTACCCACCGACATCGCCTTGATCGCCTTCGACGACTTCGAATGGGCGGACCTCTTCACCCCCCGCCTGACCACCGTCGCCCAGCCCTGCCACGACATGGGAACCGAGGCCGTCCGGCTCCTGCTGTCCCGCCTCAAGGACCCCGACCTGCCCCCGCGTACCGTCCGCATGCCGCCCGAGCTGATGCACCGGGACTCCTGCGGATGTCCCGCACCCTCCTCAGCGGAAGACTGAGGTCCGACGGGCAGACAGGGTTGCCCGCTCAGGGCCGCGCACCGTGCCAGGAGAAGGCCGGCGTCGCCGGCCTTCTATGCCGTCTTCGCCATCACTCACGCCCGGCTTCGCAGCAGCGGGTCCAATACGGCGACCGGTGACCGCGGACGCATGCGCCCCCGGCGCGCCGCGCGAAGGTTCCCGCTCCCCGGTCAGGCCGACCTTGGGGTGTCACAAACTCCTGCCCACGACGATCCTCTTCAGCTGAGCACCCTGGCCGGCCTGTTCCTGAGGGGTCGTTGGGGAACCAACCCGCTTCCCAAGCACCTGCGACACCCCGCAAGACAGGCGCTCGGGGACTTGTTCGGCAGCCAGGGCGACGGCGCTCACGGCTCACTCCTTGGCCACCGGCCGATCCGCCTGCGGCACCCACGGGCGCGGAGGCCCCGCAATTCGGCTGCTGGCTGCCGCCAGGCCCCGGCCACGCCCCCGCCTCGGTCACCAGCCCGCATCGTCGACGCGGCATCGTGCAGGTCCACCGGCGGGTGCTCGGAGGGGCTCCTCCTGCGACCCCGTGCGATCACTCGTCCTGGTCACAGACCGCCCCACGTGCCGAGGAGCCCCAGCCCCAGGGGCGTGCAGGAGTGCCAGACCGTCCTGCCGTCGCGCCGGGCGGTGACCAGGCGGGCGGCGCGGAGGGCCTTCGTGTGCTCGGAGACCGAGGACTTCGCCAGGCCCAGCTCACGGCCGAGGTCGGTGCCGGTACGGGGCGGACGAGCTGTTCCAGCATGGCCGCGCGGGAGCGGCCCAGCAGTACGGCCAGGGAGTGGCCGGTCTCGGGCTCGTCGAGCAGAGGCAGCGGGATAAGGGCGGGGTAGACCATGAACGTCCCGTGGACGTATGCGAGACAGCCAATTACGGCTGACGGTCCTGGGGGCCGAGGCGCTCACACCGTGGCGGCCAGCTGCCCAGGCACCATCGTTGAGATCATCTCGTACGTGGACGCGGGCGTTGAACCAGCGTGAGCGACCAGGCGCCCCGCAGCAGCCCCGGTCCCCTGATCAGCCGCTTCGACGACCCGCAGACCGGTGTCGTACGCCATCCTCAAGAACGCTCCGGTAGTCCTGCTCGACGAGCCGGCCGCGGGACTGGGCACCGAGTCACCGGTGGCGGTACAGCGAGCCATCGACAACCTGGTGGCCGACAGGACCGTCATCGTCATCGCGCATCGGCTCCCAACGGTCGTCGGTGCGGACCAGATCCTGGTGGTCGACGGCGGCCGCACCGCCCGGTGCGGCTCCCACACGGAGCTCCTCACGGACGCCGACGGACACTATGTGCGCATGTGGACGGCGCAGTTGTCCGCCCCGACGCGGCAGGTGCCCGCCCGGACGTGGCAGGTGCCCGCCGCGGGCCGATGAGGGTTCGGCTCGGCGGTGCGGGCATCGCCGAGCAGCGGATCAGGGAGGTTTCCCGCTCCAACCTTCGCTTCCAGGACCGGCGCGTTGCCGACCTCGAAGCCCGCATCACCGAGCCGGGATCAGCGACCTGAGTCCGTACCGCCGACCGCTTCACGGCCCGTCCGCCGTCCCGGTGGCCGGACCGCCCAGAAACGCGTCGGTTACGTCGACCCTGCTGGAGCAGGGGTCATCGCGGCTTCCAATGGGAGAACGCCTTCTGTACGTCGTGAGGTGAGTTGGCGAGGGCAGTGTCGTCGGGTTCAGCTGCGGTGACATGGGGGAGGTGGACGATGACGTCATAGGCGTCCAGGGGGCTCACATCGCAGTAGAGAGCGCCGAGACGCTGCTGGGAGACAGCCTGAACGGCCTTGGTGTCGGCCGGTGGCAGCCGCCGCAGGTCGGTGGCGAAGGGTCCGTCACCGCTGGCGGCCATGAGTGCGTCGAGGCTGCCGGGTCGGGGTGGCTCCAGGTCGGTGAAAAGCTTGCCGGCGTAGAAGTCGGCTCCGGTGTTGAGGGTTTGGCCCGTGCCGTTGGTGGTGCCGATGACCAGGTAGTCCTCGCCGAGCCGGTCAGCAAGGTGCATGCCCATCGTCGCCGCAGGAGGCATGCCCGGCAAGCCGGCGGGCCAGCGCTGGATGTGGCCGTTGTGGGCGGCCAGAACGATCCGGTCCTCCCGGTGCAGGACCCATTCGACGGTGTCCGCGATCGCGGCGTCGCGTTGGAAGAGCACGCTGTCGTGATCGCCACGGGCCATCGCGCGGGCATTCGCGTCGATGGCGACGGTCAGGTGCAGCGAGCGCAGCGCGCGCTCGTAGGTGGCGGCAGTCGTACGCTGCCGGTAGTCCAGGCGTCGCCCCTCCATCCGCGCGGTGAGGTCGGCCAGTCCTGCTGTCAACGCATCCCGTTGCTCAGGCGCGAGCTCTGCGTAGGCGGCGACGGCCTGGGAAAGGGAGAATGCGGACGGCGCCGCGAAGGCCGAGGCCGTCTCCCGGATCCTCGGATCCATCTCGAACGCAGGATCCGCGTGTGCGAGGTAGGCGATGACGGCGTCCAAGCCGGGTAGCAGGGAGACGTTCGAGCCGGACAGGTCGATACCGTAGAAGCCAACCGGCTCGGCGGATTCGAGATTGTGCTGCCGCATCCACTCCAGATGGGCCCGCATCTCGGTCCATAGTCCCATCAGCGAGGTCATGCCGTTCGCCATGACGTTGCCGGGCCGGCCCTGTCCGCCGCGGATCCATTCGTCGGTCAGTCTTCCCTCGACGAATCCGGACTCCATCGCGTAGGCGCCGAACCCGTGCCGCTCGACCAGGTACCGCATCAGGCGGTGGCGCAGCTGGTAGGACTCGCGGTTGTAGTGCGCGCTCTCGCCGATCGCCACCACCCTCGCGTCGCCGATCGCCTCATCCAGCCATGCCAGGTCCTCCTGCGGCCCGTCCGGGTCCAGCGTGCGCAGCGGCCGTATCGCCTCGGTGGTCAGCCGAGCCGGAGCCGGCGCGTTATTCGTGGTCACTCCCCTACCCCCTTCATTGTTCCCAACTTTGGGAACGTTACCAGATATGGGATCATTGCAAGGTGGACATTCTCGACTTGCTGCTGCACCCGGTGCGGCTACGCATCACCTACGCCATGACCGGCGAACGGACGTGCACCACCACCGAGTTGTGTGCGGCGTTGCCGGATGTCCCCAAGACCACCGTGTATCGGCATGTCGGCCTGCTGGCTGAGGGAGGAGTGCTGGAGGCGGTGGACGAGCGACGGGTGCGCGGTGCGGTGGAGCGGCGTTACCGACTGCGCCGAGACCGGATGGCGATCGCCCCCGAGGCGGGCGCGTCGATGTCCCTGGCCGACCACCGCCGCGGTTTCGCCGCCGCCATGGCCGCCCTGCTCGCCGAGTTCAACGCCTACCTCGACCGGCCAGGAGCCGACCCGTTCGCCGACTCTGTGGGCTACCGGCAGGGCACCCTCTGGCTCAACCCCGACGAACTCGCCGATCTGATCAGCGAGTTGCGCCAATCCTTCGCGTCACGGGCAGGCAACGGACCCGCGCCGGGCCGCAAGCCCCACCTGTTGAGTTCCATCTTCTTCCCGACCGAGGAACCACCGCGCCACGAAGACCCCCCGACGGCCACCAGCAGCGAAGCCGACAGGCAGTGACGCCGCAAGAGTCCTGCCTGCCCCTGCGGCGTCAGCTGTACGAGGTGGTGCGCCGCGCCGATCAGATCGAGCTGGTCGACATGTCCCCGCACGCGCTGCGCCGTCGCATGGCGCATGGCAACATCTACAAGCCGAACAAGGTCGACGCGGCGCTGTCGAACTACTTCCGGCCCGGGAACCTCACCGCACTGCGCGAGCTGGCGCTGCTGTGGGTGGCCGACCGGGTCGACGAATACCTCCAGGAGTACCGGAGCGAACACCAGGTTTCGAAGATCTGGGGATCGCGCGAGCGGATCGTCGTCGGCCTGACCGGCGGCAGCGAGGGCCGTACGCTCATCCGCCACGCCGCCCGCCTCGCCGAGAAGGGCGCGGGCGGCGAAGTGCTCGCCGTCTACATCGCCCGCAGCGACGGCCTGGCCGCCGGCTCGCCCAAGGAGCTCGCCGTCCAGCGCACGCTCGTCGAGGACCTGGGCGGCACCTTCCACCACGTCCTGGGCGAGAACGTCTCCTCCGCCCTCCTGGAGTTCGCCCGGGGCGTGAACGCCACCCAGATCGTGCTGGGAACCTCCCGCCGCAAGGCGTGGCAGTACATCTTCGGTCCCGGCGTCGGCGCGACCGTCGCCCGCGATTCCGGCCCCGACCTCGACGTCCACATCGTCACGCATGAGGAGGCCGCCAAGGGCCGCGCACTCCCCGTACGCCGCGGCGCGCGGCTCGGCCGGTCCCGGCTCATCTGGGGCTGGCTGACCGGGCTGGCGGGGCCGGCGCTGCTGACGCTGCTTTTGATGCAGGTCGGGGCGGGCCTTGGCCTCGCCAACGACATGCTGCTGTTCTTGACGCTGACCGTGGCGGCGGCGCTGCTCGGCGGTCTGCGTCCGGCGCTCGCGTCGGCCGTGGTGGGTTCACTCCTCCTGAACTGGTTCTTCACGCCGCCCGTGGGCCACCTCACCATCGCTGACCCGCAGAACATCCTGGCGCTGGTCATCTTCGTACTGGTGGCGATCTCGGTGGCGTCCGTCGTCGACCTCGCCGCCCGGCGCACCCACCAAGCCGCGCGCCTGCGCGCCGAGTCGGAGATCCTCTCCTTCCTGGCAGGCAGCGTGCTCCGGGGCGAAACCACCCTCGATGCCCTCCTGGAGCGGTGCGCGAGACCTTCGCGATGGACGCCGTGGCGCTGCTGGAGCGGGACTCCGAGACGGCGCCCTGGACCTGTTCGGGCAGCGTGGGCGACACCAGCCCGCTCGCCCGCCCCGAGGACGCGGATGTCGACATGCCCGTCGGCGACCACATGGCGCCCGCCCTGTCGGGCCGCGTTCTGCCCGCCGAGGACCGCCGCGTCCTGTCGGCCTTCGCCGCACAGGCCGCCGTCGTCCTCGACCGACAACGACTCCAGACCCAGGCCGACCACGCCAACAAGCTCGCCGAGGGCAACCGCATCCGCACCGCCCTGCTCGCGGCCGTCAGCCACGACCTGCGCACCCCACTGGCCGGTATCAAAGCCTCGGTCAGCTCCCTGCGCTCCGACGACATCGAGTGGTCCGACGAGGACCAGGCCGAGCTCCTAGCCGGGATCGAGGAGGGCGCCGACCGCCTCGATCACCTCGTCGGCAACCTCCTCGACATGTCCCGGGTCCAGACCGGCACCGTCACGCCGCTGATCCGCGAGGTCGACCTCGGCGAGGTCGTGCCGATGGCCCTCGGCGGCGTGCCGGAGGACAGCGTCGTCCTCGACATCCCCGAGGACCTGCCGATGGTCGCCGTCGATCCGGGCCTGCTGGAGCGCTCGGTCGCCAACATCGTCGAGAACGCGGTGAAGTACAGCCCGGAGGGCGAGCCCGTGCGCGTCTCCGCCAGCGCGCTGGGCGGCCGCGTCGAGGTACGCGTCGCCGACCGCGGCCCCGGTGTCCCCGACGACGCCAAGGACCGTATCTTCGAACCCTTCCAGCGCTACGGCGACGCCCCGCGCGGCGCGGGCGTCGGCCTCGGCCTGGCCGTCGCCCGGGGCTTCGCCGAGGCCATCGGCGCCACCCTGACCGCCGAGGACACCCCCGGCGGCGGCATGACCATGGTCCTCACCGTTCCCGCCGCCACGGACCGCTCGTCCGCCGGTCCCGAACTCCCGGCCGCGGTCACCTCGTAAGCGGGCCACAGGGATCGTGCGCGGGCCGGCCCGTCCTCCAGTGGACGGGCCGGCCCCGCTTCATGCCCGCGGGTCCACCGGATGCGGCTGCACGCCCGTCATGAGGAAGTCCAGACCGCGGCGGGTGCAAGCCACCACGACCCGGTCCCCCGCCCGCAGGATCCGCCCGTGCGACGGGCGCCAGTCGAAGCCCGGCCGGTCGAGGCGGAGCCCGCCGCCGAGCGTGTCCGACGAGGACGAGGAGGAGGGCGGCGTCGCGGGGCCGACGGCCAGGACGCGCCACTCGTTCTCGCGGAAGGCGTGGTGGACGGACCGGCCCTCCAACTCGGGGTGGCCGGCGACATCCACGACGGTGAACAGCAGCGATCCGCGTTCGACCGGCATGACGCCCAGGACGTGCCGCCCCATCATGGCGGCCGCGAAGGAGGGCGCGGCGAGCGCGGAGACGGAGCGGCTGCGGGTGGTGGCGTCGGGGTAGGAGGCGCGCATCGTGCGGGAGACGGTGGCGGCGAAGTCGTCGTCGTACAGCCGCATCACCACCCGTACCTGTGGGTTGGCCTCGCGCGCGGCCATCACGATGTCGAGGTTCTCGCCGTCGTCCCGGGTGAGGACGAGCAGGGACTTGCTCTGACAGATGCGCGCTCTGTCCAGGACGCCGGGGGCACCGCCGTCCTCCAGCAGCAGGGGTACGCCGAGCTCGCGGGCGAGGGCGACGCCGCGAGCGTGCGGATCGCGTTCCACGACCACCACCTGGTGCTCGGTGGTGCGCAGTTGGGCCAGCACCCGCGTACCGATCTTGCCGAGCCCGACCAGCACGATGTGATCGCTCATGTCCTCGGCCGGCGGGTGCCCGACGGACGCCTTCCGGAACGCGTCGGTGGCGTTCATGGTGGCGGCGACCACGAGTGGCAGCACGGCAAGACCGACGAAACCGGCGATCAGTTGGAGCACGCGGCGGGCCGGGGACTCGTCGGTCGCCGGATCGCCCATGGTGAAGATGTCCAGCAACGGCAGGTACACCGACTTCCACAGCGGTCCCGGCTCGGCCAGCGCCGTGGCACCGGCCAGCACCAGCACGATCGCGGCGAGCGCGCCGAAGACGGCGATGACCTCGCGGGACAGGAACACCTTCCACGGCAGGTGCGCCAGCCGGTCGCGCAGCCAGGCGCCGTAGTTGCGCCGGTCGCGCGGCGGCGCCTCGGGCGGGTGGTGGTGGGTGACCTCCTCCAGCATCAGCCGGCCGTGGGTGAACTGCCGGTGGTAGGACGTGACGGTGTCGGGCAGCAGCTGCGTGCCCTCCTCCCCCGGCGTCTCGGGGCTGTCCTCACTGGCCGGGTCGTCCTGATGGGCGCCGGACAGCACGGCGAGCGTGGCCAGGTCGGCGGAGCGGGGCGGAGTACGCGCAGGCCGGACCACCCCGCGGAACACCTGGCCCTCCACCTGAAGCGTGTGCCCCTGCCCGACCGCGGCGGCAGCCACCAGCTCGGGCACCGCGGTGTCGGTATCGGACAGCACGGTGGTCGACGTGTCCAGCGCCGTCGTGACGTCGGTCCGTTCAAGGCCCAACACGGCACGGTCCAGCAGGCGTTCGAGGTGCTCGCCACGCTCCCGGTTGTACATCCGGATGACCAGGCGGACCGTCGGGTTGAGGGTGCGGGCCAGCAGCGCCGCCGTGACGTTGACCTGGTCCTCGCGGTAGGTGAGGGCGAGCGCCGCGGCCCGCTCCGCACCCGCGGCGCGCAGCGTCTGCTCGTCCGGACGGGCGGCCACCAACAGCTCGACGGGAGACCTCGGATCGCGGTCCAGCGCGGCGATCTCCGGCGCGTGCCCCTCGCGCCGGGAAGGCAGCACGACGGTGACCGCCTCACCGCACACGGCGTCCAGCGTCACCGCCAGCCGGTGGGCGAGGCCGTCGTCGCCGCAGATCACCATGTGCTGGGAGCGTTGCCCAAAAGGCATCCGGAGATGAAAAGTTGACGTCACGTCACCAAGATTGCCGGGACATGACAGGCGGTTCCGGGGCGCACATCAGTTCGGCATCAAAGTTGCGTAAGGACACCGAAGGGGTGGAGCAGCCCCCCGGCATCACACCTCACGAAGCCACCTGCGCCGTCTCGCCTCGGCGGGCGGGCCGCAGACACCTTCGCCCACCCGATGGCCTGATCGAGACCGCCCGGGTGAGTCGGCCCGCCAGGAGTCCTCCGGCGGACCGAGTCCACCCGTTCACCGTCCACGGCCCACTTGGCTGTTGGGATCCCGGACAGGTACCTGGTGCTGTGACCGGGAAGGTTCGCCGGGTTGGCGATTGGAGCGGTGGGATGGGCGGTGACGTCCGTTCCGACCGCTGGAGGTGTGGTGGCTGAGCCTGCGCGGGTGCGCAGACTGACCGACCAGGAGGGGCAGAAGCTGCAGCAGATCGTGCGCCGCGGCAGCACCAACTCGGCTACCGGCGGGCCATGATGCTGCTCGCGTCCGCCGGCGGGAACGGTGTCCCGGTGATCGCCCAGTTGGTCCAGGCCGACGAGGACACGGTGCGGGACGTGATCCACCGGTTCAACGAGATCGGCCTGGCCTGTCTGGACCCTCGATGGGACGGGAGGCCGTTCCCGCGTGCTCAGTCGTGACGACGAGGACTTCGTCGTCCAGACGGCCACCACCCGCCCCACCAAGCTCGGCCAGCCCTTCACCTGCTGGTCGATCCGTAAACTCGGCGCCTACCTGCGCCGCGTGCACGGATGCGTCATCCGTGTCGGTCGTGAAGCGTTACGGTGCCTGCTGTTGCGCCACGGCATCACCTTCCAGCGCACCAAGACCTGGAAGGAGTCGCCCGACCCCGAACGCGACGCCAAGCTCGATCGCATCGAGCACGTGCTGGACCGCTTCCCCGACCGGGTGTTCGCCTTCGACGAGTTCGGGCCCCTGGGGATCAGGCCCACCGCAGGCTCCTGCTGGGCGAAGCAGGGCAAGCCCGACCGCCTGCCGGCGACCTACCGCCGCACCCACGGCGTCACCTACTTCCACAGCTGCTACTCCGTGGGCGACGACCGACTGTGGGGCGTCAACCGCCGCCGCAAGGGCACCGCCAGCACCCTGGCCACGCTGAAATCGATCCGCGCCACCCGGCCAGACGGCGCCCCCATCTACATCATCTTGGACAACCTGTCCGCCCACACCGGAGTGGACATCCGCCGCTGGGCGAAGAAGAACAAGGTCGAGCTGTGCTTCGCCCCGACCTATGCCTCCTGGGCCAACCCGATCAAGGCCCATTTCGGCCCGCTGCGGCAGTTCACCCTGGCGAATTCGAACCACCGCAGCCATCCCGCGCAGCCCCGGGTCCTGCACCGCTATCTGCGCTGGCGCAACGCCAATGCCGGACACCCCGATGTCCTCGCCGCACAGCGCAAGGAACGCGCCCGCATCCGCAGCGAGAAGGACATCCGCTGGGACGGACGCCCCCTCGCTGCTGCGGCGTGAGCCTTCGGCTCGTCTGGCTAGTACGGATACTGAACGCTGCTCGGCGTCCAGCGAAGCGTCATGTCGGGCAGGTTCTCCATGTTGCGCTCACCATCGTTGGTGTCGAGGACGGTGAAACCGTGGCTCTCGTAGAACGCGCGGGCATCGGTGTTCTGCTGAAAGACGTGCAGGGACACCCCGTCAGGGGTGTGCCGCCTGACCTCATCGAGCAGTAGCGTGCCGACGCCCTGCCGGCGGACGTCCGGGCGCAGATAGAGGTGTTCGAGCATGTCGCCGTCGAGGGCCGCATAGCCGATGATCTCCGTATCACGCACTGCGACCCAAGTGCGACATAGCTTGAGCAGGACGTCCTGGACCCATCTGGTCACCTGCTCGTGACTGCGCTTCTGCGGGGGCAGATAGGGCATGGTCGCCGACCGAGAGGTCAGGTGGATGCGCGCGATCACGGCCGCATCTGCTTCCTCCGCGAATCGGATCCGAGTCTTGCCGTCATCACTCACGTCGGGAACCTACAAGCCCAGCAAAGACTCGGTCCAGCGGGTAACCCGGTGAACGTTGCCGGTCACAGCACTAGGGGATGCCCATACACCCCGGCATGGTCGAACCCCTCGTCGAGCGCACCCGCGACCTGTACGCCGCGGCCGAGGAACGCCTACTGGGCATCATCGCCCGCCGGCTCGCCGACGGCCTTGACGCCCCAGGGTGGGCCGAGCTCAAGCTCGCCGCCATCCAACAGCTACGCAGGGCGTCACAGGGGGTCGTCGACGAGTTGGGCAAGGCCGTGTCCCTCAACGTGTTCGACGTGGTCGCCGAGGCGTACAACGAAGGGCACCGGGCCGCGGTCGCCGAGATTGGCGCCCTTTCCGGTCAGGCGCGCGCCCTGGTCGACGACGTGACGCCGAACGCGCAGGCTGTCGACCGCCTCGTACAGGAGACCGTCGACCAGGTCACCTCGACGCACCGCTCGATTCTGCGGGCCGTCCTCGACGCTTTCCGCGCCATCGTCGCCGAGGTCACCGCCACGCCCCTACTCGGCATCGGCACCCGCAGTCAGGCCACACAGGACGCCATGAGGCGTTTCGCCGACGCCGGCATACGCGCGTTCGTCGACAAGGCCGACCGACGTTGGCAACTCACGTCGCACGCCGAGATGGCCGTACGGACATCCGTCGCGCGCGCCGCTACCGAAGCGCACATGCGCACGCTGTCCGGGCGCCGGTATCGAGCTGGTTGTCGTGTCGGACTCCGCGCGTTGACGCCTCGGCGGGCGAGGGCGAGGAGAGCCTGCGGGGTTAGCCGCGCAAGTGGGATGGATGCCGAGAGATTCGCCGATCCCACCTCTCCATTCAAATGGCTGCAGCTCTTGGATGACGGCTTCCCTTCGGAGGCTGCGTCTGTTTCTACGGGGCGATACGCCTGCTCACCGAGGCGACGCCGACCGAGTGTGTGCCGTGTCGATTCGTATCGGATGGTGTGGAGGTGGCCGTCAACGTGAGTACTTCTACCCATGGCCGGCCACCACCGCGACCAGCAGGATGACGCCGTGATGGAACACGAAGACGGTCCCCCAGTTGCTGTGCGGCCCGCCCCCGACCACCGAGCTGCGGAGACGGTGATAAAGACCGTCCCGGCAGCCAAGCCCGCAACCAACTGGTCGACGGAGGCGCAGCAGGCGTTCCAGCGCGGCCTCGCGGCCCTCACGCGGTGGATGGAGCGGGAAGGCGCCCACCGGCCGGTCCCGCGCGGCCGTGCCGAGGAGAACACGGTCGACGGCGAGACGGACCCGGTGGCAGTGAAGCTCGGCGTATGGGTATCGAACACCAAATCGCGGCGCGACAAGCTCGCCCGGGAGCAGCTGGGCGCGCTCCGCGAGTTGGGCATGGAGTGGGTGTAGCGCTTGTTGGCGTGTGGTCGTCCGCCGCAGCAGGCAGTGGTCGGCCACACGCCACATCTGGTGCTCAGTGCGTAGGTGTCTGATGTGGTTTCAGCTGGCGAACGGTACCTGCGCCGCCTGCTCCGGCCGGGGGTCGTGCGGGTGGTGCCACAGGCCCTGTGCGGCCAGCCGTGGCAGCACTCCCTCACCGAACCAGTACGCCTCCTCCAGGTGCGGATAGCCCGACAGCACGAACTCGTCGATGCCAAGGGCGTGGTACTCGCGGATTCGTTCGACGATCTCGTCGTGGCTGCCGACCAGCGCGGTGCCCGCGCCACCGCGCACGAGGCCGATGCCGGCCCAGAGGTTCGGGTGGATCTCCAGGCTCTCCCGGCTCCCTCCGTGCAAGGCGAGCATGCGCCGCTGTCCCTCCGACTCGCTACGGGCCAGTCCGGCCTGTACAGATCGCACCGTCTGCGGGTCGAAACCCGCCAGCAGACGGTCCGCTTCGGCCCACGCCTGTGGGGAGGTGTCGCGGGTGATGACGTGCAGGCGGATACCGAAGCGGACGGTGCGGCCCTCCTGCGCGGCCAGCGTCCGGATCCAGGCGATCTTCTCTGCGACCTGGGCGGGCGGCTCACCCCAGGTGAGGTACACGTCGGCGTGCCGTGCGGCGACCTCCCCGGCCAGGGGGGAGGAGCCGCCGAAGTACACCTCGGGCACCGGGACGGGTACCCGGGCGAGCTTCGCCTCCTCGAGTTGGAGGTGCTCCCCCGCCAGGTCGACGGTCTTTCCGTCCCACAACTCGCGTACGACGTGGAGGAATTCGCCGGTACGGCGGTAGCGGGCGTCCTTGTCGAGGAAGTCGCCGTAGGCGCGCTGCTCGTGGCTCTCGCCGCCCGTGACGACGTTGAGCAGGAGCCGACCTCCGGTCTGCCGCTGGAAGGTGGAGGCCATCTGTGCGGCCAGCGTGGGCGAGACGAAGCCGGGGCGGAAGGCGACCAGGAACTTCAGGCGCTCGCTGTGCTGGGAGACCATGGCCGTGGTCAGCCACGCGTCCTCGCACCAGGCGCCGGTGGGGGTGAGCGCACCAACGAACCCCAGGTCCTCGGCGGCGCGGGCGATCTGGCTCAGGTAGGCCACGGTCGGCGGCCGGTCCCGTCCCAACGCGGTGGCCGGGGTGCCGTGGCCGCCGCCGACGACATGGCGGCTGTCGCCGTTGGTCGGAAGGAACCAGTGGAAGGTGAGGGACACGTGAGGTCTCCGATCTGAAGGTCCGCTGCCCACTGCCCGTCACAGCAGTCCGTGGCGCGGTGGCCGTGTGCCGCTGAGCACGTATCTGCCGATGTGCTGGATCTTCCAGCGGGCCGGGTCGTGCAGGGTGTGGGTGCGGGCGTCACGCCAGTGGCGGTGCAGGTTGAGGGAGTTGAGCGCGGAACGGGTGCCGGCCACCTCGAACAGGGAGCCGGTCACCTCGACCGCGACGTGTGCCGCGTGTGCCTTGGCGGCGGCCACGGCGATCGACGCCTCGGCCGCCGAGTCGTCGGTCAGGTCGGCGCGCGCCGCGTCCACCCTGCGGGCCGCCTCACGCAGCAGCGCCTCGGATGCCCGCAGCTTGACGGCGAGTTCCCCGAACCGCTGGATCAGCAGCGGGTCCTCGGCAGCCGTCTCGGCCCCGCTTTCGAACCAGGGACGGCTCTTGGTGCGGACGAACTCGGCGGCTTCGGCCAGGGCACCCCCGGCGATTCCCACGTCGATGGCCGCGTGCAGCAACTGTGCGAGCGCACCGTGGAGTTGGGGTTGCTGGAAGGTGAGGTGATGGGGCAGGACGCGGTCGGCCGGAACGGGCACGGCGTCCAGCCGCACGGTGCCGCTGGCCGTGGTGCGCTGACCCATTCCGTCCCAGTCGTCGATCACGCTGAGGCCGGGGGCGTTTCGAGGGACGTAGGCCACGTGCAGGTTCTCGTCCTCGGCGCGGGCGAGGACCGGGATCCAGTCGGCGAACAGCGCACCGGTGGCGTAGTGCTTGACGCCGGTCAGGACGTAGGAGTGGTCGGAGCGTGGTTCGAGGCGGGTACGGATGTCCTGGACGTGTGTGGTGCCCGCCTCGGACTGGGCGTTGCCGAAGCGGCGTCCGGCGAGCACCTCGGCGAAGAAGAACCTCTGCTGCTTCTGGCGGCCCTGACGGCGTACCACGTTGACGTAGACGAAATGGCTCTGCGGGATCTGGGCGAGGCTTGCGTCGGCTGAGGCCAGCAGCCGGAAGATCTCGGCGAGGGTGAGCATGCTGACGTCTGCACCGCCGTGCTCGGCGGGGACGGTGACGGCGAGGAGCCCCGAGGCGGACAGCTTCTCCACCTCGGCCCGTGGGAGGTTGCGTTCGGCGTCGCGTGCGCAGGCTCCAGCACGGAATTCCTCGGCCAGGGCGGCGGTGACGGCGAGGGCCTCGGCGTCGTCGGCGATCACGTGCGCGGACATGGTGCTCAGCCGGCCGCGGCCAGGACTGGGCTGTGACCCAGCGCCGTCGAAAACTGGTCGATCACCTGGGTGAGTGCCTGGGCAGCACTCGCCACGACGGCCACAGAGCCGTCGTCGCGCACGGTGATGTCCTTGTCGAGGGTGAACCAGCCCTGCACGATGTGAGCCGCGCCCATGGAGCTGAGGACCGGGCGGAGCGCGTAGTCGATGGCCAGGACATGGGCCGTCGACCCGCCGGTGGCCAGCGGCAGCACGGTTTTGTCTGTGAGGGCGTACTGCGGGAGCAGGTCGAGGAGTGCCTTGAGGACGCCGGAGTACGAGGCCTTGTAGACGGGGGTGGCGATGACGACGCCGTCCGCGCGGGCGAACAGTTCGGTGACCTCCACGATGGCGGGGTGCCGGAAGTCGGCGCCGAGCAGGGCCTGGGCCGGGATGGTGCGGACGTCCAGCGGGATCACCTCGTGGCCCTGTGCGACGAGCCGGTCGTCGAGGTGGCGCAGCAGACGGTTGGTGCGGGAGGAGGCGGAAGGGCTGCCGGAGACGGACAGGACGGTGGTCATGGGTCCTCTTTCGGGGAGCGGGGGCGCCCGCGCATGGCGGGCGCCCCCGGGAAGGGTCAGGAGTACCAGGTGGGTTCGGGCAGTGTGCCTTCGAGGACCCAGCGGCCGACCTCACGGCGCTTGTAGGCGACGGGGTCGTGCAGGGTGTGGGTGCGGACGTTGCGCCAGAAGCGGTCCAGGCCCTCGGCGGTGGTGGTGGATCGTGCGCCGGTCACCTCGAAGATGCGGCTGGTGATCTCCAGGGCGACCTCGGTGGCGCGGGCTTTGACGGCCGCCACGCGCACCTCGAACTCGCCGCGGATCTGGTCGGTGACCGCGCCGGGGTCGTCGTGCAGCTTCTGTCCCTCGGCGGCGACGGCGTCGGCGAGCGCCTCGGCTGCCCAGAGCTTCGCGGTGAGGTCACCGTAGGTGTCGATGACGTGGGGCTCGTCGACCGCGCGCTCGTGGCCGCCGTGCAGCCAAGGCCTGGTCTTGCTGCGGGTGTAGGTGGCCGCCGTCTCCAGCGCGCCGCCGGCGATGCCGAGGTAGAAGCTGACGAAGACGAGCTGGATGGTGGGCACGTTGAGGGTGTTGTAGGTGCGCGGCTGGAACTCCTTGTCGACATAGCCGGCCGCCGAGGACCACGGTGTGCGGACGCCGTCGAGGGTGACGCTTCCGCTCTCGGTGAGCCGCTGGCCGATGTTGTCCCAGTCGTCGTGGAAGGTCAGGCCCTCGCTGTCGGAGGGCACGATCGCGAAGACATGCTGGTCGGTGCCGTGCAGGACGCCTTCGAGGACGGTGACGTCGGAGACCTTGCTGCCGGTGGAGAAGGTCTTGTGGCCGGTGAAGACCAGGTCGTCGCCTTCCTCGGTGACGACGACGTCCTTGTCGCGCGGGTTGACGGCCCCGCCGAAGAACCAGCGGTTGCGCGCGGCCTCGGCCTCGATGTGCTCCCACTGTTCGCGGGTGCCGACCAGGCGGGCGGCCCAGTTCCACAGGTAGTGGTAGCCGAGCAGCTGGCCGATGGAGCCATCGGCCTTGGCGACCTCGCGTACGACGCGGTAGGCGGTGGTCCAGTCCTGGCCGGCGCCGCCGTGCTCGACGGGGCCGAGCAGGGTGACCAGGCCGGAGTCCTTCAGGAGCTGGACCTCGGCGTACGGGGTGGTGCCGGCGCGGTCGCGTGCGGCGGCGTCGGTGGCCAGGACCGCCGCGACCTCGGCGGCGCGTGCGATCCAGTCCTGAGCGGTCGCCGGGGCGGGGCGGGTCTGCCATTCGGTGGCCGTGGTGGTGCTCATACGGGTGACCTCTTTCGCGGGGCGGAGCAGTGTGGGAGAGGCAGGTGCGGGTCAGACAGGCGCGGGGGCGGAGTGGGGCTCGTCGTCGGAAAGCTGCGCTTCCAGTTCCCGTACAAGAGGCAGCACGCGCTTGCCGAAGTACGCGACCTCCTCGTGGTAGTGCAGAAAGCCGAGGAGAAGGAGGTCGACGCCGAGCCTGCGGTAGGCGACGATGCGCTCAGCGATCTGCTCGGGAGTGCCGATCAGTTGCGTGCGGAAGCCGTCGTTGTACTGGACCAGGTCCTCGAAGTTCGAGTCCTGCCACATGCCCTTGCCGTCTGCGGTGGACCGGCCCGCCTGCTTCACGGCCGCACCGAAGCCCTCGACGGCGTCGGAGTCGGCCTTGGCGACGATCTCCCGGAGGGTGTCGCGGGCCTCGGCCTCGGTGTCGCGGGCGATGAGGAAGCCGTTGAGGCCGAACCTGGGTGCCGTGCGGCCTGCTCGGCCCGCCGCGGCGCGTACGTCGTTGATCTGCTCGACGACTCCGTCGAAGTCCTTGCCGTTGGAGAAGTACCAGTCGGAGACCCGGCCGGCCATCTGCCGGGCGGCGGTGGAGTTGCCGCCCTGGAAGATCTCCGGGTGGGGGCGCTCAGGGGCGCTGAGCGGCTTGGGTTTGAGGGAGAAGTCACGCAGCCGGTAGAAGTCACCGGCGAGTTCGGTGTGGTCCTCGGTCCAGAGCTGGCGCAGGGCGCGGATGAACTCCTCCGAGCGGCGGTAGCGCTCGTCGTGCTCCAGCCAGGGCTCGCCGAGGGCGGTGAACTCGTCCTTGAACCAGCCGCTGACGACGTTGACGGCGAAACGGCCGCCGGACAGGTGATCTGCGGTGGCGCCGAGTTTGGCCAGGACCCCCGGGTGCCACAGTCCGGGGTGGACGGCGGCGATGACCTTCAGGCGCTCGGTGGCCAGCAGCAGGGCAAGGCTGAAGCTGGTCGACTCGTGCTGGAACTCGGCGCCGTAGCTGGCCATGTAACGGACCTGGCTGAGCGCGTACTCGAAGCCGTTGTTCTCAGCGAGGACGGCGAGTTCGCGGTTGTAGTCGTACCCCCAGTCGGTGCGCTGCTCGATCGTGCTGGTGACCAGTCCCCCGCTGACATTGGGGACCCAATAGGCGAATTTGATGGGCGCGGGCATGCGGAACTCCTGTTGCGGAATGCATGATTGTTCAGGGACGCCAAATCCCGGAAAGGGGCGGGCGCGCGGCAGCGCACAGTTCAGATGGCGCGGTGAAAACGTGGCAGCGGCATGTGCGGCGACAGCCGTGGCGTGACCAAGGGGCGGCAGATCGCGAGGATCAGGCCGCTGAGCAACAGGAGGCGCTGGAGACGCGCGCGAGGTCGACATGGCGTCGCCGCGTGAGGTCCAGTCGCATCTTCATGCCGTCGATCGTGGCAGTGGCCGCTCGGGACAGTCAAGGGAAATCCGACCGGTTCCATATCGCGGACCACCGGATTTCACGAGGCTGTGACAGGGAAACCCTTGAACCGGTCCCGGGACGTAGGAATTCTGCTGCCGTGCGGACAGAACAACTGGAATACATCGCCGCAGTGACGCGTCTCGGCTCGCTGCGCCGGGCCGCGGAGGAACTCCGCCTTTCCCAGCCGGCATTGAGCGAAACCGTCAGAAACCTGGAACGCGAACTGGGAGTCGATCTGCTGGAACGCAAACGCACCGGGGCGACGATGAGCGCGGAGGGCCGGGAGCTGCTGCCGCACATCACCGGCGTACTGGAGGCGGTGGACCGGCTGCGGGCCGCGGCGGGCGAGCAGCACCGCATCAGCCGCATGGTGCGGGTGGGTACGGTCAACGCGGCTACCGTGCCGCTGCTCATCCCGGTGGTGCGCGCCTTCCGTGCCGCGCACCCCCTCACCCAGGTGGAGGTGGTCGCCGCGCAGCAGACGGACATACACCGGGCCCTGACCGAGGGCGGTTTCGACCTCGGCCTGGTGAACCACCTGGAGGGCGACGACGTGCCGCCCGCCCTGGAGTCGACACAACTGCTGCACGGGCAGCCGGTGGTGTGCCTGCGGCCCGACAGCCCGCTCGCATCCCGTGCCGCGGTGAGCGTGGACGACCTGCTGACCCAGCCCCTGATCGCCATGCGCTCCGGTTACGTCATGAACCGCTATGTGCACCGGCTCCTGAACGGCTGCGCTCCGTCCCTGGCGTACTCCACCGACGGAGCGGAAATGGGCAAGCTGATGGTCGCGCAGGGACTCGGGGCCACTGTACTGCCGGACTTCAGCATCATCGGGGATCCGCTGGAACGACTCGGCGCCATCACCTACCGGCCACTGGCAGGCGCCCCGCCCCGGGTGCTGCTGATGCTGCAAGGACGCAGAGCCCAGTCCGTGCCGCGGGCGGCGCGTGACCTGCGGGAGACATTCGTGCGCCGGGCTGGGGAACTGGGCGGGACGCTGAGCTCGTCGCCGAACCAGGAGGCTGATTCGGCGACCGGCTGAGTGGCGGTGCCGTGGTGGTGCCGCAGGGCGACGTCTGCGGCGGCCGGCCAGGCGCTCAGGGCGTTCTCTCGACGGGGCCCCGCCGTGACGCCTCGGTCCAAGAGACGTCGTCGAAAGCAGCCGCAACGGGGATGCGACTCCTTTGTTCTGGGTCTTGATCATTCGGCGGAGACTCCGTGCCGCGCCCAGCACGCCCCCGCGAGTCCAGCATCGGCAGCCCCGATCAGCGTGCGAGGACCAGTGCGCGCCGGTGAAGTGCCGCGCGTGCGGGGTGTACGACACCACCGACGTCCGCAGATACTGCTGACCAGCTGGTTCCCAACCGACTCGACCCGAGGATGTCCCCATGCGTCGTGCTCTTACAGCGGTCGCCTTATGCGCCGCGACCGTTGCTCTCACGCTCGGAAGCGCGGGATTCGCCAACGCTGATACTTGGATCTCCCCGCAACAGTGCCTGGACGGGGGCGGGCAGGTATTCCAGATCGAGCCCGGGCTGGGCAACTGCGTCGGCGGGACATACGACGGCATCGAGGTGCGAGAGCGAGCCTGAGCCCATTCGATTCCCGCCACCCGCGCATAGGGAGTCCCAAAGCCAGACCGTGACCTACCAGGTGGCCGCTGACTCCAGGCGGTGCTCAAGATTTGAATGATCAAGTGGGGAAATGGCGGGGACAATCCTGGTCCAGTGCGTGAGCGGTCGGCCGCTCCAAGGTGGACCATGGAAGCCAAAGCACTCCATAGGTACGGATCAGGGTCGCGGGGTTGCGCGAGCAGAGGCCCTTGTGGTCCGGCGTATGGAAGGAGTGCCCGTGTGAGCACAGCCGATGGGCGTCCGGCTGGCGCCGGCCAGCCGGAGGGGCGATCGTCGCAGCCGAGTGGGCTGATGGACCTGCTCGGTGTTGCCGCGGTGCTGCTGGATGCCGAAGGGCGGATCGTGTTGTGGAGCCCGGAGGCCGAGGAACTGTTCGGCTATCCCGCTGAGGAGGCGCTCGGGCAGTACGCTGCGCCGCTGCTCGTTCACGAACAGCACTGGGATCTGCTGATCAAGGTGTTCGACGAGGTCATGGGTACCGGGGAGCGGTGGGCGGGGGCGTTCCCCGTCCGGCACAAGGACGGCAGCACTCGCTTGGTGGAGTTCCGCAACATGCGGCTGCTGGACGACCTCGGCGACTTCTACGCCCTTGGCCTGGCCACCGACAGGTCAAGGCTTCGGGAGGTCGAACGGGATCTCGCCCTGTCCACCCGGCTGATCTCCCAGTCCCCCATCGGGCTGGCGATCCTCGACGCCGATCTGCGGTACGTGGCCGTCAACCCCGCTCTGGAGCGGATGCACGGCATTCCCGCGGAAGATCATCTGGGCCGGCACTACCGCGAGATCATGGCCTCGGCGAAGTTCGAGGGGCCGGAGGCCGGGATGCGGCAGGTCCTTGAGACCGGGGCTCCCCTGGTCGACGAGTACACCATCGTCGGCCACACTCCCGCCGACCCACACGTGCACGCCTGGTCGATCTCGCTGTACCGGCTGGACGATCCCCAGGGACGGGTTCTCGGCGTGGCTGACCTGGTGGTGGATGTCACCGACCGTTATCAGGCGGCCACGGAGGCCGCCGAGGCCCGCCGGCGTCTGGCGCTGATCGCCGACGGCTCCGCGCGCATCGGCACCACCCTGGAGGTGGAACAGACCGCCCGCGAGCTGGCCGGTGTCACCGTTCCCGAGCTCGCCGACATGGCCACGGTCGACGTCCTCGACTCCGTCCTCGATGAGCATCGCCCGCCCCTGGGTGAGGGCCCCGCGGTCTTCCGCGCCCTCGCGGTGCACGCCGCCTACGACACCGAAGCCGTCCAGGCCACCGACCCGCCTGGCCAGATCGCTTCCTACGACGCCGACCGGCTCCCCACCGAATGCGTACGCACCGGCCGACCGATCCTGATCTCCCACATCGATGACGCCGCCCTGGCCCGCATCGCCCGCGACGACCGCGCCGCCACGCTGCTGGCCCGCGCGGGCGTGCACTCCTACATGCTGCTCCCGCTCACCGCCCGCGGCCAGATCCTCGGCTTCCTGGGGCTGAGCCGCGCCCGCAACCCGCAGCCGTTCAGCGAGGACGACCTCGCCCTCGCCGGTGAGCTGGCCTCCCGCGCCGCCGTGTGCATCGACAACGCCCGCTCGCACCAGACGGTGCGCAACGCCTCCGAGACCCTTCAGCGCAGCCTGCTCCCGGACCACCCGTCCCATCTCCCCGGCTTGGACGTCGCCTCCCGCTACCGGCCCGCACAGGCCGCCTACGAGGTCGGCGGCGACTGGTACGACGTCCTCCCGCTCGACGGCGACAAGACCGCACTGGTCGTGGGCGACGTCATGGGCAGCGGCATCGACGCCGCCGTCACCATGGGCCGCCTGCGCACCGGCACCAGCGACTTCGCCGACCTCGATCTCGACCCGGCCAAGGTCCTCCGACACCTCGACAAGATCACCTCAGGACTCGAGCAGTACATAGCCACCTGCGTCTATGCCGTCTACGATCCCCACCGCGCGGAGTGCCACCTCGCCACCGCCGGCCATCTGCCCCCCGTCCTGGTCCGCAACGGCCGGCACCCGGAACTGCTCGACCTGCCGACCGGCACTCCACTCGGAGTCGGCGGCGTCCCCTTCGTGACCACAACCTTCCCCGTCGGCCCTGGTGATCGGCTGGTCCTGTACACCGACGGCCTCGTCGAAGTCCGTCATCACCCCATCGACGAACGCCTCAACACCCTCCTGCGCCTGCTTGACACACCCGACCCCACCCTGGAAGAGACCTGCGACCGGCTCCTTCACGAACTCCGGCTGCCCGCCGACCCGGACGATGTCGCCGTGCTCATCGCACGCATGCAGCCCTTCGCGACCGACTCTTGAAATACGGCCCGGTCCGGCCGGTCGCGACACGGATCATCCGTCAGCGGACCGCATACCCGATCCACGCTGCGTGACGAGCCAACAAGCAGCCGATCGCTCACCGTTGTCGCAGCGAACAAGATCAAGTAGAGTCCCCGACGTGAACACCGGACCGGCGCTACGCCACACACGGATTGGCCACCCGGTGGGGGGCTGATCGCACAGCGGGTGCGCAGATGGCACCCCATCAGTTCGGCACGCGGACCTCCCAGTGCTCGTGCACTACGAGTCCGTTATTCGTGTCGAACAACAGCGAGGTCAACCGAATGCCAGCCACCTTCAATCACACCATCATCGCCGCCAAGGACCGCAGCGAGTCGGCTCGATTCTTCCGCGAGCTGTTGGAACTTTCGGAAGCACCGTCCTGGGGCCCGTTCACCAACGTCCAGCTCCACGACGGCGTGCTACTGCAGTTCGCCGAGCCGCCGGTGGAAATCCAGATGCAGCACTACGCGTTCCTGCTCGACGACGAGCTCTTCGATCGGGCATACCAGCGACTGTGCGATCGCGGCATCGAGCACTGGGCCGATCCCCAGATGCAGCGCTCAGGCGAGATCAACAACGAGCACGGCGGTCGCGGGGTGTACTTCAAGGATCCCGCGGGTCACGCGATTGAGCTGATCACCCGCGCGTACCTGTAACCGAGGCAGTGCCTGGTCGGGCACCCAAAACGCGGCGCCCGACCAGGCAACCGATCGGTGACATTTCCTGCTGCCCCGGGGCACTGCGGCGGTCGTGCAAGCCGTTCTCGCCTGCCGGTGCGATGGGCCTGCGGCGGCCGGCGTACCGGCCCGTTACCCGGAGGTTCCCCACGTCCGCCGCGGTGACCATCACCGCGAGCAGCAGGCCGAGCGTGTCGACCACGACGTGCCGCTAGCGACCGTTGATCAGCTTGCCGCCGTCGAAGCCCCGGCTGTCGGATCCGACCACCGTGTCCGCCTTGACCGACTGGGAGTCGATGACGCCCGCACGCGGCTCCGGATCCCGCCCCGCCTGCTCGCGCACTGGGCGGCGGAGCCGGTCGTGGAACTCCCGGACCGGACCGTGATCGCGCCGGCGTCGGAAGAACGCATGGAACCGGTCCCACGGCGGGAAGTCGATCGGGATCGCCCGCCCCTGATTTTCGATGCGCGTGACCTCCGCGGTGGGCTTCACCAGGCTCCCGGCGGGGCAGTCCCCGCCGCCAGGCACGCCTTCGTCTCCATGAGTGAGACGGTGAACGGGTGTCGCGGCTCGGTCAGTATCCGGTGGGCCAGGCCCTGTTCGACCAGCTCGCCCGCGTCCAGTACGGCGATGCGGTGGGCCAGACGTGCGGTCTCCAGGTCGTGGGTGATCAGCATGAAGGACATGTCCGGACGGTCGCGGAGCAGATCCGCGAGGGCGTCGAGGATGCCGCGGCGCGTGACCGAGTCGAGACCGGAGGTGATCTCGTCGCAGATCAGCGCCCGGGGCCGGGCCAACAGGGCGCGTGCCAGGGCCGCCCGCTGGAGTTCGCCGCCGGAGAGCTCCGCGGGGAGGCGGTGGGTCGTTCCGGACCGGAGGCCGAGGCGGGTCAGTGTCGTCAGGGCCTCCTCAGCGGCTGACCGACGGTCGGTGCCGCGCAGACGTACCGCGGTGCGGGCGACCTGGTCAAGGACGGGGCGGTGCTCGTCGAAGGCGGCCCGCGCGTCCTGGAAGACGTACTGCACAGCCGCCAACTGGGCGCGGTTGCGCTGCCGTACGCTGCGCGGCAGTGGGGTGCCGTCGAGATGGACCTGACCGTCGTGGTCGCGGTGGAGGCCGGCCAGACAGCGGGCGAGGGTGGTCTTACCGCTGCCTGAACGGCCGACGACGGCCAGCAACTCACCACGATGCAGGGCGAGTTCCGGGGTTCGCAGCACCAAAGTGGCACCGAGGGTGCCGCCGCGGTGGCGAGCGGTGAGATGGCGTACGTGCAGGACAGCCTGTCCGGTGTCCGGCGGAGGTTTGTGCCCGGTCGGCAACGGCCGGACACCGAGCAGTTGTCGGGTCCACTCATGACGCGGTGCGAGCCACAGCCGCTGGACCGGGCCCGATTCCACGACCCGGCCCGCCCGCATGACGAGGACCTCGTCGGCGAGTGCGCGCACCACATCGAGGTCGTGGCTGAGCAGCACGACCGCGATGCCGCGGGCCGCCAGCGCTGCCAGCTGGTCGACGATGCGGCTCTTGGTCAGCGCGTCCTGGCCGGTGGTGGGTTCGTCGGCGACGATGACGCGGGCACCGAGCAGCAGCGCCTGCGCGAGGACGACGCGCTGCTGCTGGCCGCCGGACAGCTGGTGCGGATAGCGCGACAACAGCGCCTCGCCGTCCGCGAGCTGGGCGTCCGACAGAGCCCGCAGGGTGCGTTCACGGACGGCCGCCCGGCGCTGGCTGCGGGGCAGCTCGCGCACCTGGGTGCGGGCGATGTCGTTCAGCAGCGCCGAGACCCGGCGGGCGGGGTTGAGCACGGACGCCGGATGCTGGGGCACGTAGCCGAC
Organism: Streptomyces sp. NPDC059649; assembly: GCF_042734445.1. Taxonomy (NCBI): domain Bacteria; kingdom Bacillati; phylum Actinomycetota; class Actinomycetes; order Kitasatosporales; family Streptomycetaceae; genus Streptomyces; species Streptomyces sp. NPDC059649. The sequence goes on from NZ_JBHWDV010000008.1 coordinate 55,738, forward strand.
CGGGCCGTCCGCCACCACGCGGACGTCGCCGGTGACCCGGGCACCCGATGGGTACGCGCCGAGCAGGGCGAGGCCCGTGGTGGTCTTTCCGCTGCCGGAGGCTCCGACCAGCGCCGTCACCTTGCCCGGCAGAGCCCGCAACTGCACGCCGTCCACGATCACCCGCCCGTCGATCTCCACACGCAGGTCACGGATCTCCGCGAAGGGGGCCGGCCCGGCACCGGTGCCTGCGCCCGTCGGTGCAGTCGTATCGTTCCGTTCGGTCACGGCCGTGGTCCCCTCTCTCCCCGGCGCCGGCCGGGCTTGTGGAGTGCCGCGTCGCAGAGCAGGTTGCTGCCCGTGGTCAGCGCGACGATCAGCAGCGCGGGCACCACCACGGCCCAGGGCTGCACGAACAGTCCGGTGCGGTTGCGGTCCACCATCACCGCCCAGTCGGCGGCATCCGGCGCGACGCCGACGCCCAGGAACGCAGCAGTGGCCACGAGGTACAGCACACCGGTGAGCCGGGTGCCGGCGTCGGCGGCCAGCGTGCGCAGTATCGAGCGGCCGACATAACCAACGGCCGTGCGCCACCACGTCTCGCCCTGCATGCGCAGCGCCTCGACCGCGGGGCGCGCCGCGGCCTCGGCGGCGGCCGCGCGCACGATCCGCGCCGCGTCCGGGACGTTGACCAACGCGACGAGCAGGGCGAGCCCGACGGCACCCGGTGTGAGCACGGATGCCACCAGAAGGATCAGCAGCAGGGACGGCACCGCCAGCACCACGTCCAGCGGCCGCATCAGTGTCTCCTCCAGCCAGCGGCGGTGGGTGAGCGCGGCGATGAGGCCCAGGGGCAGCGCCACGAGGTAGGCCAGGGCCGTCGCGGCGAGCGCTGTCAGCACCACCGGCCGGCCGCCGAGCAGGACCTGACGCCACACGTCACGGCCCACGAAGTCGGTGCCGAACCAGTGTCCGTCGCCGAGGGTGAAGGACGCGGCCCGCGTGCCCGGATCACCCGCAAACACCGGTCCCAGGACGGCGAGGACGAGGGGTACGGAGATGACGGCGAGCCCGAGGGCGTAGCGGCCCGCGCGGCGCGGCCGTACGACGGCGCAGGAACCGGATACTCGCGTGGACGGCGCGGGGGTCACGCGGCCACCCCCGCCCGGGGCGCGAGTCGGTGGGCGATCAGGTCGGCGCAGAGGTTGAGCACGACGGTCAGGACGCCGAACACCACGGCGAGGCCCTGCACCACCGGTACGTCGCGTTCGGCGACGGCATTGAGCAGGACGGTGCCGAGTCCGGGGATCACGAAGAGGGCCTCCACGACGATGACGCCACACAGCAGCCAGTCGAGGGTGCGGGCGAGTTGCTGGACGGCCGGGGCGAGGGCGTTGGGCAGGGCGTGGGCGTAGCGGACGCGGGCGCCGCCTACGCCGTAGCGGCGGGCATGCACCGCGTACGGCGCGGCCAGGGCGTCGACCATGCCGGCGCGGACCAGGCGGGCCAGCGAGCACACGGGGCGGGAGAGCAGTACGAGGAGGGGCAGGAGCAGCGCTGCGGGGTGCGCGAGCAGGTCGGTGCCGTAGCCGACCGCGGTGGGTGGGAGCCAGCCCAGGCGGAGGGCGAAGACGGTCACCAGCAGCACACCGAGGGCGAATTCGGGCACCGCGTAGACCGCGAGCGTCAGCGAACTGATCAGCCGGTCGACGAGTCGCCCTTCGTGGCGGGCGGCCAGTACGCCCAGGCCGAAGCCGGCCGGGACGAGCAGTGCCACGGTGAGGGCGGCCATCACCAGTGTGGGCCCGAAGCCGTCGGCCAGGAACTGGCTGACGGGCCGTCCGGAGGTCACGGAGGTGCCGAAGTCGCCGTGCAGCAGGCCCGCAGCCCACTCGGCCAGCCGCTCGTACGCCGGCCGGTCGAGGTGCATGGCCTCGCGGAGGGCCGCGATACGGGCGGGGTCGGGCTGGTCGCCGGCGAGGGCGATGGCGGCGTCGCCCGGCAGCGCCTCGGTGAGCGCGAAGACCAGCAGCACCACCGCCACGGTCTGTGCGACTCCGAGGAGCAGCCGCCGGGCGACGAAGGATCGCAGTCCCGTCACGCCAGCCACACCTTGTCGAACCGGGCCCAGTCGAGCGTGTTGGCGGGCGCCTTCCGGTCAACCCCCTTCACCGTGCGCGCCGTTCCCAGGATCCAGTCGGCGAAGCCCCAGATCAGGAAGCCGCCTTCGGTGTACAGGCGGCGCTGCATGCGCGCGTAGACGGCTGCGCGGGCCTTGGTGTCGGGGGTGGACTGCGCCTGCTGGTAGAGGGCGTCGAAGTCCTTGTGGTGCCACTTGGTGGCGTTGGTGGTGGAGTCGGTCAGCAGCCGTTGGGAGAGGTGGGCCTCGATGGGCATGGCTCCGGAGCGGTAGCAGCACAGGGTGCCGGAGTCGAGGATGTCGCTCCAGTACGTGTCCTTGCTGCCCGTCTTGACGTTGATGGTGACGCCCGCCTTGGCTGCCTGGTCGCGGAAGATGCTGGCGGCCTCGGTGAATCCGGCGGCGACGGCCGAGGTGTCGAGGGTGACCTCGAGCTTCTCGGCGCCGGCCTGCTTCAGCAGGGCACGGGCACGGCCCAGGTCCTGCTCGCGCTGAGGGAGGCCGTCGGCGTAGTACTGGTAGCCCTTGCCGAACAGGTCGTTGCCGATCTCGCCGGCGCCGGACAGGGCGCCGGCGACGAGCTCCTTGCGGTCGGCGATGAGGAAGAACGCCTGGCGCACCCGCTTGTCGTCGAACGGGGCCCGGTCGGTCTTCATCGCGAAGCCCTGCATGGCGCTGTTGCGCAGCCGGATGATCTCGATCTGGCCCTTGCCTTCGTGCGCGCGGGCGGTGGTCGGGTCGAGTTCGTGGGCGTACTCGACCTGTTCGCCGAGGAGTGCATTGACGCGGGCGGACTCCTCGTTGGCGACGACGAATTCGATCTCGTCGAGGTACGGGGCGCCCTCCCAGTAGTCGTCGTAGCGGCGGAAGACGGCCGAGCGGCCGGGGGTGAAGGAAACGAAGCGGAAGGGGCCGGAGCCGATCGGATTCCTGTCGAACGCGGTCGTGTTCTCGGGGACGATGTACGCGCCGAATGCAGCCAGGACGTTGGGGAATTCGGCGGTGGGGCGCTTGAGGACGAAATCGATGCTCCGCTTGCCGGTGGCGCGGCTCACGTCGAGGTCGATGGGTTCCAGGGACGCCTTGGCGCGGAACCCCTTCTTCGGGTCGGCGATCCGGCGGTAGCTGTACAGGACGTCCTGGGCGGTGACCGGCTTGCCGTTGTGAAAGGTGGCCTTGCGCAGGGTGACCTGCCAGCGGTCCAGGGTCTTGTTCGCCTGCCACTTCTCGGCGAGGCGGGGTTGCGCGGACAGGTCGGCGCCGTAGTCGGCCAGCTTGTCGAAGAGCGCCTTGGCACGGGCGACATCGGCGAAGAGGTTGGCCAGGTGGGGGTCGAGGGTCTCGCTCGCGCCACCTCCGGCGAAGGCGGCGCGTAGCCGGCCGCCCCGTCGGGGCCGGCCGTCGCCCTTGCCCGTGCCGTCGTCGGAGCCGGGGCCGCCGCAGCCGGTGAGCGCGAGTGCGCCGAGCGAGGCGGCGCCCGTGGCGGCGAGGAAGCCGCGGCGGGGCAGGCACGGGAAGGGCTGTTCGGCACGGAAGCCGAGGTGGCGGGCGGTTTCTTCGTTCATGCGGGTGTCCTCGTGGTGTGGATGGGTCACGGTGCCTGCTCGATGAGCCGGGCGACGACGTGCAGCCGGTCGGCGTCCGTCGTCTCTCCCGGGGCCATGCCTTCTCGCCAGGGCGGCTCGGTGCGCGGGCCCGGACCGTCGTGCAGGTCGAGGACCTCGAAGCCGTGCCCCGCCAGGAGACGGCGGAGTTCCAGCGGGAAGAGCAGCCGCCATGCGGAGCGCTGTTCGACGGGCAGGGACCCGTCGTCCGCGGTCCATACACGGGTTCGGCGCAGGAGTTGGGCGGTGCGGTCCACGGTGAGCGTGGTGGTGGACCGGTAGGCGGTGCCGTGCCAGATGAACTCGTGGACGGTGGGGGTGTCGAGCAGGTCGGTACGGCCCAGGAAGTAGGCGCCGTTACGCATCTCCGCGACGAGCAGGCCGCCCGGGGTCAGCGCGCGACGGCAGGAGGCCAGAAAACCGTCGAGCTGTGCGTCGGTGTGGCAGTACAGCAAGGAACTGTCCAGGCAGACGACCGCGTCGAATGCGCTGTGGCCCAGGTCGAATCCGTGCAGGTCGGCGTGGACGTACACGGGCCCGGGGTGGTGGGCGCGGGCGTGGGTGAGCATCGCCTCGGAGAGGTCGGCGCCGGTCACCGTCCGGCCGCTGCCGTGCAGGTGGGCGGCGTCACGGCCGGTGCCGCAGCCCATGTCCAGCACCCGCGGGCCGGCGCCGTACCGCCGCAGGCAGTCCTCCGTCCAGCGGCCGGCCAGCCGGTCGGCGTCGGGGAAACGGGCCTCGTACAGCTCGGGGTGGTCGGTGAGCAGGTTGTGCATGTCCTCGGTGGCGGTGCGGGTCATGGCGTCTCCTTCCTCAGGCCGCCACCGTCAGGGCCGGTTTCGGCGTCGTCGGCAGCGCGTTGCGCCGGTGCAGCCAGGCCACGCCGCACGCGGAGGCGAGACCGAACAGGGCGCAGCACGCCCAGGGCAGCCAGGGAGCGCCGCGTTCCCCGGTGTCCATGGCCCAGCCGACGGCGGTGTTTCCGGCCGCGGCGGCGATGCCGGAGACCACGTAGAAGATCCCGTAGTAGGTGCCGGTCAGCTCCGTGCGGCCGAATCCGGGGATGAGCTCCAGCACGAAGGGCTGGGCGATCATGACGCCGAGGTAGAGCAGGAGGGCGCCGAGCAGGACGGGCAGCGTGCGCAGCACCGCGTCGGCGGTGCCGTCCGGGGCGCCGGACCCGCCTGCCACCAGTGCCGGCGGCAGGAAGGACAGCGCCATCACCACGAGCCCGACGGAGATCCAACGCGCCCTGGAAGCACGGCCTTTGAGGGCGCGTGTGATGCGCAGTTGCAGGGTGAGGTTGGTGACGGTGCCGACGAGGAAGACGAGGCCCGCCGCGCCGTCCCAGCCGGTGGTCCGCCGGGCTCCGTCGGGCAGCAGCAGGTAGAGCTGGTTCTGCAGGGTGAACATGCCGACCATGGCGAGCGCGAAGGCCAGGAAGGCGCGGTTGCCGAGGACCTCGCGCCAGTCGGCGAGGACGCCGCCCTCGCTCGGCTCCACCTCGCGCGCGGGCAGGACTACGGCCTGGGCGACGGTGAGGACGGCGAAGATGCCGGCGGCGGTGAGCGCGGACGTGCGGAAGTCCACGAACAGCAGGGCGCCGCCCAGCAGCGGACCGATCAAGGCGCCGGTGGTGGCGAAGACGTTGAACAGGGCGAACGCCTCGGCCTTGCGCTCCCCCGCCTCCTGTGCGAGGTAGGCACGCACGGCCGGGTTGAACAGGGCGCCGGCGAGCCCGCTGAGCACGGAGGCGGCGAGCAATACGGCCAGCCCGTCGCCCAGCGCGAACAGCGCGAACCCTACGGTGCGCAGGGCGCAGCCGGCGATGATGACGCCACGCGCGCCGAGCCGGTCGGAGGCGGAACCGCCGATGAGGAACAGGCCCTGCTGGCTGAGGTTGCGGACACCGAGGACGATCCCCACGACGGCCGCCGACATGCCCAGGTTCTGGCTGAGGTGGGTGGCGAGGTAGGGGATGAGGAGGTAGAAGCCGGTGTTGACACCGAGCTGGTTGGCCAGCAGGAGGCGGACGGCCAGAGGAAATCGACGCATCTCGTGCCAGATCTTCACGCCGCCTCCTCCCCCGGGCTGCGCCGGACGCCCAGACCGGGCAGACCACTTGCCCGTACGAAGCCGTCCGTGCCGCCGATCCCGGCCCACGGGTCGTGAGCGAGCAGCAGGTGTCCGTCGAGGTCGGCCCAGCGGGCGCGGTCGGCCAGGTGGACGGTGGGAGCGAGGCCGAGGCTGCTGGCGGTGAGGCAGCCGAGCATCAGCGCGGTGCCGCTGCCGTCGATCGCTGCTGCGATGCGCAGGGCCGCGTGGACACCGCCGCACTTGGCGAGCTTGACGTTGACACCGTGCACGCGTCCGGCAAGGCGGCGGGCGTCATCCAGGCTCACGGCGTCCTCGTCGGCGATGACCGGCAGTGGTGAGCGTGCGGCGAGCGCGCCGAGCGCCTCCGGATCGCCGGGTGCGAGGGGCTGTTCGACGGCCTCGACTCCGAGTTCCGCGAACCGGGGCAGCAGGGCGTCGGCCTGGGCCGTGGTCCAGGCACCGTTGGGATCGAGGAGCAGCCTGGCCCGGGGCGCGGCGTCACGGATGACGCGCACCCGCTCCACATCTTCCTCGGGGTCGGGCGCCCCGGCCTTGACCTTGATGACCGCGAAGCCGCTCGCCGTGAGGCATCGCGCCTCGGCCGCGGCCCGCACCGGCGAGGTGATACCGATGGTGCGGGCCGTGGCGACCACCGGGGCGGTGGCGGCGCCGAGGAGCCGGTGGACGGGGCTGCCGGCGTGTTTGCCGGCGAGATCGAGGAGCGCGGACTCGACGGCGGCGGTGACGGCCGGCGGGGTGTCCTCCCCCGCCAGTTCGCCCGCCCGCAGGGCGTCGAGCGCGCTTTCGGGGTCACGGAAGCGCCGGAGGTCGGTGGCGACGGCCGCGAGGAGCCGTTCGAGGGTGTCGAGGTCAAGGCCGTAGTAGACGCTGGTGACGGCCTCGCCGTGGCCGCGCAGCCCGTCGTGTTCGACGGTCAGCCACACGGCGTCGCGGGCGGCCATGGTGGAGCGGGAGATGCGCAACGGCTCGGCGAGGTCGAGGCGTACGGTGCGCTGAGTGGCCTTCACAGTCTCTCTTCCGAAGGATGCAGGGATTCGGGCGCCCGGAGCGGGTCGGTGATGCGGGTACAGCGGACCCACCCGGCGGCCTCGGCCGCACGGGGGTGCGGTATCTCGACGGGTCGGGCGGCCGCGGCGGACGGGGCGAGGCCGTGCGCGGTGGTGAAGTCGTCGTCGTAGACGGTGCCGAGGTAGCGGTGCGGGCCGTCGGGGAAGACGGTGGCGACCTCCGCCCCGGGGTGGACGCGGGCTGCCCACGCGGCGACGCGGGCGACCGCGCCGGTGCTCCAGCCGCCGCTGACGAAGCTGCTCCGGGCAAGCCGCCGGCAGGTGTCCACGGCCTCGGCCGGGCCGACCCAGTGGACCTCGTCGAAGGCGTCGTAGGCGACGTTGCGCGGGTGGATGCTGCTGCCCAGTCCGCGCATCAGCCGGGGGCGGGCGGGCTGCCCGAAGATCGTGGAACCGGTGGCGTCGACGCCGATGAGGCGCAGGGCAGGCCACTGCCGCCGCAGGGGAGCGATGACCCCCGCGCTGTGGCCGCCGGTGCCGACGCTGCACACCAGGACGTCGAGGTGGTCGAGCCGGTCCGTGAGTTCGGCGGCCAGCGAGGCGTAACCTGCGGTGTTGTCGGGGTTGTTGTACTGGTCGGGCCAGTAGGCGTCGGGCAGCACGGCGAGCAGCTCGCGCAGCCGGGCGAGCCGGGCGGCCTGCCAGCCGCCCTCGGGAGCCGGGCGGTTGACGAGTTCGAGACGAACGCCGTGGGCACACAGCAACTGCCGCATGGACGGCTCCAGTTCCCGGTCGCCGACCAGCACGACCGGGTGGCCGAGGGCCTGCCCGGCGAAGGCCAGGCCGATGCCGAGGGTGCCGGAGGTGGACTCCACCACCGGTGCGCCGGGACGCAGTTCGCCGCGCTCGCGGGCGCCCCTGAGCATCGACACGGCGGCCCGGGCCTTCATGCCGCCGGCTGCGAGCCCTTCGAGCTTGGCCCAGAATCCGGGGTGGGGGTCCGGCAGATCAGCGGTGATGCGCACCAGTGGCGTACGGCCGAGCAGGGCGAGCAGCTCCGGGCGAGCGGTGGGGCGGACCGCGGTCGCGGTCATATGTGGCCTCCCTGACAGGAGTCGCCGTGCGGTCCCCTGTAGCGGTGGACGACTCCGGCGCCGCCGTCGAGCCAGAAGAAGGGGTACGGCTCGGCGCACACCGCGCTCACGCCCTGGCCGAGGAAGCGGGGCAGCACGGCGCTGCCGGTCTGCGCGAACATCACCAGCTGCTTGTCGTGCTGCTGCGCGTGCCGTCGAAGCGGTTCGAAGGTGCCGTTGCCCAGCGTCATTCCGGAGACGAGCAGCGCATCGCAGCGGCCGGCCGCCGCGAGCGCATCGGTGACGACCGGCTCACCCCACTCCGTGACGCCGCCCTTGAGGTCGCACGGCACGTACCGGAGGCCGCGACCACGCAGCGCCTCGAGGAGGGAGTTGACGACTCCGATCACCAGCACGGTGGCTCCGGGCGGCAGGTCGATCAGCTCGGCGACCGCCTCCGCGCGCGCCCGGGACTTCTCCAGCGACGGTCCGGCGGGCAGCGGGAAGGGACGCGCCCCGCTCTCCGGGCTGTGCGGGGTGGCGTGCATCAGATAGGCGTCCAGAGCGGCCACTCGCACCGGCAGCAGCGGATGCTCCAGGAGTCGGGCCACATCGGCGCCCACACAGTCGTCGAGCGCGCTGTCGGGCAGTGTGCCGGGCTCGACCGCACAGGAGCCGACGGCCTCGGCCAGGCGCAGGCTGAGCACTTCGTTGCGGTAACCGGTGCCGCGCCCGTCGTGGCGTACGGCCTGCCGGGTGGTGAAGGCCACGGTGATCCGCTGTGAAGCCGGGTCGGGGCCCAGCCCGCCCGCGCGGACACGGTCCACGAGGTCGGCGTACGTCCGGCACGTCTCGTACGCCACCGCGCCGGCCGCGTCGGTGACGGCGGTCATCGGATCACCAGCCCCGCGCGCAGCCCGGCCAGCAGGGCCTCGACGCGGTCGCGGGCCCCTGGCCCGTCGGCGTCACCGGCCATGATGTGCCCGAGGTACTCGTTGTTGCTGCCCGCCGCCTTCACCACCTTGCCGGGGTCGGCGAGCTGCACCTCAAGCACGCCGGGTGCGTCCCGCAGTTCGCCGCCGTCCAGCGCTTCGAGCGTGCCGGCGGCCTGCGGCACCAGAAATCCGATGGCGGCGCTGCGCAGTCCGGTGTCCGTGGGCCGCAACTCGGGTTGGCGGCCCAGCGCGACCTCCACGAAGGCCGCCGCGAGGTCGATGCCGGTGACGTGGCGGATCAGTTCGGTGATGCGGTTACCCGCGGGACGCGGGTTGACCTCGACCACGCGCGGCCCGTCGGCGGTCAGCTTGATCTCGGTGTGCGCCACGACGCCATCGACGAGCCCGAGTGCCTTCAGGGCGTGCAGCGCGGTCTGTTCGGCGGCCTCGGCGTCGGCGTGCGTCAGGGCCGCGGGGAACATATGGCCGGTCTCGATGAACGCGGGCGCCCCGCCGATGCTCTTGTCGGTCACGCCGACCACGTGGACCGTTCCTGCGCACGAGACGGTCTCGACACTCACCTCGGGACCGTCCAGCAGCTCTTCGAGCAGGACCACGGGCGCGCGCCGCTGTCCGCGCGCATTGAGCGGGAAGTCCGCCAACGTCCGGTAGACATCGGCGAGTTGTGCCTCGTCATCCACACGCCGTACGTGCATGCCGGCGCACAGGTCGACGGGCTTGGCCACCAGCGGGTAAGCGATCTCCCGGGCGGCGCCCGCGATGTCGGCCCACTCCTCGTGTACGGCGAAGCGTGGGCCGGGCACTCCGGCATCGGCGAGCACACGGCGGGTGGCGTCCTTGCGGCAGGCGATCTCGACCGCTTCGGGCCCGGGGCCCGGCAGACCGAGCCGCCCGGCGATCCGCGCCACGGTCGGCAGGTAGTAGTCGCAGGACGTGATCACTCCGTCGAACCCCAACACCGCATGCAGCCGCTCGGCTTCGGACAGCAGGGCTTCGGTGTCGTTGGTCTCGGCGGTGATGACGTTGCGGGCCCCGAGCAGCGGGTGCGCCGCCCCCTCGGGCGCGGAGCGCAGATAGTGGTGCAGGTCGCGGGTGAGGAAGGTGAACGTGTGCCCGCCCTCCCGTATCGCCCGCGGCAGCAGTCGGCTCATCGCTCCGACCCAGCTCTCGACCACCAGCAGATGAGCCACAACTCCCCTTCCGGGCTTGGACTTCGAGTACGGGGCAGCCGAGTGCCCCTCCAGAGGAGGGGAGCGGGTTTGCCCGAGGCACACGTTAACGATAATCATTTTCATTGTCATCTTGGGGGCAGGTTTTTGCCGCCCCCTTGTTCGCCGAGCCCCTCGGAAGGCCCCGTGACCACTCCCCTAGGCCGCACCGCCGCGCTGTGCGCGTTGCTGACTGCCGCTACCCTCGTCCCCGTCGGCCCGATCCAGGCCGCCACCCCGACGCCCCCTCTGCGCTTCGGCACATGCCCTGACTCCCTGCCGAACCCGCCGGCCCCGGAACATGTCGAGTGCGGGCGGCTGCGGGTCCCGCTCGACTGGAACCATCCGCGGGGACCGCACATCGAGGTGGCCGTCTCACGGATACGCTCATCGGGCTCCCGCGGCGAGCGGCGCGGCATCCTGCTGGTGAACCCGGGAGGACCGGGCGGCTCCGGACTCTCCTACGCGGTCACGAAGCGGGCCAAGCTCCCGGAGAGCGTGCGGCGGGCGTACGACGTCATCGGCTTCGACCCCCGTGGCGTCGGACAGAGCGCCCCCGTGAACTGCGGCCGGATGGGCGGCCTCTTCACCAGCCCGGGCACGAACCCCGTACCCGTGGACAGGCCGGCGGAGAAGAACTACCTCACCTCGCTACGAAACACGGCCGACGACTGCGCCGCGGGCGTCGGCGACACGCTGTCCCACCTGTCCACAGAACAGACCGCGCGGGACATGGACGCCATCCGCGCCGCACTCGGCGAACGCCGGACGAGCTTCCTCGGCGTCTCCTACGGCAGCTACCTCGGCGCCGCGTACACCGCGCGCTTCCCGCACCGCGTGGGTCGCATGGTGCTCGACAGTGTCGTGGGCCCGTGGGACTGGTACGACTTCGACGTCACCCAGAGCCGCGCACTGCTGCGGCAGCGCGACACCTTCTTCACTTGGACCGCCGCCCACGCGGAACGCTTCGGCCTCGGCGAGAACGCAGCCGCCACGCGCCGGGCTTACCTGCGCGTGCGCCACGCACTCACCAGGCACCCCGTGGACGGCTTCGGACCCGCCGAGTTCGACCGCACCGTCTACCGTGCACTGGGCCGCACCGAACGCTGGGCCGGCCTGGCCGATGGCCTGCGCACCTACCTGCACGACCGACGCCTCGACGGGCTCCGTCCCACCACCGCCTTCGACAGCCCGGACTCGCGCAACTACGAAGCAGCGAACCGCGTCGTCAAGTGCGCCGACTCCCCCGCCCCCACACCGCACCGGATCCTGGCGGACATCCACAGCACCCGCCGGCTCGACCCGCAGCCGGTCCTGACCGGCATGGAGGCATCCACCTGCGCCTACTGGCACCACAAGCCTGCCCACCGCACCCCGCTCGGCAGCCCCGAGTCCCCACCCGTACTGCTGGTGGCCTCCGCGCACGACCCCGTCACCCCCATCGAGGGCGCACGCCGACTGCGCCGACTGCTGCCCGGCTCGCGCCTGGTCACGCTCGACAACGACTACTCGCACGGCGTGTTCGCCAGCCGGGGCAACGCCTGCGTGGACGACGCCGCGGCTGCCTATCTCGTCCACGGCACGACGCCGAAGGCGGACGTGCACTGCACCGGCCCCGGGCTGCCGGACGCGCCGTGAATGCCGGGGGTGGCACCCCAGCAACAGGGCCACCGCCCATCCGCGGCAACAGTGCCATCGCCTCCACACACCGCACAGAAGCATGCGCACCGAGCAAACACATACGCACCGTGTGCGCCAGCCTCTTCCACTCACTGGACCGTTTCGCCCAGGCATTTCGTTCGGCCCTCAATGGGCGGAGCAGCATCACGGGTGCATCCTGCCGGTGGACCCTTGGCTAGCGGCGGGGTGACTGTCCTTCGACGATGGCGGCTACGCCGTCGAGAAGGGGGCCCAACCCGAACGCGAACAGTTCGTCGAGGCGCAGGTCGTAGCCGTCCTTGAAAGCCCCGAGCATCTTGGTGAACACCGGGTACCGGTCGGATGCGACGATGGCCTGTACCGCGGGGGCCTGACGGTCCATCCACTGGCCATCGGTCAAGCCGGTGGTAGCCTCAACCTGGGCCTCCTGTTCCAGGTTGACCGCAAGGCCCTGGACGTAGCTGTAGAGGAGAATGTGCAGGTCCATCATGGTCTTCGGGTCCAGGCCATGGCCGTCCAAGGCACCGAGCGCCCATTCGGCGTGGACCATCAGGTTGGGCAACATCAAGGGCCGGGTGAGCGGGCTCAGCTGCGCCAGCCAGGGGTGCGAGCGGAAGACCGACCAGAGGACGTGCGCGCCAAGGTCGAGGCGGGATCGCCAGCCGTCGGGGGGCGTGGCGGGGTAGGTACCCTCACCGAAGGCGGCATCGGCCATCAGCAGCACCAGATCGTCCTTGCCGGTCACGTACCGATACGGAGACATGGCGGCCACGTTCAGCCGGGCGGCGACGCCACGCATGGTCAGCGCGGCAAGCCCTTCGGCGTCCGCGATCTCGATAGCGGCCCGGACGATCCGTTCACGGGTCAGCTCGTGATCAAGGAGGGCGGCGCGCCTGGCGGGGGCAGCCCGGCGCTTCGATGGTTCGGGTGCAGGGCCAGCGGCAACGACGGTGCCGACACGAGGGCGGGCCTCCACCAACCCCTCCCGGGCCAGGGCGGCCAGTGCTTTGGTCGCGGTGGCGAGTGCGACGCCCCACTCCTTGGAGATCTGACGGGTCGAGGGCACCCGGTCACCTGGGGCGAGCTCGCCGTCCGTAATACGCCGCCGGATCTCGCCGACGATGCGCAGATAAGGCGGATCTGTTTCCACAGCCATGGCTCGCTGCTGCCTCCATCCATTCCTGGCGTCGCCCGCCTGGCCCTCTTCCCGATTTTTTTCTCGGGCCCCTCGGCCCTGTACTAGTTCAGAACCTAGCAGCAGCGATGCCGCAGATCGAGCCTCTGAACTAGAACAGATGGGCTTCCAAGGGCAGTTGGCAGCGCTACGCGTACGCCGTACATTCAGTCGCGTACACCGTATGAAGGGGGCTTCCCATGCAGACCGTACTCATCTCCGGCGGCGGCATCGCCGGATCCGCGCTCGCCCACCTGCTGCGCCACCGCGGCTTCGCGCCCACCGTCGTCGAGCGCGCGCCAGGCCTGCGCCGGGGCGGCCAGGCCGTGGACATCCGCGGTGTCGCGCTCGATGTCGTCGCCCGGATGGGCCTGTTGGAGCAGGCACAGCAAGTCCGTACCCGGATGCGTGGGATGTCGCTCCTCGACACCGATGGCAACGAGATCGAGCGGTCCACCGAGGCGACCTACAGCAGCGGCCGGCTGGACAGCGGCGACATCGAGCTACTGCGCGAGGACCTGGTGCAGATGCTGTACGAGCGCACCCGCGACGACGTGGAGTACCTGTTCGGGGACAGCATCACGGCGCTCGACCAGGACGAGCGCGAAACACAGGTGCACTTCACGCACGCCGCTCCCCGCACCTTCGACCTGGTGGTGGGAGCCGACGGCCTGCACTCGACCGTGCGACGACTGGTCTTCGGTCCGGAAGAGGACTTCGCCCACCACCTGGGCAGCTACGTGTCCATCTTCAGCGCGGACAACTTCCTCGACCTGGACAACTGGCAGGTCTGGCTCAGGGACGGGGACGCCGGCTTCGGCATCATGCCCGTGCGCGGCAACACCGAACTGAGGATCGCCTTCGGGTTCCAGTCCGGGCCGCTCGACGGCGACCACCGCGACACCGACTGGCTCCGGCAGACCGTCGCCAACCGGCTCGCGACTTTGCGCTGGGAGGCGACGAGACTGACGAAGTCAGCATGGGAAGCACCCGACTTCTTCTGCGACGCGATGGCCCAGATCCGGATGGAACGCTGGTCACACGGCCGGACCGTGCTCCTCGGGGACGCCGGATACTGCGCGTCCCCACTGTCCGGCCAGGGCACCAGCCTGGCCCTGGTCGGCGCACACGTACTGGCCGACGCACTCGTCCAGGCAGACGGCGACCACCGCATCGCGTTCGCCCGCTACGAAGAGCGCATGCGGCCCTTCGTCACCCTCAACCAGGCACTGGCGACCGAGAACCCCGGCGGCCCGGCCTCCGAGGAATCCGTCACACGGGCCAAGAACGCCATCTCACTCGACCACTGATCCACAAACCCCGATCCCCAGTAGGCGAGGGGCAACGCCTTCGCCATTGCGGCGGTCAACAGGCCTCTGGGCAGGTAACCAGTCAGACGCCGGCGAACAGGGCCGCCCGTCGACAAGGCCGCCAACCTTCCTGTGGTGCGCCCGCTGATCGGCTGGGAGAAGCAGGGCGTGCCGAGGGAATGGCGTCCTCGATAGGCCCGCCTACTTCGACCGGCCGGGCCCCAGGGCGGTTCGGAGCGCGGAAGTCCTGTCCCACGTCCCGCACTCGGTCGATGCGAGTGTCCCTGTGACGCCAGACGATCCCAGAAGCCTGTCCGCAGCCGAGGCCGAGCAGCAGCCATCACGGGGCGGGCTCAGGTCAATGGGCCCACCACGGGATAGGGGACGCATGTGCTGCTGTTCTCGTTGACGGCCAGCGGCCGTCCCACGGACGGTACGGCGTGCTGAGGACAGTCGAGGCGTTCGCAGACGCGGCAGCCCATGCCGATGGGTGTGGCGGCGGAGGCGCTGTCGAGGCCGAGGCCGAGGCCGTCGGAGTAGACCACGCGCGAGGCGTGGCGGATTTCGCTGACCGAAGGCGACGGACTGGCCGAGTGGGGGGATGGACCAGTACGAAGACGACGAACGCACCGTCAGCGACCCGCTGATGGACCAGATCGAATTCGCCGACGTCATCGTCCTCGACAAGACCGCTCGTCGATACAGACAGCGCCGATCGTCTTCGTGCCCCGCTCACCCGCCTCAATCCAGCCGCCCATATCGTGTCCGCCCGGCACGGGCGAGTGAAGCCCGGCGACATCCTCGGCACCGGACTCTTCGACCCGAACGAGCCCAGCAGGCCCCCGGCTGGGTACAGGAACTCCATGGCGTGCGCGGTCTGCCAGGGCGGGAAGTCCGCGGGCAGGTTGCGCCCCAACGCGGGTGACAGTGACGGTAGCCGGGGCGTACAACGGCATCACAGGACCTTTCGGCGCAGCAGGGCTCGACACCGCTGTCGATACCGGAAAGCACTGGCTCGTCAGACCGCTTCTCTCATTCCTCCCCAATCGCTTCGCGAGCAGTTTGTCACGGGCATTTACACGACGCCGCCAGCGCCGGGCTGCGATGCGGCATTGAGAGCCGCGTCGTGAGCACGTGCGGCGTTTCTTGCGGCACCGGAGTCGACTCGCCGCAGCACAAAAAGCCCAGCCAGTGACAGCACACTGGGCCCGGCAAGCAGCCCGGAAAGCCAGGGCAGGCCGTTTATCCCTACGATCACCGCAGCGGAGAGCATCGCGACAACAATCAGGAAACCGCCGACCAGTCCGCCCAGGTACAGCAGATGAGCCCTTCGTTCTCTCTCTGTTTGAGCCGCCAGCTGGACTTGAATCACCCGCAGTTGATGCTGTCTGGCAAGCTCTGGTTCGAGCGCATCCAGCGCGGCTTTCAGGTGCTCGGCAGGAAGCTGTGCCCATTGCAGCGCGATCTCAAGCCCAGTTGAGTCGCCCTGTGGCTTCGAATCCGTCACCGTTGACCACCTCCCCCTCCAGGTGCTTCGGATCTGTACTCGCCCAGCAGTTCTTCGGGAGGAGGGCCTAGTTCTCGAAAGATCCGTTCCATGCCTGTGAAGAGAGTAGCTGCGGCTGCAGGAGCACCCTCATTGGCAATGAGGTCAGACAGTTCGGCAGGAATGCCATGATGGCGCCCCTTCACCGCAGCCTTGTTGGCCGGGCGAGCCACTGGGTCCCGCTCGGAAACACGTTTAGCCATGCGCGCGGGCGCGGCACTGACCAAGAGCGTCACATTCTCTTGCTCGAAGAACTCATTGAGACGGCGCAGGAGATTCTTCCACTGGGCAACTGGAATCTGATCTGCTTCAAATGCGCGACGCAGGTCGTCGCCAGCAACCTGACCCTCAGCTCTGGCCCGCTCGACAAGATCTCTTACGGACTTGAATTGAGCGATCTCCAGAAGGAAAGTACTGGACGCTGGCTCGCCTTCGAAGCCGCGTTGAGGCATCCGGGTATCGTCTCCTCTCAGTGCAGCACATGAGGCTGGACGCCGAACGACCTGTGCACAGGACCGCACCTGCCGTTGGCCCCTTGAAGGGCAGCGTACCGGGCACTGGTTGCGTCGGTCACTGCTGCGGTGACAGCGTTCGCTCCACGTACCATCTGCGCGGCGATCAGGCCGTCCGCCGCTTCGACCCGGCGGGCGGCGATCTCGGCCTGCGCCCGCTCTCGCACCCCCACCCCCCTGCTGTTCAGCCGTGCCGAAGTAGCCCCCTGGGCATGCCGGTATTCCGGCTTCCTCATGACCGAAGTGATGCGCGGGACGAGGCCGTCCTCCGTCGGCATGACGGTGCCGCAACCCGGACCATCACGCCGGATACGACAGCACCGACGGGGACGGCGGCGCCGACGACCAGCAGAAGACCCTCCTGAGGTGCGCGAAGACGCACATCGCTGCTGAATTCAGTAGCCCGTCACATCAGTCACTGCCTGACGCCGATAGCTCAGAGTCGAGCACTCCGAGGCAGCGCCTCTCAACTTGTCACGGACAGAACAGGGCATAATTTTCACTGAGTGGAATTCACGCCCCGTCACGAGTTTCGCCTACTGAAAATGGACGGAGACAGGTGCCGGCCGCCGCGCAGCCTGAGGCGGTCAGGTTTGCACCGATGGAGGTCGCGACCGCCGCGCGAGATCTCTGCTTGACCGAGCATGCTTCAGCAAAACCCCAACAAGCCGTGCGCGGCCGTGCACACCACTGAAAGATGCATGGAAGCGTTCTTTCCTCGCGGGGCTCGTCTATGGTGGCCGGCGGTAAGAGGCGCCGTGCCGCCTCACGGCGAGCAGCTCGTCGACCGCAGCCACGTTCCCACTGCGCAGCAGAGTCGAACAGGTGAATCGAGACGATGCTCTTGGCACGCGAGATGCCTCCGACCCGGACCTGCCGATGCTGACTGCCATACAGGCAGCGCGACTTCGAGCACTCGCCGCCTCCCACATCGAGGACGGTCACCACTCCCCCCTGCACAACCTGGCGCACATATGCCGCCGGGTGCCCGAGGACCGCTGGCCCGATCTCGTGGAGTCCCACTTCGCCAATTTGCGGCAGGCCAGTCGTAGCGGCGAGAGCGCTGCAGAACTGCTGGCTGGTGTGCATGCGCGGCTGCTGCCCGTCGAGTCGTTCACCGCGGACTTGGCAGGCTCTTTGAGCTACGCGCGCCTGGTGGCCGACGGGCTCGTCTTCACCTATGCCCTTGACGGGCCCACCACCGTGCGGATCCTCACCGACGTCGACGTGAACCGCGCCGGTCTGGAGAAGCTGGGGCAGGCGGCATACGCGAATTTGATGGGCGTGCCGGTCGAACACGAGGAGGTTGCCATCGACGGACGGGCACTGCTGCACTCGGCCTACGGCGACTCTCCGTTCGTGGAGAGCAAGGCACTTTTCCTGTCCGAGCTGGCCCGGCAGGTGACCGGTGAGCCGCTGCCGAAGGCCGGGGCTCTTGTCGTTGTGCCGACCCGGCACCTGCTGGCGTACCATCCCATCGTCGATGGGTCCGTGGCCGATGCCATCAACGATCTTGCGGCCTACGCCCTCGGTGCGTACGAGGACGGCCCGGGCGCGCTGTCGCCGCGGGTCTACTGGTGGCACCAGGGCGGCCTGCAGTCGCTAACGGTCATCGACCACGCCACCCGCACCTTCTCCCTGCAGCCGCCACCGGACCTGCTCGGCCTGATGAAGGGCCTGGTGCGCCTCGACCAGGCCGGACGACTCGCCAGCCGTGCCACGGCCAAAGCGCCTGGAGGCGCTGCCGGCCGACGTGAGCGACCTGTTGTGGGACCTGAAGCAGGTGCCCTTCATGGACGTCACGGTCCTGCACCTCCTTTTCGCCCCCATCGCCCGTGGCGGCACCGGGCGCACCACCACGGTCACGGATCTGCAAGCACATTCTTGCGACTGCTGCTCCTGGCCACCGACGTGCACCCCACCGTCTTTGATCTCTCTCGGCTGCTTCCCGATACACCCCTCACCGCGTCTCGGTGAGTAGTTCTGCACGCGAGGCCGCGGCCTTGGGCGGCGGCCTCGCCGTGCAGTGACGGTCCCTGCCGTCGGTCGCAGTTTCGCCTGGTCGAGCAGCGGTGGACCAGCCGCGCTGGAGGGTCCGGCGCCCCTTCGCTGGGCTCAGGACAGTGGGGTGTTCGCCATTATGTGGAATCAGGTTTGTCCAGATTCACTCCTGTTTTCCTTGGCGGACTTCCAGGATGGGCAGCATGGCGACGGCGCAGTCCACGAGGACGCCTCTGCATCGAGTACAGCGAGCCTGACAGCCACGTGTCCGCCGCACTGGTATCTCTGGTGTGGCACCGGGTAATCCGGTCGGGTGAGCTCGGCGGCCACCAACTCCTGCCCCTGGCGGGGCACGTTGGGGCATCATGCTGGCATGGCAACGTTTAACCAAGGCAACCAGACGGTGCACGGCAACCAGTACATGGGTGACACCGTCAATGTCACTCACGGGAACCGCAGCCCCATCGATGCCCGGACGGTGGCGAGGGAGTTCGACCAGGCGTTGGCCGCAGTGCAGGAGCTGGAGGTACCCGCCGCCACCCGCGAGCAGGTGACCGCCGAGCTGACCGCAGCGCGCGGAGAGCTGGAGGCTGGGGACACCGGCGCTGCACGGGGCCGCCTTGCCGGGCTCCTCACCATGGGTGGCGCAGTCGCAGAGATGGTGAACAACCTTGCTGGTGCCGTGAGGGTGTTCCTCGGTGGGTAACGCGTACGACCGCGACCGCGGGGACTCCAGAGGTAACCAGGGGCGGGGGGCAAGCTTCAACCAGCAGGGTCAGCAGGTCAACGGCCCCCAGTACAACGCCGACCAAATCAACATCGGCGAATCCATCTCTCCGGATGACATTGCCGAAGGCTTAAGGCGAGACCGTGAGCGCACGCTAAGAGAAAGGGAGAGCGCCGCCCAGATCCAGCGTGAACGTGCCGCCCAGTTCCAGCGTGAACAGGCCCGGCGCAGACAGGAAGAACGGGACCTCGCGACATACGGATACCGGCACTACACGCGGGACAGGAACAGGTGGTTGCAGAGTCTGCCACCCCAGGAAAGGTGGAACGAGGAACGGCGCCGGAAGGCCCGAAGCAAGAACGGAACGACGCCGTGGCGTCACCATCAGCGAATCCTACGTGCCGGAAATCTCCCCCCTGAGACGAGCCCTGCCGACCCTCGATACGTGCAGGCAAAGAGGGAGGTTGAGCGCAAGGGAGATAAGCGCGAGCTGAACTACACCATTGCAAGCCTTGTGGTCGCGCTCGCCCTAATTCTGATCGCCGTATTGGACAATGCCCTCTGGCTGGCTGTAATCCTGGGGTCTCTGGTGATCATTGGCCTTGTGTCGGGCTACCGTAAGGGCAGGGCTTCGCCGTAGTCGGGTGATGTCTGGTTGATCACCTTGTTCCGAGGATGGTCAGGGCCTGGCGAGATCGCAGACGGTGTGTGGGCAGACGGTGGCGATGTTGGTGTGCCGTCTTGGCGGAAGACGCTGACGGCTCCTTTCGGCAGCACATGGCGCGCAGTGCCTGGTGGGCATCGGCGTAGTCGAGGTGACGGAATGTGACCGACTTCAGTTGATGTGGGATCAGGTTTGCCAAGATTCACTCCTGTTTGCCTTGACGGACTTCCACAATGGGCAGCATGGTGACGGTGGCCGGGAGATCAAGCTCCCGTGGTACAGGGCCGGCCGGTGTGGGAATCTCGGTGCGCCGGGCAAGGAGCGCGTCGATAGCGCTTTGGCCGTCGCCGACCGCGGCACGTTCGTCCTCAGTCAGCGGGATGGAGGCGAGCATGTGCTGCAAGTTCTCCTTGGCTTCGGGGAGTTGGGCCTTGCTGGAGTTCTTCGGGGTGTAGAAGTCGCAGCGGGCGCAGGCCATCCGGTGCTGGCACTGTTCGAAGAAGGAGTAGGTGCACCAGCCGTGGCCCAAGTCGTAGTACTGCCAGGGTTCACCGCTGGCTGCTGCCCCGGAGGCCACGGCGTCGCGGTCGACGAGGACCTCGATGGTGCGCACGTTCCGGGCGAAGTAGCCGGCTTCGCGGTATGCCTTGGTCAGGGTCTTGGGGGAGATCTTTAATGGTGGAGTCGGTGTGCCGGTGTCCGGCGAAGGTGGCGATCGCCTGCACCTCCCAGCCCGGCCTCCACGGCGATCCGGTGCACCACCTTCGACCACGTCCACAGACTCAGCGGCTGGGCGAAGTTGCGCCGCGACTCCGACAGGAACAGCCCACCGCGCGCCCGACTGACCGTGGCCCGACGCACCAGATACCGAGACAGCAGGACCCCGGTCGCCGCCGAGTAGGGCACGATCCGTTCCCGGCGGCTCTTGGCGTCTCCGCCCGCACCCGCACCAACCGCCGACCCGGGTCCAGGTCATCGATACGCAGCGAGCACAACTCCTCCCGGCGCAAGGCTGCATCTTAGGCCAAGGCCAGCATCAGCCGGTTGCGCACCGGCTCGGCGGCGGCGATCGCCAGCACGGCCCGCCACTGCTCGTCGCTGGGGATTCAGGGAAGTTTCACCAGCCTCCGCACCAGCCCACGCTGCTGCCCACCACCACGGGCCCCCGGGTGTAGCGGCCTCGGCCGACGGGGTTGCCCTGGCGCAGCCCCTCCTCGATCAGGAAGTCATAGAACAGCCGCACCGACACCCGGCGCTGCTGGAGCGTCGCGTTCGACAACCCGGCACCGGAGTCCAGAGCCACGGCCTTACTTCCCCGGCGGCTCGGCCGCGAGACCAACTCCCGTACATGCAAGGCGATATGGGCCCGCGTGGACCGCACTGGGTCCACGCTCTCCCGCTTGCACAACTCCAGGTACTCCGCCAATCCCCGGGCGTAGGCATCGATCGTCCTCGGTGCCCGTCCCAGGTCCTGCCACATCTGTAGCCAGGCCGTCGCCTGCTCGTGCCGACCGATATTCGGCACTTCTTCCTCAGCTCGACCATCTGGTACGGCTGATCCCTTCAGTCCGTGAGTCCCCGTACGAGACCACCAGCCTCGCAAGTGATTCCACGTAACTTCTAGGACGCGGCGCAGGATGCTCCAGGAGAGGTCGGACTCGGTGGCGAAGGCGCGCTGCTCCTTGGACTCCTCGTCGATGGAGTTGAAGGAGTCACGGCTGTAGCTGTCGCCGTCGTCGTCCTGGACGCCAGTGCCATCGTCCAGAACGCCGGTCTGCTCCGGGTTGAGGTAGACGTGGAAGCTGGCGCCGAATTCGGCGGTGGCGTTCATGTAGCCGGGGCCGGTGGAACCGCCGCCGCCGTCCATCGGGCAGTACACCCGGTGCACGGCATAGTTGTCCTTGGACAGCCAGGCGCACTGGCCGGGAGAGAGGGTGATCAGGCCGAGTTTGCGGGCGGTCCAGTTGAGGTGTTCGTAGATCGCCGCCCGCGGCCACGACATCTACCGCGACCAGGTCCGCGCCCGCGGCATCGTGCCCGCGATCGCCCGCCGCGGAACCCTGCACGGCACCGGACTGGGCACCCACCGCTGGTTCGTGGAGAGGACTTTCGCCTGGCTGCACGGCTTCCGACGTCTGCGCATCCGATGGGAACGGCGGGCCGACATCCACGAAGCCTTCCTCAAACTCGCCTGCTGCCTGATCACTCACCGGCCGCTCGGCGTTTTGCGCTGGTAGAGGTCATCGCGCGGCTGAGCGCTACGGCGACGCAGATCTGCTCTGGGAAGCATCCGTCGGCCTATGAAACGGCAACACCATGCTGCGGTTCACACCCGTCGTGCGGGAGGTGCAGTCGGCGGAGGTCTTGCAGTGCAGCGATGGGAAAGGGTTGCTGAACCCACTTCGCCCGATAGCCGTCCTCGCCATGGGCCTGCAGTACTGACTGAGCGGCCTCCATGACGACGTGAGCGAGAAGGTTTCGCGGCTGCGTAGAGTCCCAGACGAGTGTGCCGTTCTGGTCGGGCACATTGAAGCTCGCGGACATGTCGGGGAAGCGGTAGATCGACACATCAACCTCCGACCCCCTGCGTCGCAAGACCCACCTCACTTCAGCAGGTTCAAGGTCGAAGGAGAAGCGCTGGACAGGTACGGGGCCATACAGACCCGCCACACCGTGAAGCAAGTCGGCAAGAGCATCCGTGCAGTAGCTGACGACGTCCTTCCGCTCCGAAGAACGATCCTTGATGAGGCACGTTGCCCAGCCGCTGCCACTCAGTTGCCAACTGAACTGAAGACCGTTGGTCATCCCGCCCCTCCCGGTGATCGTCTCCGAAGACGGTACAGCGCAGAGATCGGCGGATCCCTCGTGTCCAACGCAGCCCACCGCCGCGGCCCGCCGGCCAGGGGACCGACCAGTTCGCTTGGCGGGTGCCGCCGGCGCGCCCTTCATCTTCCTTGTGTTAGCCGCTGTGAGCCGCGTGCGTTGAGGCGGATGAACCATTCCGTGTTCTCTGCGCCGACCCCGGGCACAGCAACCTGTCGAGCACTGGGCCATTCGAGTGAATGCCCAGCAACCGCGTTGCCTGCGCATTCATCTGGATGGATTACTGGACTCGAACCGGTGGGCCGCCCACTCCCTCCCGGCGATCGGCAGCCCATGGCACGTGTTTCGCCCCCGTGCCCCGCATGCGTCCTCCGCACACGTGATACGGCAATGCCGGTGCCCTCTGGCGTTCCTCAGCCGAGGACAAGCAATCCCCCCAACTCATCGCGAGCGAAGGGGTCTCCATGACCACCGACCTCCCCCAGCTGCTGGGGGCACAGATACCCGCTTTTCTCCATCAAGTGCAGCCTTGGGAACAGGCTGATACCGACCGAGTCGTTGCCGCATTCTCGGCCCTCCAGCTACTGAGGCCGTTCTTGGCGACGGTGCTCACCATTCCTGCCGGGCACCGTTCCGTCGGGGGTGGCGATAGCTCCCAACGGCCACATCTACGTCCCCAACGCCGGCTCGAACGATGCGACGGCGATCAGCAGCACCAGGCTCCAGTCCACGAACAGCCTGCCGCCCTGCATCCCGCCCGTGTGACCCACCCGGCCCCGCCCGACGGGGCGGTTGTCATCGACGTTCGCGACGGACGGGCCGCCCCAAGGGCCGTCCCCGGTCCGCCAGGCCAGAAACGGCCTGCTCCAGTTCTCACCAGAGGGTAAGGGACTCCCCGTGAACCTCGCAGCGTTCCTCATGGCCCTCGGTGCCACCTGCCGCATCACCCGATTCGTCACCAAGGACTCACTGGCCGCCGGGCTCAGGATCTGGGCCGCCAACCGATTCGGCGACGAGTCCAAACCCGCGGACCTGGTCAACTGCAGCTGGTGCACCGCAACCTGGACAGCAACCATCGCAACCGCTTCCGCGTACCTGCTCCAAGATTCCCCCTGGTTCCAGGCTCCGGCAACAGCTCTGACCCTCTCCTACCTCACGGGAATCGCCTCCCGCTGGCTGGACTGAACACCCAACCGCACCTACCGGAAGGACTCGGCACATGGCCTGCAACTGCGGCGGGACGACACCCTCCCCCCAGCCAGTCATCCTGTACCAGCTGACCCTGCCCGACGGCACTCTCCGCCGGTACTTCACCTACCAAGAAGCCCACGCAGCCAACCAACGCGCAGGCGGAACCGGCACCATCACAGCCGTCACCCAATAACCCGCCCACCAGCGCCCCGGAAGCGGAAACGACGCTCGGCGACCCTGGCGGCGCTGCCGCCCGCATCGTGGATCGGCAGCGTCTGCCCGTGCTGCACGCCAAGGGACTTGATCGTTCAGCTGTCTTGGGGTATCTCCGGTGCGAACATGCACGACAGCCACGGCTGGAACCCCTCGTACGCGGCATCCCGCCCATCCGGTCCCGTCGCGGCCCGCGCCGCCGACGGCCGGCGAAGCTGCACGCGGACAAGGGCTACGACTACGACCACCTCCGCCGAGGGCGCCGCAGCCGGGTATCACCCACCGCATCGCCCGCAAAGGCGTCGAGTCGTCACAACGGCTGGGCCGCCACCACTGGGTCGTCGAACGGACCGTGTCCTGGTTGGCAGTCTGCCGACGGTTGCACCGCCGCTACGAACGCAAGGCTGAGCATTTTCTCGGGTTCGTCGGCATCGCCGCCGTTCTGATCAACTACCGTCACCTCACACGCTGAACCGCGCCCGGCCCAGCCTTAAAACGCTGGGAGAATCGATCGCGTGATCCGATGGATACGCCAGACTCCGCGGTGGGTGGTGGAACTGGTGGCCGTGTATGTCGTCGTGCTGGTCTTCGTGGGCGCCACTTCACACATCGCCGAGCTCGTCCGCAGCGGCCTGCATCGATACAGCTGGGCTCCGGACTGGTTGAACCTGTACTGGTCCTCACTGGCGGTATTCGACTCGCTGGCCGCCCTGCTCCTGGTAGGCGGGAGGAAAGCGGGCTGCGCCATACCTGTGGCACATTGCCGACGTGATGTCGAAGCCGGGATCGGTGCCGGTGTCGAAAGGCCCCCGAGGCTCCAGTTCTCCAGCGGGAGTTCGTGGACGACGATCTGAACGCGTCAGTACCTGTTGGTGAACCCAAAGTGGCCTTGCTAGGCATAGATGCCGGCCACGCCTGCGCCAGGTGGCTTGCCGATCCCTCCGCTGAACTCGCCGCATCACAGCATCGTCTGGGGTGATGGGCGCATAGTCCCGCGTCAGCGTAGGTCGATGTATTGGGTCTGCTGCTCGTACGGGCCCCGGGGTTGGTACCGGCTCACGCGCTGCGCAGCTTGCAGATGCTCGCCTCTCTGGTGGCGGCACAGGGGCTTCGCCGAGGTCCGCTTCTTCGTCGGTCGGGCGCCAGAGCGTCGTGCGGCAGGTTGGTGGCGGCCACCTGACAGGAAATGGGCACCCGCTCGACGCACCCGTCCTTAAGTGCAGCGCCCGAGGCGGTCGCCGTGGCCACTCACGTGCGTCGTCGCTCCGGGGTGCGTCAAGGCGGCGGCAGGCGCACGGCTCCAAGCCTGCTCTACTGCGTACGAAAGCTGATACAGGAAGCCGGCACCTGCCCAGACTCCCCACGGCACCTGTAGCCGATCAGTTGCTCACTGCCGCCCGCCGGGGCCGCTTATACCGGGCGCGGGGCAGGGGCCGGCGCACGACCTGGACACCAGGCAGGCTTGCGCACCGGCTTGGCGGGGACGTCCGATGGATCGAAGGGGGCCGGGAGTCGGCTCAGGGCTGTACGCACCATGGCCGCCGTCGCCTGAGGCACGCGGTCCGATACGACGATGCGCGCGAAAGGCGAGTCCGTCGGGCGGAGGTCGATGCGGACCACCGGAAGCTGCCAGGGCCGGATGGCAACAAAATCCTGCATCCCTGCTTGCTGCCGCACACCGAGGCACAGGGAACCCGGAATCCACACCCCCCGGCCGGGTGTGCCGCGCAGAACGTGCCGCCACGAGGGCTCAACGGTTGCCCTCTTCACCGCACAGATCGGCACCTTGACGTCGCCTCGTCGTGCGGCGATCTTCTCCCACCAGCTCAGTTTGACGATCAGCTCTTCCTTTCGGATCACAAGCCGAGCCATGGCCGGAATACCTCCTCGCGACAGTCAGCGATCGCTGGGCGGACTTCTCGAACCCGGGCCGAGAGGACCAGCGGCGCATCGGTGAAAGCCCGAATCCGCGCCGGACGCTCTTCGAGGGATACGCCCCTGTTCTCTGAGGGACTCGTGCTGGGCACTCCTTAGGCGTCATCTCAATTGGTCCTGCTGTGCACTGAATGAGGGTGGCGCTGGATCGGGCTCTACCGCATGATCACGTCATGACGAATCCGGCTTCCTTCCGGGACCAGACCAACTGGTCCGATGGCTACTACGAGCTGGCCATCGAGGTTGGATCGAGTGATGATGACCAGCTTCAGGCCGTGCTGAGTGCTCTGTGGTCCGCCGCAGACGTTCACGGGTGCTTTGGGCACAGTGACCGTGAACCTGAGGAGCAGGATCCCGTGCCGTGCACGGTCGGCTCTCTGACCGAGTTCGGCCATCTTCATGGTCAGGTCCGTCTGCCGACGGGCCAACTGGTCGTGTGCGGTTGCGTGGCGATCCGCGGCGGTGATGACAGTGGCGACTGGCTGGACTTTTACGTCCCCGTAGGTGCGCTTGATCACGCGGGTCTTGCGTACTGGGACGGCCGGCCGTTCTTCAGGTCCCACGTGATGGACGACTGGCTGGCCGCCATTGGGGCTGAGACTTTCAAGAGCGCCTCCTTCAGCCTGGGGGTCGTCGGCTTCGAGGTCTCTGGTTGCACCGACGCATCGACGCTGGCAGGAAAGTTGCCGCAGACACGAGACATCGGATACCTGCTTCCACAAGGCGACGTTTTGCACTACGGGGCCGCCAACACCTGAGTCTTGCTGCTCCGGTGGGCACGAGCCTGCGGTAGCAGATGAGGGTGCAGGCGATGCTCGTGAAGGCGAGAAAGTGTTCCGCTTTGCGCTCGTAGCGTCGGTGGAGACGTCGGCAGCCGGCGAGCCAGGCCATGGTGCGTTCGAGGTCCAGCGATGACGGCCCAGTCGCGTCGAGGTCTCGTTGCCCTTGCGGGCGATGCGGTGGGCGATGCCACGCCCGCGTAACCATCGCCGCAGGTAGGGGTAGTCGTAGCCCTTGTCGGCGTGGAGCTTTCCCGGCCGGCGTCGCCGTCGTCCGCGGCGTGAGCGGATCGGCGGTATGCCCTTGACCAGGGGGATCAGGACCTGGCTGTCGTGCAGATTCGCCCCCGAGATCCCGACGGACAGGGGCAGACCGGTCCGCTCGGTGATCAAGTGGATCTTCGAGCCATACTTGCCCCGGTCAACAGGATTCGGGCCCGTCAGGTCCCCCTTTTCGGGGCCCGCATGTTCACCGAGTCGATCGCACAGCGGGACCAGTCCAACTCGCCACGGGAGCCGAGTTCGTCGAGGACCAGACGGTGGAGCTTGGCCCACACCCTGGCCTTGGTCCACTCGGCGAAGCGCCGGTGAGCCGTCGCACCCGACGGCCCGAACGACGCCGACGGCAACTGCTGCCAAGTGCAGCCCGACGTGGCCACGAACACGATCGCAGCCAGCACCTCCCGGTCACCATGACGGCGTCGGCCACCGCCCTGAGGCCGCGTCGGCGCCTCCGGCACCACGCGCTGGAACAGCTCCCACAACTCGTCCGGCACCAGCCGTTCAACGATCCCCACCACGACCGACAGCCTACCGAGCCAGCCAAATGAGATGACGTCTTAAAACTGCGGCAGCCCTGCAGGCGTTCCCTGAATCCTGACTAGCATCCGCTGCCTTTACTTGCCTCCGCTCGACTCAACTTTCTACCCTTATTTTTCACGGGACGAGTGGTGTGTCGAGAGGCGGGGCTGAGGTGTTGGGTGATGCCTGTGGTGTCTTCACTCCTCGACAGCAGAGCGGCGCGGATGGCGGCAGGCCGGCTGAGGGCACGGGCAGGAACGACGGCCGGCCAGTCGTCGCTGGACGAGGCCCGTCACGGCAATGGTGGTCGGTGGGCGGTGCCGCCGGGAGTGTCGTTCGTGGAGGCGCGCGCCCAGGACCTGGCGCCAGTGACGGTGGCCTGCGAGCGGCAGGGCCATGGTGAGCCGCTGGTACTGATCCATGGCTTGGGACATCACCGGCAGGCTTGGCGGCAGGTGGTGCCGTTGCTGGCCGACGACGGGCAAACCATCACGATCGACCTGCCGGGCTTCGGGCACTCGCCCGACCTCGACCCGGCCGTGCCCCGGAACCTGAGCACCGCGACAGCCTGGCTGGAAGCCGTCTTCACGGCCCTGGGAGTGGACACCCCGCATGTGGTGGGCCACTCACTGGGTGGACTGATCGCGTTCCGCCTTGGACAGGCCGGTCTCGCCCGCAGTGTGACCGCCCTGGCCCCCGCCGGATTCTGGACCGAAACCGAGCGGCGGTACGCCTACGCGGTACCGACCGCGGCTCGACAAGGGGTTCGCTTCCTACCAGAGGCCACCATTGACCGGCTGGCCGGCACCGCCGCCGGACGGACCGCCCTCATCGGCACCCTCTACGGCCGCTTCGAGTCCTGCGATCCGAAAGCCGCTGCAGCTGCGTTGCGGGCCCTGCGGGACTCCGCCGCTTTCACCGCCACTCTGCGCGCCGGCCGTGAGCGAGGTCTGTTCAACGGTGACATCCCTGACGTGCCGGTCTCCATCGCCTGGGGGACCAACGATCACTTCCTGCCGCCCCGACAGGCCGCCCGCGTCAAACTCATGATCCCGGCCGCCCGGCTCGTCCCACTGTCCGGGTGCGGCCACGTACCCATGAACGACGCCCCCGACCTGGTGGCCCGCGTGATCCTGCAAGCGACGAGCACCCCGGCGGACCATCCCCGACCTTCTGCGCCCACGAGAGGGAAGACCTCGACCGAGGGGTCGCCAGCCGGTGGCCGAGCGGTCCGGAGCGACGCTGCATGCAGGAGGCAGCCATGGAGTGGTTCACGGACGCCGACTACTGGCTGAGCAGGCTGGTCTTCCAGCGGGGGCTCGCCGTCATCTACGGGGTCGCCTTCATGAGCTCGGCCCTGCAGTTCCGGGCGCTCATCGGGGAGCGTGGGATGCTGCCGGTGCGCCACTTCCTGGCGGCCATACCGTTTCGGCAGGCGCCGAGCATCTTCCACTGGCACTACTCCGACCGCTGGTTCGCCGTGGTCGCCTGGACGGGTGCTGCCCTATCCGCCGCCGTCACGGTGGGCACGGCAGACCTCGTACCCCTGTGGGCCGCGATGTTGATGTGGGCGGTGCTGTGGGCTCTGTATCTGTCGATCGTCAATGTCGGGCAGACCTGGTACTCCTTCATGTGGGAGTCATTGCTGCTGGAAGCCGGCTTCCTCGCGATCTTCCTCGGCAATGACAAGATCGGCCCGCCGGTCCTGCTGCTGGGGCTGCTGCTGTGGCTGCTGTTCCGGCTGGAGTTCGGCGCGGGGCTGATCAAGCTGCGAGGCGATTCGTGCTGGCGCGACCTGACCTGTCTGTACTACCACCACGAGACCCAGCCGATGCCCGGCCCGCTCAGCTGGTTCTTCCACCACCTACCTCGCCCCGTGCACCGGGTGGAGGCCGCCGCCAACCACCTCGCACAGCTGGGCGCACCTCTCGCTTTGTTCGCCCCGCAACCCGTCGCCAGCATGGCCGGCGCTTTTATCGTCGTCACCCAGCTGTGGCTGATCGCGTCCGGCAACTTCGCCTGGCTCAACTGGCTGACGATCCTGCTCGCCCTGTCCGCGATCGACGGAGCTCGGGCCGCGCATCTCCTCCCGCTCCCCGACCCGCCGACGGCCTTCGAGCCCACGCCGATGTGGTACGTGGGCATGGTCATCGCGGTCACCGCCCTGGTCTGTGTGCTCAGCTACTGGCCCCTCCACAACCTGTTCTCCCGCCACCAGCGGATGAACGCCTCCTTCAATCCCTTCCATCTCGTGAACACCTACGGAGCTTTCGGCAGCATCGGACGCATCCGCTACGAGATAGCCATCGAGGGAACCGACGAGACGGACCTCACCGAACAGACACGATGGAAGGAGTACTCCTTCAAGGGCAAACCGGGTGCCGTGCACCGCAGGCCACCGCAGATAGCCCCGTACCACCTGCGACTCGACTGGCTGATGTGGTTCGCCGCGATCTCACCCGCCTACGCCGGATCCTGGTTCCCCCAGCTCTTCCTCGGGCTCCTCGACGGCAACCCGGCCATCCTCAAGCTCCTACGCCACAATCCCTTCCCCTCCACCCCGCCCACCTTCCTGCGCGCCCGGCTGTACGCCTACCGATTCACCACCTGGCACGAGTTCCGCCGGACCGGAGCCTGGTGGCATCGCACACTTGCCGGCGAATACCTGCCCCCGGTCACAAAAGCGGACGGCCTCGCTCCCACGCCGCCCGCCGACGATCCGTCGACCTAATGCCTGGGACGCTCGCGATCCCTGGGGCGCGGGGAGGTGGCGAGGACGCCGGCGAGGGAAATCAGCTCAGGGGCACACGCACACCACGGCGCCTGGCAGCGATCTTCTCCCACCACGCCAGACGGATCGCCAGAGCATCGCCCTTGATCACCAGATCAGCCATCGTCTTGCCTGTGATGCGCGGCAAAGCTGGGCGCTACTCGGTCCCCTGCTGCGCAGCCCGCTTCGGCTGGACGTGCGCGTCGGCTGCCAGCAGCGGCGCCTCGCGCCGTTCAGGGCGATGTCCTGCGGAGTCGGTGATCTCCTGGCGCGGTGTGCCCTGCGGGCCTGGTGGAGTCGGTATTGGCCGGCGGGCGAGCAGCCGTCCGATCCAGCGGCGACCACACTGCGGGCACGGCAGGGCACCGACCACTGGACCGGTCTCACCGTGGGTCAGCGTGTGATCTTCTGTACCGTTGTTCCCTGGCTGATCTCGATCTTGCGGGCCTGGGCGGGTGTTCGGCCACCGGGATCCGCACAGTCAGCACGCCGGCGTCGTAGCAGGCCTCGATCATGTCAGGTCCAGGTTCTCGCCGAGGAAAAGCTGCCGTGTGAACACCCCGTAGGGCGGCTCAGCCACCAGCGTCTCGCACCCCTCGGCCTCGGGCTTCGGGTGCCCGGCCTGGACGGTGAGCACGTCCTGCGCGACGCACAGGCCGGTCCAGTTCACCGAAGGGATCCGCGCGAATCAGCACCGTCGGTCACACTCCTTTCGCCGCTTGCGCAGGGAATCCGTGCGCCCCTCTGCGCAGGGCACCACTCATCCCTATACCCTCACGCAGCTAACTTGACAACAGTAGACTCAAGTTTGGCCGAGTGGAAAGGAAGGTACCTACACATATGCAGGTCGCGGCACCGCCGGTGGAAGGAGGTGAGTGCGGTGAGCGCGCAGCGAGCTGGAGCTCCCCGCGATCTCTACGCTGTCCTCGGCGTCCCCTCCTCGGCTTCGCCGCGGCAGATCACCTCTGCCTACCGCCGTCTGGTGCGCACTGTCCACCCGGACACCCGGGCCGGACAGCTCGGATCGGAATGCGACCTGGCCGAGGTGCTTGCCGCCTACGACACCCTGCGCAACCCTCAGCGGCGCGCGGCCTACGACGCCGAACGCGCACGACCGCAGCCGCCCCCACTGCCCGGCCGGCCCGCCCCCGTCTCCATACACGTCACCCCGGCCCGGCCCGCGCCCATCCCCGTGCACGTAACCCCCGCTCCAAGGCCCTCGAATCGGCCCGTCTACGCAGTCCCCTGCGGGCCTGTCCGCCGTGAGTGTGAGACGTCGGAGGCCATGGACCTGGCCGCCTGGATCCACCCATGGCTGAGCGTGGAGGTCAGATGGCTGTGACCCGAAACCGCTGCGGCGCCGTACCAGGCAAGCCGGACGAGCGCGTCCTCCCCGCTGTGCCGCCAGGATGACGCGATGCATTTTCCAAGTGGCGCGAGGCCGAGCGCGTGCCCCGGTCTGGTGAAACCCGCGCCATCGTGTTCAAGCCTGTGGTGGGGCTCCAGCCCGCTGCGCCCCCTGGACTGGGCTGGGCGTTCGCGCGGTTGGTCCGATGGGATCGAAGTGGCCGTTGGGGTACGGACGGTGGCTCGCACCTGGTAAGCCTCGGTGGCGGTTTCCCGTGCCACCGAGGCATTTTCGACCGGCGGGGGACGAGGGTAGCCCTCGCCCGTACGGCAAGATCCAAGGATTGGCCGGTCAGCCCTCGATCTCGATGTGGCGGGGCTTGGCCGTCTGGGCCTTGGGGATGGTGACGGTGAGGATGCCGTCGCTGAGGTTGGCGTGCACGTCCTCGGCCTTCACGTCGGCAGGCAACAGCGCCCGGTAATCGAAACGCCCCGTGCGGCGCGTGGTGCGGCGCAAGATGCCTTCACGTTCACGCTCCTTGAGGTCACCGGTGATGTGCAGATCCCGTTCGCTGACCTCCACATCGATGTCCTCGCGTTTCAGACCGGGAAGCTCGCACTGGACCTCGTATGCCTCGTCGGTCTCGCGCAGGTCGGCCAGGGGCGTCCAGGCTGCGGTCTCGCCCCAGGCCGGTGCCGCCGACTCCAGGAACCGGTTCATTCGCTCGAAGAGCTCGTCGAACTCGGCGACCATCGGTTCACGCTGGAATGCCCGTTCCAGCAGCCTGCCAGGTCGGTTGCGTGCGGGCAGGGTCATACCGCTCACCTCCGAGGTGTGCAATTGAGGGCTGTTCGTTCCCTTTCCATCCTGAGCAGTTGCGCCGCGTACTGCGACCCGGCAGCAGCTGCCTTCCAATAGGACGGATCCCTCATGACGGACCGTGATGGGGCGACTTCGCAGATGCTCGGCGGTCTGCTGAGTGGCAGCCATTTGACGACGCCAGGGCACCTGTCGGCGAAAGTGGCCGAGCAGGCGGCAGTCGCCGGACTGCTCGACGTCCTGATCTACGTTTGCGACGTACAGCAGCGGATATTGCGTCTCTTTCCCCGACCAGGTGTACCGGCTGCCCATGGCTGTGGTGGCGACACCCTGGAGCTGTCCGTGGACAGCACCTTGGCGGGGAGGGCTTTCCAACACGCTCCCTGCGCGACGACGCCACCGTGCTGCTGATGGATGCCCGGTCCGCTTCCGCTGCGTGGGCTGCGGCCGCTTCCGCACCGACGTCGCCTACCTGCCCGATCTGGAGGCATACCTCGCCGATCTGCTCCGCAATCGGGAGCGCCTGGCCGCCTTCACCAGCGCCGACGACTGGGCCAAAGCCGAGACCATGCCGTCCGAGGACGAAATCACGCGTGTCCGGCGCCTTGTCCAACGCGTCCGCGCCGACCTCGATGACCTCACCGGCGAAGACCGGGCCCAGATCCAGGAAGCGGTCGCCGTGGTCCGCCGATCCCGCACCGTCTTGCTGGGCTGCCCGGCCTCCGACCCCGCAGGACCACATGAAGTTCGTCCATTGAGCAGGCCAGGGAGCCGGCCGGGATGTCGTCCCCGTACCTGCGGGGTAGTTCCGCCGTGAGGACCGCGCCGAACACGAGCTGGCGGTCGTCCCCGCACCTGCGGGGGTAGTTCCACGCGCACGCCCCTCCTAAAGGGTGTCCCGCAAAAGATCGTCGGGGGCGGTGGGCCATCCCGTGACCGCTCGGGCTACGTCAGGAATCGCCAGTAGGTCGTCCTCCACGTCCCGCAGACTCAGCCGTCACACGGTCCCGCTCAGCACCCACAGTTTCCAGCCGGGTCCGAGGACGGACCCTTCGCCGTGGCCCACGGCCTTGGAGGACGACACCCGGAGCCGATGACCACGTGACCTGGGACGAGGCGTTCGCCGGCAGATCCCGTGAGGGTGACTGAGCCTACGCGAGTTCCTTCCGCATCAACGTGCGGATCGTTTCGTAGCGGCGCAACGATCCATCAGGGGCTTGCTCGTCCCACGAGTCCGGCTGACGGTCGTACGCGACGTATCCCAGTCGTTCGTACAGTGCACGTGCCCGGGGGTTGTTTTCCTCCACAGCCAGCTCAGCCTGCCGCAGACCGCGGTTCCTGATCCGCAGTTCTGCGGCTTCGACAAGGAACGTGCCGATCCCACACGATTGCAATGCGGGGTGGACCGCCAGTTGCCACAACGTGCCGGCACCGTCCTTGACCTGATAGTCGACGCCACCCTTCGCCACAGGGATGTTGGTTGCGGGGCAGACCGCAAGGTAGTCGACCTCACCGATCCGGGCACGTTCCAACTGCTTGGCGACGCCAGCCAGGTGGTGGTCAGACCCTGCCCACCTGCACGACGCCAAGTCCGCATGCACCAAGTCACGGGCTGACAGCTTCAACACAACGTTGGTCATCTTCAGTACCTCCGGCGAGCCGGCTTCCACGCCGATCACATGGGACGCAAAGCCGTTTCCTCGGCCTGCGCTCCTGGCTCACCGGTCACCGTGAATGCCCGGCAGCTGAGATGGTCTTGCTGTGGCTGGTGTGATCACGGCGTCGGAGCCGTCCTGGATAGCCCCGTTCAGCGGACTGAGCCCGCGACAGTTCGGCAAGCTGATCACGGCGTTACGACGCGAGGGCGCAGAGCCCCTTCCCATGGCGATCGACGCCCTCACGGCCTGAGCGCCGCACGCACCGGGCGAGGGTAGGACGGCCAGCAGCTACGTCCACATCGTGGACGGCGAACCAGTCTGCGTCAGGCCCGCTCCGATCGTGTTCGTGGCCACGACACGCTCAAGCCCGTGTCAGGTGGTCTTGATCTGCCCGCCATCGATGACAAATTCGGCACCGGTGATGTTGCCGGCCCGCGGGGAGGCCAGGAAGGCAACGAGGTCGGCGACCTCGTGAGGTTCGGTGATGCGCCCGGTGGAGATGCCCATCTGCTGGGGTACGACCTGGTCCAGGGCCTCCTGCGCCGTGCCGCCTGCACTGGCCGCGACGGTGTCGGCGAAGGCGCCGGGGGCAGTCCAGAACGGAGTGCGTACGGGCCCGGGAGCGACGGCGTTGACGCGGACTCCACGGGGGGCGAACTCCTCCGACAGAGCTTTGGTGAGATTGCTCAGGGCGGCTTTGGCCGCTGAATAGTCCACCACCATGGGGAAGGGCAGGCGGGCGTTGACTGAGCTGATGTTGACGATCGCTCCCTCGCCGTGAGCCAGCAGGTGCGGCAACGACGCACGGCTGGCGCGCACCGCGCTCAGGAATGTCATGTTGAGGGCATGCAGCCATGCTGCATCACTGACATCGAGGAAGCTGGAGCGTGGGCTGGTGGCACCGACGTTGTTGATCAGCACGTCCAGTCGGCCATGCCGGTCTACTGCCGCTTGGACCAGCGTGTTGGCACCGTCGGTGTCGGCCAGATCGACCGCGTGGAAGGCAACGTCGTACTGCTCACGCAGGGCGGACAGTTCCGACGTTTCCCTGCGGCTGCCAACCACCACGCGCGCGCCCTCACGGCCGAGTGCCCCGGTGACGGCCAGGCCGATGCCCTTGCTACCTCCGGTGACAACGGCGACCTTGTCCACGAGGTTCAGCTCCACCGCAATCTCCTCCTGCGCCAGGCTTCCCGATATGCCCAAAGTGGCGCATGAAGCGAGTATCGACCCTCAGTTCGGAGTGGCACTGTCGCCACGCGGCCCGAGGCCCTGTCTGGCGGATCACGGCACGGCTGGCCGAACAGTGCCTCAGGTTCGGCCGCCGTCCAGAACCGTGCCGATCAGGGCCTCAGCCGCCCCAGGGTCGCCGGCGAGCCGCCCGGCGTCGCGGATCTGCTCCTCGTCCACGGCCCCGGCCTTCGCCAGCTGGATTCCGGAGGGGGCGGAGGCCATGACGGTTCTCATCGAGTTCCCTACCGGC
Source organism: Streptomyces sp. NPDC059649 (assembly GCF_042734445.1). Classification (NCBI taxonomy): domain Bacteria; kingdom Bacillati; phylum Actinomycetota; class Actinomycetes; order Kitasatosporales; family Streptomycetaceae; genus Streptomyces; species Streptomyces sp. NPDC059649. The sequence continues at coordinate 91,236 of NZ_JBHWDV010000008.1, forward strand.
GACCCCGGCACCCCACCACACAGACCGCGCACCCGCGGATAGGCGGGGGTGGGCAGCGCCGAGGAGACCGACGAGGCAGTCGCCAACGGCCAGAGCGGGGCACTGCTGGCCACCGGCAACGCCCCGTTGGTCGCCCGGGACGAGGTGATCGCCGTGCCGGTCCGGGGCATCTCCCCATCGAAAGATCTAAGAATCAGTCCCAGCGCCGCCCGACAAACAACGGGCGGCGTCGTCGACCGGCTGCCGAACCGCTACGACACCCGCGTCGGCGAGATCCGGCTCTCTCCGGCGGTGAACGTGCTGGAGCTGCGCCACCCCCGTCCCCGTGTCACCGGCCGGCCGTCAACCGTCGGCCGGACCATCGGGGGCGGGATCGCCGAGCAGCGGATCAGGGAGGTCCGCCCAGCTCTCGACGCCGCACGACAGCTCTCGGTCGTCGAGCAGGGTGGCGTCCAGGGTGCGCCGCAGCTCGTCCTGGTCCAGCTCGGTGCCGGTGAAGACGACCTCGTTGCGCCGCTCGCCGTAGTAGTCGTCCCAGAACCAGGAGGCCAGCGCGCGGCGTAGCGGCGATACGCCTCGCCATGCCGCCGCGTCGTCCTGCTGCAACCAGTCGCCGGTCTCGCGCAGTTCCAGGTGACGGCCGGCGGAGCGCCAGCCGACGACCGACTGAGGGCGGGTGGCCAGCCACAGGTGCCCCCGGCTGCGTACGACTCCGGACATGATCCGCGGCAGGCTGTCCGCCAGCCGCTCGGGGTGGACGGGACGGCGGGAGCGCCACAGTACGGACATCACGCCGTGGTCGACACCGCCCCGGCGCACCGGCGCGATCACGGGGTCGAGACGCTCGGCGGGGCCGGCCACGGACCACCGCGGATCGGGCTTCACCAGAGTCCCGAGGGCGTCTTCGCCGGCCTCCGAGCCGGAGAGCACGTCCGCGGAGGGATTGAGGTGGCCGAGCAGGGCCCGCACGCCCTCCCGCGTGCCGTCGGCGAGGTCTCGTCCTGGGCTCAGCAGCACGGCGCCGGCCGCCTCTACTTGGCGGGCAGCGGCCTCGGCGAGCGTGAGCGTGAGCGTGAGCGAAACGGTATGGGCGCCTGGGCCGTGGAACCGGACGGGCCGGTGGACGCATCGCAGGTCGCTGAGGAAGCGGTCGGGGTCGAGGCCGACGGTCAGCGGCCCCAGGGCGTAGTGGTGCGCCGTCGGCGTGCGGCCCAGCGGGGTCTGCCACACAGCGGCGAGGAAGAGTGCCGCATCGAGTTCGCCGGGGAGAGCGAGCACGACGTGTGGGTGCTTGGTACGGCGGGCGATGGTCTCCAGGTCCTGACGGATTATCACGGCCGGGTCTCCTGTGGTCGCCCGGCAGAGGTCACCGCGCAGTTGCTGGTCGTGGCAGGAGACGGTGCGCTGGACGGATGGGTACCGCCCGTCCGGCGCACCGTCGACCGAGACGGACAGCACCACGGCGTCGGGAGCGGCGCGACGGAGGACGTCGACGGCGCGACCGCGCGTCTGAGGGGTGTTGCCGCAGACGACGGTGAGCAGGCCCCGGGCCGGGCCTCCGCCTATGCTCATGTGCCCACCCCGGCGATCGCGGTCACGAGTGTGTGGGCGGCCCTGCGTCCCCATGCCACGGCCAGCGGAATGTTTCGCATCGAGGTCGGTTACCGGGAGCCGTAGGGGATGAGGGCCATCTCGCGGGCGTTCTTGATGGCGCGGGCTATCTGCCGCTGCTGCTGCCTGGTCACATGGGTCACCCGGCGGCTGCGGATCTTGCCTCGGTCCGAGATGAACTTCCGCAGCAGGTCGGTGTCCTTGTAGTCGACGTACGTGATGCCGGCGGCGTCCAGCGGGTTGACCCTGCGCTTGTCGGCCTTGGGATTGAGGTTGCTGCGGCGGGACATGTCAGGTCCTTTCTCTCGGTTGCGCGTGGTGCGCGTTCAGGTGACGGGGTCGAGGAGTTCGTCGAAGGCGTGGGTCAGCAGGGACGGCCCGAGCGTGCCCTCGCCCACCCGCAAACCCTGTGCGGCCGGGGCGAGTTGGGCGAGCAGTGCGAGGTCGGCGTCGTCCGCCGGTTCGTCGCCTTCGGCGAGGGCGAGCACCGTGGGGTACTCGATGTGCCGGGCGAAGGTGTCGGCGACCGTGCGCTGATCGGTGGGAGCGGTGGCGAGGCCGGACTCGGCCAGGTCGTCCCCGTTCGACAGGCACGGCAGGACGAGCGCCGGGTCGACCGCGGTGGCGACCCCGGCCAGCTCCAGCGCTTCGCTCTCGGCGGCGATGACGGCTGCCATGGCCTGCGGCTCGACGGAGTCCCACAGCTCGACCACGGCCAGCCGGTACGTCCGCTCGACGGTCTTGTCGCTCGTCGCGGTGGCTGGGGTCTCCCCTGCTCGAACGAAGTTGAGAGCTTGGGGAAGGGTGAGGAAGGCGTGGTCGGCGGCCCGGTCGCGGAAGACGACGGGCCGGTATGCGGGGTGGATTCCGGGCTTCATGGCTGCTCTCAACGCTCCTCGCGGAAATCGACGTGCCGGCCGACGACCGGGTCGTACTTGCGCAGCGTCAGCCGATCAGGGTCGTTACGGCGGTTCTTGCGGGTCACGTGGGTGTATCCGGTCCCTGCGGTGGACCTGAGCTTGATGATCGGGCGGAGTTCGTTCCTGGCCATACCCCGCAGCATACACAAGTGGTTTTCATTTTCATTAAGCTGCTACGGTGCTGCGGTATCGACCACCACACGACAAGAGGGGCCATGTCCGCTCACTGCCAACTCACCGGCCGGCAACCCGGCTTCGGCAACACCATCTCCCACTCACACCGCCGCACCAGCCGCCGGTTCGACCCCAACATCCAGCGCAAGCGCTACTGGCTGCCCAGCGAGAACCGCCACGTCCGGCTCACGCTCAGCACCAAGGGCATCAAGACCGTCGACACGATCGGCATCGAGGCCGCCGTGGCCCGCATCCGCGCCCGAGGAGGAAAGGTCTGATGGCGAAGAAGAGCAAGATCGCCAAGAACGAGAAGCGACGCGAGATCGTCGCGCGTTACGCGGAACGCCGCGCCGAGCTGAAGGCCATCATCGCCAACCCCGCCACGCCCGACGAGGCACGCGCCACCGCGCAACAGGAGCTGCGCCGCCAGCCGCGTGACGCCAGCGCCACCCGGGTCCGCAACCGCGACGCCGTCGACGGCCGCCCCCGCGGCCACCTGCGCGCCTTCGGCCTCTCCCGCATCCGCCTGCGCCAGATGGCACACGCCGGTGAACTCCCCGGCGTGACGAAGAGCAGCTGGTGACAGCCACCAAGTCGACCTGACACCCAACCACCCACCCGTTCCGGCAAAGCCGGAACGGGGCCGCCAGATGCAGGCCGCCATGCCGTCCGGGCACCCCGGGCGGCATCTTCATGTCAGCCCGGCTCCACGTCCGAAGGCGGATCGCGCGCTCCGAGCCGCAGGTGCTCGATGTGGTAAATGGCCTCGTCGAGCAGCTGGGCGACATGGTTGTCGTAGAGGCTGTAAGACGCTGCGGTGGCCCTGCCGGGAGCCCGTGACCAGACCCAGGGCGCGGAGCAGCCGCAGTTGGTGGGAGATGCCCCTGAGAACATGCGCTTTGCTGACCGGAGTTGGCGGAAGATTGACCAGTCCTCGGCCGAGCCCTGACGCTTTCCGGCCATAAGGTCTGCCGCATGCCCCCACACCCCCCGAGGCCCTCGGCGCTTCCTGTCCTCCCCTACCGCAAACCCACGCGCGGCCGGGACTACTGGGTACTGGACGACGTACTGCCCGACATCGACGCCGTGCGGGCCCGCACCCTCACCAGGGACGACTGGGCCGAGGGCTACCCCCACAAGCCCGAGAGCTGGCCCGGTCTGCGCACGATGCCGGGACTCGAACCGACGGAACTCGCCCATGTCGAAAGGCTGGTGAAGAAGAACACCGGGGCGGGGCGGCTCTGGCAAGAAACAGCCCCGGGCGGCGGCACCCTCAACCACAACTGCATCCAAGTCGTCGGCAAGGACGAGTGCGAGCCGCGCCCGCACACCGACTCCCGCTCCCTGTGCCGCTACGCCGCCGTGCTCTACCTCAACCCGGACGTGCCGAAGGACTGCGGAACCAGCTTCTATCGCCAGAGCCTGCCGGGCGGCAGGCTGGGCGGGAACACGGTTTCGGCGCCGCACAACAACCTCGTCGACGTGCTCGGCACGCGCTTCGTCCCGCCCGACTCCTTCACCGAGGACGTGCGCGTGCCGCACCGATACAACCGGCTGCTCCTCTACACCGCCAACCTGATGCACAGCGCCACCGGCTACTGGGGCAGCACCCTGGAGGACAAGCGGATGACCGCGGTCTTCTTCTGGATGGCCTGACACCGACCGCATTCAGTCCGCTGCGTTCGATTCACCCCGCGGGGACATACCCCGACGTGTGCTCGTGCTCACAGGCGTCGTCGATGCCGTACGTCTCCCAGGACGGGAACGGGTCGCACAGCCCGGTCACGGACTCGCCGTCCTCGAGGAGGCAGGCGGTGAGCCGTTCGGCCAGAGCCTGCTTGCGCAGGCCGGTGCCGATGAAGACCAGCTCCTGCGCCTGCTGCTCCCCGCTGCGGACACCGGCCGGCTCGAAGCGTGCGACGACGCCGGCCTGGGACCACAGTCCGGTGACGGCGGGACGGGTGGCAAGCCGGAAGAAGCCCTTGGAACGCAGGATGCCGCCGTACGCTCCGCCGTCCAGGTCCTCGGCGACGAAGCGCCACAACCGCTCGGGGTGGAAGGGGCGGTCGGCGCGGAAGACGAGGCTGGAGATTCCGTACTCCTCGGTCTCCGGGACGTGGTCACCGTTGAGTTCGGCGACCCAGCCCGGGGCCTGCTGAGCCTTCTCCACGTCGAAACGCCCGGTGCCGAGAACGCGGACCGGGTCGACCTGCCCGTGGCTGACGGGCACGATCTCGGCGGAGGCGTTCAGCCGGGCCAGCGCGGCTCGCAACCGGTCGGCTTCCGCGTCGGTGACCAGGTCGAGCTTGTTGAGCACGATGACGTCGGCGAACTCGACCTGGTCCATCAGCAGATCGCTGACCGTGCGCTCGTCGTCCTCGTACTGGTCGAGGCCCCGCTCCGTCAGTTCGTCTCCGCGCGCCAGCTCGGACAGGAAGTTGGCGGCGTCGACGACGGTGACCATGGTGTCCAGCACCGCGACGTCCGCGAGCATCGCGCCGTCGTCGCGCGCGAAGGAGAACGTGGCGGCCACCGGCATGGGCTCGGAAATGCCGCTGGACTCGATGAGCAGGTAGTCGAACCGGCCCGCGCGGGCGAGCCGCTCCACCTCCTCCAGCAGGTCGTCCCGCAGCGTGCAGCAGATACAGCCGTTGGTCATCTCCACCAGCCGCTCCTCGGTACGGGACAGCGCCGCTCCCCCGCCCCGCACCAGCTCCGCATCGATGTTGACCTCGCTCATGTCGTTCACGATCACCGCCACGCGCAGCCCCGCGCGGTTGTTCAGGACGTGATTGAGCAGCGTGGTCTTGCCCGCGCCGAGGAATCCGGACAGCACGGTGACGGGCAGACGGCGGTGGGACGGCGCGGCGGGGGCTGACACGGGACGGCTTCCTCAGTTCTCGTACGGAGCGCGGGTGCGGGTGCGGTAGCGGCGGACGGACCGTCAGCTCTTCCCGGGCAGCGGCAGCAACCCGCGTTCGTAGGCGCGCACAAGGCGCCGGGGCACCTGGTACTCGACACCGTCGACGTGGATCGGGGCGAGCTCCGGAGTGCTCGCCTTCCACTGCGCGCGGCGGTGGCGGGTGTTACTGCGGGACATCTTGCGCTTGGGCACGGCCACGGCGGGAACCTCCGAGAGACGGATGGAAGAGACGGGTCGGACGCCGTCAAGCTACATGAAAACGAATGTCGTATGCAAAAACTCATGGAACTCTGTCAGGCTGTGCACGATGACCGGCCCGTGATCTGCCGGTTGCTGAAACAACGGCACGAGTCGCGTTCCCCACCACACGACCATGATCAACCCATCAGGCCTGGCGTCTCACTGCCTACCGTGCATGGGCTCGTTAACCGGGCGGGCCGAAGCCCCGGTACGCGTCAGCCGATATCGCCCCGCTGATCACCCTCGGTCGCACGGGGGCCCGCCAACTCGACCATGGCATCAGCCAGACGCAGGATGCCGGCATCCCCCCGGCAGGCCGCTGAGGTGTAGATGGCGCCGGGAATGGCAGCAGCCGATGTGGTCAACAGCTTGCCGAGCTCATCCATCAGGTAGCCCTCGTTCCAGCGGATGCGGTACCGGCCCTCGGGGCGGCGGGAGTACTCGGTGACGGCATGGTGAGCGAAGAGATCCTGACGCGCATCGCGTTCAAGGCCCGCACCGCGGTCCTGGACCGCAAACGGGCCCTGATCGCCAAGAACCTGCCGGTGTTCGAGGCGTTCTTCGCCGAGTCTCCCGACGTCTCCGAACGGCAGACGCCGGACGGCGGCTGTGTCCGGCTCATGGACGACACCACCGCCCCGCCAAGTAGGCATCGAGCAGCGGTTGTTCGATCAGCAAGCAAGGAGAGCCCACCGCGCTCGGAAGCGTGGAAGACGGCGCTCACTGTGCACCGGTGACGTGACACAGCGGGCGGAAGCCTGACCGCGGGGCCGGCGTGCACGTCCGTCTTCCGCACTCCGCCGGGCCGTTGATCCGACGCCACCCGTTGCACAACGACGTGTTCGGGAGGCAGCGCGCTGCGTACGCCCGGTGCTTACGCCGCCGTGCTCCAGGCGGCGGGGTACGGCGCAAAATGGCCCTGAGAGGGATCTTTCCGGCAGCCCATACTGAGGGCGCTTCGAGACCGGCCGCCCGGAAACGTCGGCAATGGTGCGCTCGCTGGGCACACTCCTCTGTCTTTCTGCCGTGGACGTCGTAGCGGCGCGGTTTCTTTGCCCCGCAAGGAATCGACCCTCAAGGGGGCGACTCTCAAGGAATCGCCCCTCAAGGAAGAAGCGGAGTCTCTGTCATGCGCCGAATTCCCTCCATCGCCCTTGCCGCGACCGCGCTGGTCGCCGCACTCGGCATCACGCCCACCGCGAGCGCGGCTCCCGAACAGCCCGCCCACCGGGCGGCGTACAACTGCGCCCCCGGATACTTCTGCATCTACAGCGACTGGAACGGCGGCGGAACGCGGTGTCAGTGGTCGCAGTCGAGCAAGGCGAACACCGCTGACGACTGCTCCTTCATCCAGCGTGGCATCAATGTGCGTTCCGTGTGGAACAGCACCAGGCACCGTGTGCAGTACTACACGCAGACCAATTACCACGCGCGTGTGGGGTCCACGCCGTCCGGCGCGGGTGGCAACCTACAGGGCAGTTACCAGATTCGCTCGTTCCGGCCGCAGTAGGGGCTCTCCGGCTCTCCGGCTCTGCAGCTCTGCAGCTCTGCAGCTCTCCGGCCCTCCGGCCTTCCGGCTCTCCAGGGCACGGTGGCAGTCCCTGTCGCCGTGCCCTGCGCAGGCAATGCGTGACGTCTCAGACAGACCTCAGCGGTTCCTGCATCCCAGCACGTCAGGGCCTGGGCCGTCCCACAGGGTCCCCGGCCCGGCGGCGGGGCTGGGCATCCACCGGCGGCATCACCATGCTCTTCCCCAGATCGGCCACACCGTTCGTCACGAAGGGAAGCACGCCCATGATGTCCACACGTCTGTCCGCCCGGAGCGGCCTCGCTGCCGCTGCCGTCACCGCGATCGCGGTGGTCGCACCGCTCCTCACCGCGGATGCCGCGTCCGCCAGCGGTACGAAGTTGACGCAGGCCCAAGCCGCCGGCCGGCTGCGGGCGGCGGGTATCAGCTGGAGCTCCAGCGGCCACTGTTCGGACCGCAACAACCCGCGGTGCACCTCGTTCTCCCGGATCAACTCCGGCACCGTCAGCGGGATCATCACCTTCAAGCGGGCCAGTCACTGCGCGGTCACCATCACCGGTGGTACCGAGACCGGCCACGCCTCCGGCCGGTACAGCCACTGGAACGGCTACAAGGTCGACATCGCTCCGACCGGCTGTGTCACCACCTACATCAAGCGCGAATTCCGTTACATCGGCAGGCGCGGGGACGGCGCACCGATGTACCGGTCCTCCGCCGGCAACATCTATGCCCGCGAGAGCAGCCACTGGGACATCACCTACCTGTGACGGGACTCCGCGGCGCGCGCCGGGCTCCGGCCCGTCGGCATGGCGCGGGGAGAAAGGAGCGAGACATGGTGGGCATCAGGACACTGGGACGACTCGCGGTCGCCACGGCCGTCCCCCTGTTGTTGGCGGCCTCCGGGACCGTCCCCGTGCAGGCGGCGGCACCCGGCGCGGTCATGGCGCAGTGCTCGGGAAGCGGCTGTTCGGGGCGGAACCCGGTGGGCACCGGCTGCGACCGCGACGCGCGAACGGTCCGCCGCAGTGCGGAGATCGGCCCGCTGATCGAGCTGCGGTACAGCGCGCGGTGCCGCGCGGCCTGGGTGCGTGTCACCCACGGCAGCGGCGGAGACCGTATCGAGGCGCGGAACCGGAGCGGAGCCTGTCGTTCGCCGTCCTGCTACAGCAGGACCCTGGCGCCGGGCCACAGTTCGATCTACACCGCGATGGTCAATGACAAGGGGATCAAGGCCTGGGGCTGCCTGTACCGGCGGAACGGCAACGCCGTGTGTACGGACGGATATTGATCCGCCACCGATCCATCCGGTGACCGGCAGCGCCTCTGGAGGGGCGCAGCCCGGCTCGGCGGGATCGGGTGGTGTGGTCGGCGTTCCCGCGACGTGCAGGCCGTGGGAGCGCCGCCCGGTGCGTCAGAGGGTGTCAGTGGGCGTCAGAGGGCGTGAGAGGCCTCAGAAGGTGAGCGTTCGTCCCTCGTGCCAGGCCCGCTGTTCGGTGTAGGCGAGGCCGTGGATCTAAAAGGCCGGCCGGGTCCAGCAGGTGATCGCTCCACCCTGGTCGCCGAGCCGGAAGCCGTTGTGCGCCGGGACCACGAGGGTGTCGCCCAGCGCGAGGCGCTCGGCGGCGGGCCCAGTTGGTGTTTCTGCTGGTCGGAGAGGTACCAGCCGTTGAGATCGACCGGGGGCGGCGGCGGATGTGTTGACCAGGGCGACGGTCTCCTCCTCGGGTGCCGGGCCGGCCGGGTTGACCATGGCAAGAGGACGACCTTCACCCGTGACATGCCCGCTCAGACCACCGCAGCCACCTCCCAAATCAACTGGGCGGGGCACCGCCGGCGCTGCAACCGCGGTGCCAACGTCCTCAACCCGACCGTCGAGTCCTATAGCGGAGCCACCAGCGACTCGATCCCGAGGGCATGACAGCACCCTGAGGATCAGCTTCGTGAAGGAAGGCGGCCGCAGCCTCCATAAACTCGTCATGCGTCTGCTCGACCTCGTCCCTTCGAGCGACTAGGCACTGTCCTGGTGATCAAGTGACTGATGACTTTGTCGGATCGTTGTCCCGCTCGTGAGGCGGGGAAATCTGACGGGCAGCCAGTGGGAGCGGTTGCGGCCATTGCTTCCGGTCAGCACCGGGAGGTGCGGACGGTGGCGGGATCTGCCGGAGCGGTGATCAACGGGATTCTGTACCGGGTGCGGACCGGCGTGCAGTGGCGGGATCTGCCGGAGCGGTTCGGACCGTGGAAGACGGTGTACGAACGGCACCGGTTGTGGTCGGCGGACGGCACATGGGAGCGGGTACTCCAGCAGGTGCAGGCGGCGGCCGACGCAGCCGGCCAGATCGACTGGCAGGTGTCGGTGGACTCGACGGCGATCCGGGCTCACCAGTCGGCGGCCGGTGCCCATCACGCTCCCCCTCCCGCGCCCGCGGGCTCGTCAAAGGGGGCATTGGGTGCAGAACACCAGCGCGAGCGTCCGTGGCGGGGCCTGCTGGTGGGGGTAGTGCAAGAGGTCAGGGACTCGGCCGCTCCCGCGGTGGCTTCACCTCAAAGGTCCACCTGAGCGCGGACGGTCACTGTCGGCCGTTGTCATTGGTAGTCTCGGCCGGGCAGCAAGCAGACACCACCCAGTTCATCCCGGTGTTGGAGAAGATCCGGGTGCCTCGGCTGGGACCGGGACGTCCACGCAAAAGGCCGGACAGCGTCGCTGCGGACAAGGCGTACAGCAACCGTCCCTGCCGCGACTACCTGCGAAGGGGCGGCATCGCGCACACCATCCCGGAGAAGTCGGACTCCCGGGCCGCCCGCTCACGTCGCGGCAGAGGCGGCGGCCGACCGCCAGGCTTTGACCTGGAGCGATACAAGCAGCGCAACACGGTGGAACGCCCCATTAACAAGCTCAAGCAGTCGCGGGCAGTGGCCACCAGGTACGACAAGCGCAGTTACGTCTTCCTCGGCACTGTCACAGCTGCCGCACTCGTCATCTGGCTCAGGTCGTGATCGCTAGTAACCGGTTGCACGGAGCCACCGCAGCATAGTGACGATCTCTTCGCCGAAGTCCTCGCACAGCACGCGCAACTCGCGTCTGACGGCGGAGTCGAGGAGTCGTCCACCGGGGAGGGACCGGAGGGCGTCGTGGCAGGTCGACTCGATGACGGAGCTCCGGGCGGCGAGATAGCCCTGGCCGCTGACCTGGCCCGCCAGGTCGGCAAGGTAGCGCCGGTGTGATTGCTCCCACGGGTGGGAGCGGAACGCGCCCTCGACCAGACCGTCGAGGTAGTTCGCCAGGCCGGACGCGGTGTCGACTACTCGCTCGACCTCGACTGCGCGGCGGCAGTCGAGCAACGCGCCGAAAGTCAGCAGGCTGTCGATAATCTCCAACTGGACGAGCTCAATCGTGTCCGGCTCCACTTCGGACGCGAACAGCTGGGCTGTGCGCAGCTCGGCGACGGCCTGCCGGTACGCCTGATCCGACTCTGGACTGGAAGCCTCTCCCACCAGGCGAAACAGCGACTCCAGCATGGATGGGTCGATACCCCACGCTTCGTCCAGTCCGAACGCAAGCAAGGGCGCACGCCACGGCCACAGGGCTACCGCAGCGACCTGACGCTGCTGGTCAAACGTCAGGACCGCCAACCGCTCGTTCTGCCGCATGTCCCTTGTCAGCCCTTTCGATTCGCCTTCTCCGCTTCCCCAGTTCGCCCTCGAGCAGTGTAGGAGCCTTACACATTGCGTGATCGCCAGGACAGTGCCTGGTGAGTACAGCATGCTTCGTTGGCAGACACTCACCACGCTGGGATGTGCGCACGACCCGGCTCAGGGCGGCGTGGCGTAAGCCAGGTCGCTACCCGGGCCGGATGGTTGCTCTCCATACGGGCCGATCTCGTGGGAACCAGCTGACGGGACTACACCGCCTGAAGTTGCCGGAACTCGTGGTCAGGGAGGGGAAACCGAGAGGAAAGAATGTCGGAGCGCAGGTCACCAATAAGGGCGGCGACCAGGAACTGAGTGCAGGTGTGGGAGAAGTGTTCCCAACGCTCGCCCCGCGCCTCATTGACCATGATGGTCCATTGATCGGGGTGCTGACCGGGACGGACGAGCCAGTAGAGGCACTCGCCGTTGTCGGTGGTGGCCCACGGGATGACTCGGGTTCCTTCTTCTTCGAGCTCAGTGGGCCTTTTCTCGAATTCCCACAGTCCGTCGAGCGCTTCGGTTTGCTGGTCTTCCCATTCGATGAGGTCGTAGTTGTCGTTGGGGCAACCGGGCTCCAGGACGTAGAGGTAGTCGTCCCAGTTGCTGCCCCCGTACGTGTGGATAAGCTCCTTGTAGTCGCTGGGCAGTTGGATGCCAAGTGCCTGCTCCACGCTGTCCCAGTCTTTACCTCGGGGCTGTGCGGGCGGGGGCATGATGTGCGCGAGTTGTTCGAGGGAAGTAGTCATCACGTGTCCTTGTGCCAAACGCTGGTGGGATCGTACGCGCCGTCGCTGTGCGCCTTTAGTGAGCGTTTGGTTCTTCGATGTCTGTCTTATTTGGCCTGGCTGTCGCGCCAGTTGGGTGTGGTCTCGTGTGCGAGGTGGCGGGTCATGAGGTTGATGGCGGCTGACGGGGGCGGAGACCCAGCGGCTCAACGCGCGGGTGGACGTGGACGGGGAGGACCCGCACGAGGTGGCGAAGGACTGGCTGGTGCGGGAGGGCTTCATCCGGGAAGGCTGAGGCCGTACGGCACGGCACCCGCTCCCGCCACCACCGCTCCGCACCCAGCGGATAGACGAGCCTCGAAATGGGGAGAGACCAGGCGGCGCAGCCACAAGGGGAGGGGAGCACGTATGGGGACGGTGCTGTTGGCGGCGTTAGCCGCGGTCGCACTCGCAGTCGTCGTCGCGGGGCTCGTGCGCGCCGGACGACGCGAGGTCCAGGCCGAGAAGGCCCGGCTCGCCGAGGACGCACAGCTCCAAGCCCGCCGCTCCCTGGCGGCGGTGTGGGCGATGGACGACCGCGCCTTCGAGGAGTACGTCGCCGATCTGTGCCGCCGCGACGGCTGCACCAAGGTGGAGCGCGTGGGCGTCTCGGGCGACCTCGGCGCCGACGTGATCGGCTACCTGCCGGACGGCAGGAAAATCGTCGTGCAGTGCAAACACTTCGCCAAGCACCGCTCGGTCGGAAGCCGCGACATCCAGACGTTCAACGGCACCGCCCGCGCCGAGCACGGTGCCGACGTGCCGGTGTTCGCGGCGTCGTGCGTCTTCACACGTCCGGCCCGGGACTTCGCCGCGCGGCACGGTCTGTGCCTCATCGATGTCGACCTGCTCGGCTTCTGGAACAGCGGCACCACCCTCAGCTCCCTGGTGGAACTCGACATCGGCCGGTCCGGCAACCACCGCAAGCTCAGCCCCGACCCCGACTGACAAGGGCCCCCACCGTGCAGGAGACCGAGCCCCGCTTACACGCGTGGCGCATCGAAGAGCGGGAGTACCGACGCCAGGAGCAACGGCGCGGCCGCCGCTTCGCCTATCCCCACCTCACGCCCGCCCGCACTGCGCTGGTCGTCATCGACATGGTGCCGTTCTTCGTCGACGCCAACCCATACGCGCGTGGCATCGTCCCCAACATCCAGCAGCTCGCCGACCGGCTGCGTGCGGCCGGCGGCACGGTCGCCTGGGTGCTGCCCGCTCGCACCGAACGTACCCCGGTCAGCGACGAGTTCCACGGCCCCGAAGCGGCCGAGATGTTCCGCAACGCCAGCGGCACCGGGCCGCTGCCTGGCCGACTGTGGCCGGGCCTCGCCACCCGCCCCGGCGACATCTTCGTGGAGAAGAGCGTACCGAGCGCCTTCTTCCCGGGCCGCTGCTCGCTCCCGGACATCCTCGAAGAGCACCGCATCGACACCGTCCTGGTCACCGGCACGGTCACCCAGGTGTGCTGTGAGTCCTCGGCCCGTGACGCGTCCACGCTCGGGTATCGGGTGGTCATGGTCGCCGACGCCAACGCAACCGGCCGCGATCAAGACCACAACGCCACGCTCGCCACGATCTACCGCTCCTTCGGCGATGTACGCCCCACAGCAGAGGTCCTCGACCTGATCGACGCAGCGCCGTAAGGCCAACCCCTCAAAAAACTCGGGCGTTCAAGAACCCCAGACCGCCGCTTTCCTACGGCTCGGTCCGCGATTGATGGTGGGTGTAGCTACGTCTCGTCGGCAGCTGATCTGGGGTGTTGCTACGACCATTGAACAGCCCCGGGGTGTGGTGATGGACGGTGCTCGGTCGGGATATTCGCTGGTCGCCGCTTGTTGATGGTGGTCATACTGCCGCGGTGGATCCAGTGCCGCTTGAGACCGACCGTCTGGTGCTGCGGGCCTTCACACCTGCCGACGTGGATGCGGTGTACCAAGCCTGCCAGGACGAGGACATCCAGTCCTACACCCCGGTGCCGGTGCCGTACCGGCGTGCGGACGCGGAGAACCTCGTCGGCCAGAAGCTGCCCGCCCAGTGGCCCGAGGACAGGGACTACACCCTCGGCGCATTCCGCAAGGACACCGGCGGCCCGCCAATTCGGCGGCTGCCCGCGCGGCCTGCGTCCAGTCGGTACGCAGGGCGACTGGCGGGTCCAGCTCGCCGCGGGCGGTGAGTGCGGCGAGCCAGGTGAGGTCGGTCCCAGCCCTACGGCATCGTCCAGCAGGTGGTAGGCGGCGATCTGGCGGCTGTGACGATGGCCGTTGCCGAAGAGGGCTCCGTGGGGGAACTGCTCGCTTCGCCGGATATGTGCCCCTGCCGCAACCAGCACGCCGTTCTCGGCCAGGGCGCCGCCTGCGGCAACCATAGCGGCGCCGCCGACTAGTTCGACCACGCCGTGCACCGGTTCGAGGTGCTGGAGCGCGGTCAGGTCGGCGACGATCTCGTGGGCGCCGAGTGCGCGCAGTCCGTCCGCCTTCGCCGGATCGCTGGTCACTGCGGTGACATGTGCGCCGCCTCGGACTGCGAGCTGCAGGGTGAAGCGGCCCACGCCGCCGCCCGCGCCGGTCAACAGGACGCGATGTCCCAGGTTCGGTCCGATGCGGCGCAGAGCGCGCAGGGCCGTGCCCGCTGCGACCGGCAGCGTGCTGATCGCGCAGAGGTCGGCTCCCTCGGGCACGGCCCTCCCGTTCAGGCGCCGAAAGCCCTGAGGGTCTCGTCGCCAAGTGAGGCGGCGTATGCGGCGGTCAGCTGGCCGCTGCGGTGCAGTCACCGCTGGAAGAGGGGGCACGGAGCACTTTCGACGACCAGGTCGAGGTCAAGGTCGGCGTCGGCGTCGAGCTGGCCGACTTCCCGGGCACTGTGCAAGCGCGCTTTCTTCACTTTTTCCAGCGTCTGGGCCAGCTTCGTGCGGTATTCGGCCGCCAGCACGGCACCGTTGGCGATCTCGGTGTTGAGGGCCTCGATCAGCCTGCCGAAGGACGGGTCGGCGAACTCCTCCGCCGTGGCACGCATGACAAGCTTGAGGTCTGCCTGAAGGTCGCCCGTGTCCGGCAACGCGACCGACTGCCCGTCCGCATCCTCGCTCAGAGCCAGAAGGGTGCGAAGGCGACCGCGCTCTTCGACGGCCAACTCCGGTAGATCGTCTGCTTGCCGACGCCGGCACGGGCAGCGATGGCTTCGACAGTGACCTCCTCGTACGCCTCCTCTGCGACCAGCGCGCGGGTAGCCGCGAGGATTGCCTGCCGCGACCGTTCCTTGCGCCGGGAGTGGTCCGGCCCCTTCTCGTTGGCCATGCATGCAGAGACTGCCCCTGAAACGAAACGAGACGGTCCGTATTGATTAGCTTCGAGTGATGCCCTAGATTCAAAACGAATCGAGACGAACCGTTTTCTTTCCGGAGAGTGAGGCGCCGTGGCGACTGCAAGAGTCTGGCTCATCACCGGTGCATCCCGCGGCCTGGGCAGAGCTTTCGCCGAGGCCGCCTTGGCGGGCGGCGACCGAGTAGTGGCTGCCGCCCGCGACGTCGGGCCCCTGGAGGAGCTGACCGACGAGTACCCCGGCCACCTGGTCCCGCTTTCGCTGGATGTCGCCGACCGTCAGGGCGTGTTCGAGGGGGTGGAGCGGGCGGCAGCTGCGTTCGGCAGGCTGGACATTGTCGTCAACAACGCAGGCGGAATGCTCTACGGCATGGTGGAGGAAGCCACGGAGGAGCAGATCCGGGCGCATATGGATGTGAACTTCTTCGGCGCCGTGTGGGTGGTTCAGGCGGTCCTTCCTCACTTGCGCGCCCAGGGCGGGGGACGGCTCCTCCAGGTCACCTCGATGGGCAGCGGTAGCGGCATGGCCACCGTCGGGTTCTACGGCGCAGGCAAGGCCGCGCTGGACTCGTTCAGCGAGGCACTGGCGATGGAGGTCGAAGGGTTCGGCGTCAAGGTCACCAACGTGCAGATGGGCGGCTACAACACCGGCCTGTTCACCGCCGGCACTACGACCACCGAACCCCTGACGCAGTATCAGCCCCTGCGCACCGAGATGGAGGCGATGTGGGGCGACGCCATCAGCCCGGAGCCGGAAACCGCTGCCCCGGTCATCATGGAGCTGGCCGCACTGCCGGACCCGCCCCGACGGCTGATAGTCGGCAGCCAGTCCTTTGATCACGTCTTGGAGATGGGCCGGGCCCGAGCGGATCTGTACCGGTCCTGGGAGCACCTTAGCCGTATCGCCCCTGGATGACCGGGGCTCGCACCACGACATTCCCGTCCCCTCCCCGCCGCGCAGTCACCGGGACGGGCGTGTACCGAGAAGCACGCTGTGCCGGCAGGAACCGCCGGAGTCGACGGCAAGGCAGGCTGCCCGCCGGCCCGGAAGCGCTGTTCGGCCGCGCCGGATTCGAACGACCACGCAACGACGCGTCCACCTGTCTGAGCGCCCAGACCCTAATAGCCGGCACCGGCGAGGGGACGATCCGGCCATGCAGCCCCGCTCACCGAGCAGGGGTGTGGACCAGCTGGTAGCTACAGCCAGCCCTTCAAGGCATCACGGAGATGGTGGTCCTCCCCACGCACGAACAGAGCCGGAATTTCGCCATCGGGGCTTGTCGCAGCTCGTTCTTCATCCTCGTCTACGCCCCCGCCGCCGGGTTGGATGACGAACGGCTTGTCGTCCGGATGGCCACCCGGCCGTTGCTGCCACTCGAGCCCGTGGCAGTTGCAGAACACGCCGAAGTACCAGTAGGCCACCTGGACGAAAGTGGTTTCTTCGGCGGCCTCGATCTCCCTGATAGAGGAGTAGCGGCTCCGGATGAGGTTCTCGAGCCGGTCCAGCGAGTCCATGCTGAAGTCCCAGCCGCGCCGGTCTCCTGCGCCCACTCCTCGAATCCGGCCTTCTGGCGGGCCAGCACTCCTGCAGCAGTGGGTTGCTCGTCCAGGCGGTCTCTTCGGACAGGGTCATGGTCATGGTAAACGACCCTACGTTAGGGCGCTTGAAGCCATGAACTTGCCTATCACGCAACAGAGTTGGGGTACTGAATCCCCAATGGACGGCCCCTTCACGTGGCGATGTGGCCGTATCCGATGAAGGCTGATGCGGCTCTCCGTAGGAAGGCGAGGGAGTACGGTCACGGGCGCGGCGGTTGAGGGCCGACGATCGCAGCAGATGGGAGGCCGCACGTGCGTCCCGTTGCCGTGCCTGACAGTGAGAAGTGGCCCCGGCGTGCGGCACGGTGAGGGACCTCATAGCCTGGTGATCGAACTCGTCCTGGCTCACCAGGACGACAGCAATACGACTGGGGGATCTGTTATGACTGCGTACTCACCGCCGCCTGAGGGGCCGACTCCCTACGGCCAGCAACCCGGCCCGGCCCCGTACGGGCCGCCCGCAGGTCATCACGTCGGTCCGGCCCCCTACGGGCCGCCCGCCGCTGGTCCGCACTTCCACAGTCCGCAGCCCGCATACGGGCATCCGCCGCTGCAGCAGCCAGGCGTCCCGATGTTCACGCCGACGGGACCCGCACGACGTCCTTGGCTTCGGCCGCTCATCGCACTCGGCATCGTGAGCGTGGTCGTTGCAGGGTTTTCGGTACTGAACGCGGTGGTCGACGACGGCAAGCCTCCGGAGAAGGTCGCCAGTGACGCGGGCGCCGGGGACTGTCTGGAGAACCGCGGAACCCACGCCAACCCGGTCATGTTCACCATCCCCTGCAGTGACACCAAAGCCGACTACAAAGTCATGTTCAGCGCCACCCTCCAAGGGAAATGCCCACCGGAATTCGACGAGTACACCGAGCGGGGAGGCCGGCAGGGCGACACCACGCTGTGTCTGACCCGGGTGCATCACTAAGGGCCGCCCCGTAAAAGATCTCCGGGGGCGGCGGTGCGCGCTACCCCATGACCGCGCGAGCCGCGTCCAGAAACGCCAGCCGGTTGTCCTCCAGGTAGTCCCGCACGCTTTCGCCGTCGGGCAAGCCTTCCCACACCGTCCGGTTGAGGTCGAGGAAGTACGCGCGTGCCGCGTCGTGCACGGGCAGGGGGAACTGGATGCGGATGAGCCGCTCCGCAACCCACAGCCTGTTCATGACGTCCCGGGTCGTGAGGAACCAGGCGTCGGTGTCCTCCCACTCGGAAGGCCGACTGAAGGCGGAGCGTTCGGCCTCGGCCCCCACCTCGATGAACCGCTCCAGCAGCGCCAGCCGTTCCCCGCGCCGGGCCTCCGACAAGGCGATCTGCTGCCGTTGCTGTTCAGCGCGTTCCGCCGAGAGTTGAGTTCTGTGCTGGACGAGGTAGGACAACGAGCCGCCGAGGACAACGCCGCCCAGCGATATGAGTGACACCCAGACCTGACCTGACATGGCGGTCGTCGTGCCATGCCGTCGATCTTTGAGACGATCTCGCTGTGGCTGGTGTGATCACGGCGTCCGAGCCGTCCTGGAGAGCCCTGTTCACTGGGATGAGCCCGCGTCAGTTCGGCAAGCTGATCACCGAGCTACGGCGCGAGGGCGCGGAACCGGTCCGCAAGGGCCGGCCCGTGGCGCCTGCCGCTGGAGGACCGGGTGTTGCTGGTCGCCGCGTACTGGCGCACGAACCTGACACTGCAGCAGCTCGCCCCGCTGTTGGGCATCTCGAAGTCCGCAGCCGACCGCATTATCGACCACCTCGGGCCGTCGCTCGCGCTCCAGCCGCGCAGGCGGTTCCGCAAGGACACCGTGCTGATCGTGGACGGAACCCTGGTGCCCACCCGTGACCACACAGTCGCCGAGCAGTCGAAGAACTACAGGTACTCGACCAACCACCAGGTCGTCATCGATGCAGACACCCGGCTCGTGGTCGCCGTCGGCCGGCCCTTGCCCGGCAACCGCAACGACTGCAAGGCGTGGGAACTGTCCGGAGCCAAGCAGGGGCAGAATTCGGCATGGATACCGGGTGTTCACCTACAGCCTCTCATCGCATAGACCGTGGCGCTGGCGGCAGGAAAACAACTGCCGGGATCCCACCGGGCCCGACCGCGGAGCCCCCATGCGATCGGTGCAACGACCGCGAGCGCCTCGTGCGGGGGAACCTCAGGGGCAGACTCAGGGTACGGGCCAGGCGCCGGCGCGATCTGGTGGTCGCCACGACGTACGGTCGGCTCCGGCGCGATCAGGCTCAGCTGTCCTCTCCGCACCGGACGCCGCCAGGCCCTGTACGGGGTGTCGCGGGGTGGCAGGCCCGTCCGCGTCAGCCGCCGACCGGATGCGGGCGGAGCAGGAGCAGGGCGATGTCGTCGCGGCGGGCATCGGTGTGCAGGTCGCGGCCAACGAGGGTGTCGGCGAGGGCGTCGATGGTCTCGTTCGGAGTTCGGGCGAGGAGATCGGCCAGGTCGGCGGTGGCATCGTCGAGGTCGACGCCGGGCGCTTCGACGAGCCCGTCGGTGTACAGGGCCAGTACGGAGCCCGGCGGCAGGGGCATCTCGGTGGCCGGGTAGTCGGCGGCGGGGTCGATGCCGAGCAGGAGCCCTGGCCGGATGCGAAGGACCTCCGTGTGACCGTTGGGGTGGCGCAGGAGCGGGGGCGGGTGGCCGGCGGTGCCCAGTTGGACGCGGTGGTGGGCGAGGTCGAGGTGAGCGTAGAGACAGCTCGTGAACAGTCCGCTTTCGACGTCGGTGAGCAGGCGATTGGTGCGGGCGAGGACTTCGCCGGGGGGTGCACCGGCGGTGGCGTGGACTGCGGTGCGCACCTGGCCCATGAGCGCGGCGGCGTTCACGTTGTGGCCCTGGACGTCGCCGATGGCGGCGGCGACGGTGGTGTCGTCGAGGCGGATGAGGTCGTAGAAGTCGCCGCCGATGTCGATGTCGCGTGCCGCGGGCAGGTAACGCGCAGCCACCTCCAGGCCGGGTACGGCCGGCAGCTCGGCGGGCAGCAGGCCGGTCTGCAGGCCATGCGCGAGCTGGTGTTTGGCGTCGTACAGGCGAGCGCGGTCCAGGGCCTGGGCGATCAGTCCGGCAAGAGAGGTCAGCACGGCGCGCTCGTCGGGGGCGAAGGGCCGAGGGCGGTCGAAGGAGACCACACAGCAACCAACCGGTCGCCCGGAGACGATCAGCGGCAGAAACGCCCAGGCCGCCCTGCGGGTCAGCCGCGGAATCTCGGGGTTGAGCCGCGCCATTTCGGAGGTCGAGGCGAAGAAGAGGGGGACGCCGGTGGTCAGCGCGCGCACGGTGGGCGCTGCTGCGTCCCTGAAGGGCGGCAGATCGAGGCGGCTGAGGACTTCGGATCGGTAACCGCGGGAGCCGACGATGCGCAGCCGCCCGCCTTCGGCCACGGACACGACGAAGCCCTGGGCACCGAAGGCGGGCATGATCTGGTCGGCGGCCAGCTCGACCACGTCCCGTACGCTGACCGCCTCGGTGAGCGTGACGGCCAGGTGCATCAGGTCGTACAGCGAGCCTGCCCGCCTCGCCATGGCGTGGCTTCCGCTGCGGGCCGGCCCCTCCGCCCGGGTGAGGTCGTCGGTGGTGGTGATACGAACGCTGATGCCCGAGGCGTCCGGGTACAGCCGGAAGTCCAGGCGACGGTCAGGTGGGCGCAGGGCGATGAAGGATGTGGGCTCGCGGCTGATCACTGCGGCCCGGTAGCGGTCTTCGAAGACCGGCTCGTCCAGCCACGGCAGCGCCTCCCACAGCAACGCTCCGATCAGGTCCGGGCCGTTGCAGCCGACCAGGTCGGCAGCGGCGGCGCTGAGGAAAGTGATGCGGCCCTCCAGGTCCAGAGCGCAGCAGCCCTCCGGGAGGCGGTCGACGAACCTCGCCACTGCCTGCGCCTCGACCGGCTCGGCTGTGGGAGCACTCGGCGCGGCCGACGCATGTGGCTCACGTCCCGGCAGGACCGGACTGCCGTTGTCGGCGGCACGCCGCAGGAGCGCACCCATGTGCTCACAAGCGGTGCTGATCGCGTCGCGCTCGTGCGCACTCAGTTGCTGCGGGCGTGCACCGGGCCACAGCAGCACCAGCGCGCCCCACGCTGTGGCGCCGGTGGTGACCGGTGCGGCAGCCAACGCCAGGTGGTGGGGCAATACGAGCGCGGCCCTCGGGTAGCCGTGTGCCAGCTGTGCGTGACTGCCGATCCACACCAGGCGCCGCTCGCGCACGGCCTCGGCCACCGGGATCGGGTCCCCCAGTGGCACCCGCGCCCAGGGCGCCGCGAACCGCGGGGGAACTCCGGACAGAACCGCCAGCCGCAGTAGCCGCTCCCCCGGCGACAGCAGGTACACCGAGCCCACCGACGCGCCGGTCTCCCGCACCACCTGGGCCAGGGCGGGATCCAGGAGCTCCGGGCCCGAGCCCGCAGCAGGACTGAAGCCGGCAGCGTCGTGCACGTTCTCATCCTCCCCCGGTGGCGCTGGATGACGGTCCCCGTGCACTCCTGAAACGGCTCCCGGCCCCCGCCGCACGCCTGCGAGCTCCCGCCACGGCCCGACACGGAACCAGCAGACCCGCCCGCTGCCCCGTCGCGTGAGCCCGGGCGGGCAGGCCCGCTCCGTCGCACACAGGCCCCTGCCGTGTCTCCGCCGCAGCCCGCCACCGATGCCGCCCCCTCCGGACCGCCTGCTGGCGCCTCGGACGGCCATACCGTCGGTTACAGCAAGCTTCCACCAGTGGTGGAGCCTCACATCGGCCGTGCAGAACACCACCCACATCAGCACAATACGCCCGCATCGGATGGCGTTGCTTGCGTGCGCGACAGGGTCCCAGCGCTCGCGGCGCGAGCCCTCTTCCCGGACGGCGGCTCACTCGTCCCCACACGGATTCCGCCGACAAACCACTACGCGTGCAGGGCCTCGCAGCCGGTGTCCGCCGCCCGGGGAGGGGCGGATATCCGGCGCGAGTTCCGCTACGGCAGGCCGCAAGCAGCAGCGTGCACCCCCGGCCGGGATCAGCGAGGGATCACCGGTGCCTGCGGCAGCTGGGAGAGGAGCAGAACAGTGTCGCCATCGCCTCCGAGGAAAAGGTTTTGGGCATGCTGCCGTCCGGATGTTGAGGTGGCTCGATGACCCACCACGATGAGGCGGCTGTCCGACCGTTGACACTGGCTTGGGTGCGCCGGCACCTGGAGGTCGGCGAACGGATCGTCAGCGCTGACGCACTGCACGGCGGCATCACTGCCGAATTGCGGAGGCTGACCATCAGCACGCGCGATGGGGGTACCCGTGACCTGGTGCTGCGGACCTTCGTCGACCCGTTCTCCGTGCAGCGCGCCGAGGACTGGCTGAACAGGGAGGTCTGCGCCCTGACCCAGCTTGCGGGGACCGACGTGCCGGCTCCTGGACTGGTCGCGGTAGATCCGACCGCCGCGCATTGCGAGTATCCGTCGCTCCTGATGACCCATCTGGCGGGCCGGCCAGTCCTCAACGATGAGGGATTGGAGACGCGCATTCACCTGCTGGCCCGTCAACTCGTGGCGATCCACGCGGTCCGGCCCATCGAGCGGCCGAGGGAGTATGTGGCGTTGACGACCGCCGACACTGTCGTCACTCCAAAGGGCGCCGACGCGGGGGCATGGGCCGCGGCGATCGACGTGATCCGCAGGCCCGCGCCGCCCTGTGAAGGACGATTTCTGCACCGGGATTTCCAGCCCGGCAATGTGCTGTTCGACGTGCCGTCACCAAGGCCGGAAGGCGCCCGGATCACGGGGGTCGTCGACTGGGCAGCGGCCTCCTGGGGCCCGGCGGATCTCGATGTGGCGCACTGCTCGACCATTCTCGCGCTCTTGCACGGCCCGGCATGGGGTCCGCGGTTCACTGAGGCGTACGAGGAGGCCGGCGGGGTGCTGGCCACGGCCGCGAGCGAGCGGCTGTACTGGCGGGTGCGGGACGGGCTGGCCTGCTCAGAAGAAGTGCAGCAGGTGTCGCAGCCATGGCGGGAGGCAGGAAGGACTGACCTGACCAGGCGAGTTGTGGAGGAGCGGCTGGATGCCTACGTCACCGCCCTGATGACCGCGCTGGGTTGAACCAGGGCGGCCTGGGGCGCGAGCACGGTAGCGAGCGCCGGGCCTGCTGCCATATCCGGTAGCGAAGCCGATCACCTACCCGCACCGGGGCGCGCCGAGTACGGGCTGGTTCCCGGCCGACAGCTCTGCGACGCCCAGCGCCACCGGCCCCTCCGCGTGCGTCCACGCCCGCCCGTACATGTGGAGGCCTGCGACGCGGGGCCTGTACAAGATGCTCGGCTTCCGCTTCGCCCCGCGCTTCCGCGACATGGCCGATCATCGGTTCTGGCGGGCCGACCAGCCCGACGGTGAGGAGCCGGCCGCCGCCGCGTACGGGCCGTTGTCCCGGAGCCCTAAATCGCACGCTCCTGAACGGGTTCCCGGGATTCCGGGTGATCTGGATCATCGGCCGGGGCGGCGGCACGCAGCGCCGCCTCAACCCGACGGTTGCTGGTCATGGTCGCGGTGACGGTGGTCATGGTGAGGAGGAGGCCGGCGGCGGTGTAGAGCGGGGTGCGTACGTCGAATGTGGTGGCCAACCAGCCGCCGAGGAAGGCGCCGAACGGGGCGGCGCACATGGCGAGCATGCGGGAGGTGGAGGCGACCCGGCCCATCAGGTGGGCGGGGACGATCGCCTGTCGGAGGGAGGGGCCGAGCACCATCGTGGCGCCCATGCCCGCTCCGCAGACGGCGAGCGCGAGGCCGGCGACGTACGGGTTCGGGGCGGCGGCCAGGCCCAGGATGGCGAGCCCCTCGACCGCGGCCGTGCAGGTCAGCGCGGTGCCGGTGCCGAGTCGTCGGCCGAGGAAGGAGGCGATGCCCGCGCCCAGCAGACCGCCGGTGGCCTCCGCCGTGAGGAGCAGACCGAAGCCGAAGGTGCCGATTCCGAGACGATCGTGCGCGAAGAGGGCGAGGACGGTCTCCACGGCGAGGAAGGCGATGTTCCCGACCGCCGGACGCAGCGCGAGCCCGAGCAGCAACTGATCCCGGAAGACGTACGAGGCGCCGGCCCGCGCCTGCCGCAGCAGCGACTCACGGGCCTGCGGTACGGGCCGGGGTGCGGCAGGCAGCGACCGTACGAGCAGTGCGGAGAGCGCGAACGACACCGCGTCGGCGAGCAGCGGAGCCGCCCGCCCGAGCGCGAGCAGCGCACTGCCCGCGGGCGGCCCGGCGAAGCCGGACGCGGCGGTCTGGGTGCCGCGCAGGCGGGAGTTGGCGCGCTCCAGGAGCGCTGGGTCGCGGCCGAGCAGATCCGGTAGATAGGCCGTCGCGGCCGTATCGAAGAAGAGTCCGCCGAGGCCGAGGAGGAAGGCGAGGGCCGCGAGCAGTGGAATGCTCAGCACGTCGAGCGCGGCCGCTGCCGCCGGTATCGCGAGCAGCACCGCACGCGCCGCGTCCGTGACCCACATCGTGCGCCGACGGTCCCAGCGGTCCACCAGCGCACCGCCGAGCACCCCGAAGAGCAGCCACGGCAGCGTTCCGGCGGCAGTCACGACGGCGAGCGCCATCGGATCCCGCGTCAACGTCAGCGCGAGCAGCGGCAGCGCGGCATGCGACACCCCGTCACCGAGCGAGGACACCGTCTGCGCAGTCCACAGCCGTCCGAACCCGGTCGGCAGCTTCCGAACGTCTGAGGTCACTTGGTGTCCCCTTCGGCCTGCTCGCGCGACGCCGGGTGGAACAGTGCGAAGACGAGTGACGCGTCCGGCAGCGACGGATCGGACAGCTCCCGGTACTCGTCCGCCAGTGCCTCAAGCCGCGCCCCCAACTCGGCGAACTGCTCCTCGGTGAGCCGCAGATGCGCCATTTTTACGTGCCGCTCGCTATCGGCCGGCGCTGCCTCCAGGTCGGCCACCGCATGCCGCATCAGCACATCCGGGCCTCCCTCGCCCGGATCCGGCAGCACGATCGCCCGCGCGGCCATTGCGTAGTACCGCTCGGTGACCCCCCGGACCTTCCGAGTGCGTACCACCTTCACCAGGCCGGCCCGCTCCAGCAGCCGTACGTGGTAGCTGGAACTCCCCTTCGCAAGGCCAACCCGCTCGGCGATCTGCGTAATCGTCGCGGGCTCGAAGCGGAGCACGGCCATGATCCGGTGACGCGTCAGATTGGAAACGGCGCGCAGCTGCTCGTCAGTGGTGACGTGAAACGTCTCCGGAAGATCATCGGTAGGCATGCGAGAAATGGTCAACGATTCTTGACCATTGGGCAAGGGGATTTCGCGCGGGCTCCCAGAATCTGCTGTCCGGCACGCGCAACCTTCCGTCAAAGCCCCCACCTGACGGCACGGGCGTGCTCGTCGCCGAGCCGCTCGTCCGCACCGAGATCAAAATCGGCTACGCCCGGGCGTCGACCGGCGGGCAGACGCAGACGCTGGAGCGGCCGCTCGACGCACTCACCGCTGCCGCGTGCCGGAAGACCTTCGCGGACAAGAAGTCCGGCAAGGACGCGCTCCACCCTGAACTCAAGGCGTGCCACGCGTTCCTCGACACGGGCGACACGCTCGTGGTCCCCTCGCTCGACCGCTACGGCCGTAGCCTCCGGGACCTCATCAACATGGTCGCCGAGCTGCGCGAGCGCCGCATCGGCTTCACCTCGCTGCACGAGAACCTCGCCACCACCACCCCGGCGGCAGCCTCGTCTTCCATGTGTTCGCCGCGCTCGCCGAGTTCGTCCGCGAACTCATCGTCATCGGCACCGAGGAGAGCCTCCTCTCAGCCCGGACCCGCGGCCGCGTCGGCGGATGCCCCGGCGTCGCCACGGAGGAGATCATCCGCGCCGCCCGCGACCCGTCGCCCGACCCGGGCCGCTCGATCACCTCGATCGCGAAGCAGCTGGGCGTCTCCCCGGGCGCGCTCTACCCCCACATCCCGGACCTACGCGAGCTGCGTGCCGGCGCCGTTCCTGGTCAGCTCAATGCGCCCGAGCGGTAGACGGCTCCGAGCAGGATCAATCTCAGCGGCCCTTTCTAGTACCTCAACTACTCACACCCGGACGAGGACTCACTCACCTCCGTTGGAGGCGGTCCGGGAGCTCTTCGGCGCGTCCTCCCAGATGGCCGGGCGGGTGACGGGCGCCGACGTGACCGCTTCCGCTCACTGCGCACCCGGCTTCGTGCGGTCTCCACGGCGGCTACACCGCCCTCCCCACGATCGGCCTCGCCTCCCCCCTGACGCAGCTCGGCCCCGACCGCTGCGCGACCCGCACCAGCGTGGCCGCCTGCCGACCCGCAAGCGCCTGGAAGTCGAGCTGCGTCAGGGGGAAGGCACCCCAACGGGCGTGAAGCCCCCAGAACCCCTCTGCGGCATGGACGGGCAACGTGAAGCCGGACCGTGACGGACTGCTCGGCGGCCGTTCCCCCTTCGGGTCTCGAAGTCAACCGCCCACTGCTGTTTCCTGATCTGGTCCAGAACGGAGTGTGGGGCCGGCTGCAGTCACGCCGTCAGCACTGCTCCGTCCACTTGCGAGGCCCACGACTCTGGCTGACACTCAGGGAGGTGGCTCCCGTCTCCCGGCTCGGAGAATGTTCAGTCGATACAGAACTCGTTGCCCTCGATGTCCAGCATCGGGATGCACGACTCGTTTTCCTCATCGGCGTACAGCGTTTGCACATGGGTCGCACCAAGCGCGACCAGACGTGCGCACTCGGCTTCGAGCGTAGCGAGTCGCTCGTCCCCCACGAGCCCGGTGCCGACCCGGACGTCGAGATGCACCCGATTCTTAACGATCTTGCCTTCGGGGACGCGCTGGAAGTACAGGCGGGGGCCCACGCCTGAGGGATCACTGCAGGCGAACCATGACCCCTGCTTCTCAGGAGGCAGAGTGCGGTTGAAATCGTCCCAGGTGGCGAACCCCTCCGGTGGCGGCGGTACGACATACCCCAACACTTCACACCAGAAGCGAGCGAGGCGCTCAGGTTCAGCACAGTCAAAGGTGACTTGGAACTTCTTGATCGCTGACATCGGCGCACCGTACCGCGTACCAGGGGGACCCTGCCGCTCATTTCCCAGGTCGGATCCGCCCGTCACCCGTCGCATCCTGGACCTCCTTGGGCACCAAGTGGTCAAACCGGACAGTCCACGAGAACGACACGACCGTGGCGGCGGAGCGCCCCAGTGGTCCCCAGGATCCAGTCCTGACCAACAACCTTCAGGCCAAGATCAGTTGCGGGGCAACCCTTAGGTCGTGTCCACAAAGTGGTTGGCGCGTTGCTCTGTTCGTGGTGCGTCGACATGAGCTGACTGATGAATCGTGGGCGGTGATCGAGCCGTTTGCCGAGCAGGGAAGCTCGTCTCCTGATCACCACCCGTTGCCGCCCGGACTGCCGCGGACCGCTGCCCTGCCGGCGGCCCGCCGTCGCAGTCTCGCTGGCGTCGGTCATAAGCGGCGCATGTGCTCGGTGAGGTACGGCGAGACCTGCGCCAGGTCCCCCGGATCGACCTTATTGGATGGTGCGGATGGCCCGTCCGACCCCGCGGAAGGCGGTGTAGGTGGCGTGCTTCATCGCCGCAGGTCAGCGGTTCCTCCGCGTCCGCGCTACCCAGCACCGCGTCTGAATCTGCCGCCTGTCACCCTGCACGAACCCAACCCGTCGCCCCAACTCATCGTGCCACCCGTGGCGTTGGCTCCCCAGACGATCGCCAGGGACTCGCACCCGCCTTCCAGGGTCTGTTGCGAAGGTGCTGGTTGCAGCCGCTCGTTGAGGACTGCGACTGACGCACGGCAGTTGCTCGCATCTCATGGCGGCAGCGCCACCGCGCAGGAGCTTCTGACGGTTGCGGACTCGGCCCGCCGGAACGGGGATCGTTGCCTTGATCCCGCCAGAAGTGCGAACGACTCGCGGCTGAACGGAAAGCCATCGCGAAAATGCAGGAGATCCCCGGCGATATCCCCGCATGTTCACCCACTGGCGCTGCACCGTCGCAGCCATGATGATCTGAACCAGCCTTGACCTCAACCAGACTTGAGGTCCTAGTTTGGCGATCATGACGACCGTAAGCACCCCACAGAATGGCACCACCACGCTCGGCCAGCGGCCCATCGCCCTGGCCGCCTGGGGCGCCACCGAGGCGATCCTGCGGCACTCACAGGCCGCCCTGGCACGCATCGACATGGCCCAGCCCCAGTGGTGGGCGCTCAACAACATCGTTCGAGCTGAGCACGGCCTCACCAGGGAGGAGATCCGCGCCTTGGCTGTGCCCTACGGCATGGGCACCCAGGTGATGGTCCACGCCGCCGACGCCCTCGTACACCGGGGCTGGCTCGACATCGGCGCGGACGGCCGACTGACCCTCACGGAGCAGGGCCGCGAGGGCCTGGCGACGGCGAAGGAACACATGGACCGGGTGCGCGCGGAGCTCCTCGGCGACATCACGGAGGAGGAGTACGCGACTGCGGTCTCCGTGCTCCAGCGCGTCACCGACAACCTCGCCCAGAGGCAGTTGTGAAGGTGCTGGTCACAGCCATTCGTTGATGGCCGCGACCAGCACGGTCACCTCGTAGCGAACGGCAAGCTTGTCGTAGCTCGTTGCCACCGCGCGGTGGCGCTTGAGCCGATTGATCCCGCATCCAACCGCATGGCGCTCTTCGTGGTCGGCCTCGTCGAACTTGGGCGGGCGACCGCCGCGGAAGCCGAGTTTCTTGCGGTTGCGGATCTGGTCGGCCTTCTCCGAATGGTGCAGCGGATGCCGCGTCAGCGCAGGTAGGCGCGGTTCGTGCAGGAGCCGTACGCCCTATCGGCGCGGACCTTGTCCGGCTTGTTCCGCGGCCGACCCGGGCCGATACGGAGCACACGGATGCCCTCCAGGACGGGCTGGAACTGCGGGCTGTCGTGCCGCTGACCGGCGGTGACGAGCAGGGACAGCGGCTTCTGCCCCTGCTCGACCGCCAGGTGAAGCTTCGTTGTCAGCCCACCGCGCGAGCGCCCGAGGCCGTGGTCGCCGGGTTCGCTGCCGACGCCACCAGGAGGCTCCTTCCGCAGATCCCCCTTTTACGCGTCCCGGCGCCGGCCTGGTGGGCCCGGGCGATCGTGGAGTCCATGGTCACGTCCCATGTGATCAGGCCTTTCGCATCGGCCTCGGCTTGAAGCTGCTCGAAGATCCGTTGCCAGGTGCCATCGCGCTGCCCGCGCCGGAACAGGTCGTAGGCCCGGTCCCACGGGCCTTATCGCTCCGGGAGATCGCGCCACGGCGCGCCGGTCCTGGTCCGCCACCGTATGCCCTCGATCAGCTGCCGCCGCGTCCACACTGGCGGTCGGCCCGGCTTCTTACCCATCGGCAACAGCGAGTCAACCCGGTCCCACTGACAGTTCGTCAGATCACCTCTCCCCACGGCCGGTGATCACCACGACCTTGATCCACTTTCGCAACGGACCCTAGGGCCACGTGCTCTGAAGGTAGAGAGTCGGTGTTTTCTCGCTGTTGGATATGGGTGTGCCGAAGAGCGATGACTACACGAGAACCAGTGCTCGACTGACCGTCTGGGGCTGCCTTGCCGGGCTGGCCGTGGCCCTGGCCATTCCGATGACCATACTGGTAACCGTCCTCCTATTC
Source organism: Streptomyces sp. NPDC059649 (assembly GCF_042734445.1). NCBI lineage: Bacteria > Bacillati > Actinomycetota > Actinomycetes > Kitasatosporales > Streptomycetaceae > Streptomyces > Streptomyces sp. NPDC059649. Next base: position 120,588 of record NZ_JBHWDV010000008.1, read on the forward strand.
GGGATGCCGACCCCGTAGAGCTGTCGGTTGCCCAGTGGCACACCCTCTGGCTGTACAGGTGGCGGACGGAGTGGCCCGTCAACAGCGGTTGTCAATGAGTAGCTGCTGACCTGCACTTTCGCAACAGGCCCTAGCGCGGCCAGACCCGTCATCGCACCCACGACACTCGCCACCTGACCCGCAGTGTCCAGATCACCGGCCACCGCCAGTACGGTCAGGCCCACTGCCACCGCCCCGCCAGAACTGCCGATGCCCACCACAAGAAGCGCCGCCACCCTGCCATGACCCCATCTTGACGGCACGGACGGGACAGCACACCGTGATCCTGCTGAGTCGGACCAGGAGTTCCTGGCGGCGATGGAGCGGCACAAGGACGACGACCCGGCCATGGCCGCAGTGCTCGGCGCCATCAAGGCGACCGTCAAGAGCGGCGTCGGCAAGCTCCGCGAGCGCTCGCAGGGACGCCACTACAAGGACGGCGAGAGGTGGCCGGCCTTGGAGCGCCACGGCGAAGATGACGGGCCTGTATCCGCTGGCCGTGCTGTCCGACTGCGTCGTCCGCCCCTCGCCGGGGGCCTTGCCGCTGGACTTCCTGCCGTACGCCGCCTCCGGCAAGCGCCGCTGGGCGGGTTCCGCCTCGGGGTGCCAGTTGCCGCAGCGTCAGGTTAGCTCGCCAGTACGCCGCTACCAGGAGCACTCGGTCCCGAGCGGCAGTGATCAGGTGCGCCCCTGGCGAGTTCGGTCAGCCCCAACCCGTCGCAGCATCGTGATCAGCTTGCGGAAGTCGCGCGGGCGCAGCCCTGTGAAGGGAGTATCCAGGACTGTTCCGACGCCGTGATCACACGAGTCACACCGGGATCATTTCATCGTGACCCGCTACAGCTTGATATGCCCCGTGAGCCACCAGTCGAGGTACTTGGCCAAGCTCGGTGCCACCCAGGTGCGGCTGTCGTCCTCGTGGTTCCAGACGAAGACATCGGGCCTGTCGATCCTGGGGAGGAGGGCGAACAGGTCACCATTGCCTGCGTCCGCGAAGAAAAGGAGTGGGTCGAACGGCATGTACAGGGAGGCGAGCTCGGCGTCCTGGCGAAGGCTCTGGTTCTCGGAGGCGATGCGCTCGGCAGACCAGATGAGCCCGTCTCCGTACTCGCCCTCGATGCCATTACTCTCACGGAGTAGGGCGGCGAGGTCCACAGGAAGTGGGTGGCCGAGGATCGTGGCGCAGCGGGTCAGTGACGACTGCGAGGCGGGGGGTTGGAAGGCGGCCGTGCCGGGCAGGGCCGCAACGACTTCCGTCCACACGGTTGATTCGACCTCCACGAGTCGGGCTTGTGGTCGAGTCGGGCTACAGCCCGTCGGCAAGTGCCAGGCCCGCGACTCGACCAGCGTGACTGATCACTGAACGAACCATACGGCCCCGGCCGAGCCAGCCACTCACCGACCACAACGCAATGCGGGACAGACCTCAGACAGCAATGCCGTACAGGGATGCCGCGTTGGCCGACGAGAACTGCTTGCGTTCCGCGTCTGACGAGAAGTGATTCAGGAACGAAGCGATCTCTTCTCTGGTCGGCTGTTGGAACGGGTAGTCCGTCGAGAAGATCAACCTGTCGACGGAGGTGACGGACAGGACGTGCTGCAGGAACGCCGGATTGAGCATGCCGGAGGTAGTGATATAGAAATTTGCCCGGACGTAGTCCGATACGGATCGCTCCAAACCGGCGATGCGGGCAAGACTGTCAGCTCGGTCGAGCCAGAAGAGCAGCATCTCCCCCCAGTGGCCGAGCACAACTTGAAGGTCGGGATGACGGTCGAACGTTCCTCGCAGCATCAGCCGGAGCACCGCGATTGCGGCGTCCAGGTGCCACCCCCACCCGAAAGTGGCGAGGGCGAGGTCCGTCACGGGGTCGAATCCGCGGTATGAGGCGTCTCGGACTGCGATCGAGGGCAGCTGCGGATGGATGAACACGGGCTGGCCGAGCTCTGATGCGGCGGAGAAAAAGTCGTCATAGACGGGGTCGTCGAGGAACAGGTCGCCCGATCGGCCATAGACCATGGTGCCTACATGCCCCATGTCCGCAGCTCTTTCCAGCTCGCCCCGGACGTCCTCTGGTGACGACATGGGGAGAGTGGACAGCGATCGGAAACGGGTCGGGTGCCGGGCAACGGCCGCCGCAGCCATATCGTTCGCTGCGCGGCTCAGAGCCAGCGCCTCCCTGGGCGGCAGCGGCTGGACTCCCGGCGGTGTCAGGGCGAGGACGGACACGTCGATTCCCTGAGCGTCCATGGCGGCGATGCGGCCGGCCCCCAGGTCCTCCAGACGTTCCTGGTTGTCTCCCATTTCATTGAAGGCAAGGCTTTCGTCAGGCTGCGAAACAGCTCGGAGGCGGGACGTCACGTCCGGCATGATCCAGTGTTCTTCGATGGCGATGAGAGGCACAGCCGTCAATCCTTTGTGTTCGCCTGCGTGTTGGCCACATCAGACACGGGTGATGGGGAGTTTCGAGCGATGAAACCGCTTACGGTGCCTGCTGGTCGTCAGGCCATCCACAAGGGCCGCTCGGTGGGGCTTACCAGGCACTTTCTGACCCGAGCGGTCCAGATAGTCTGCTTGCCGTGCTGCCGCAGGCGTGATCCAGGCAGATCGATACGTGGGATTCCCGCTATGACAGGTCTATCAATGTCTGAATCGCACGCGATCCAGCCCGGTGATGTGCGAATCATTCGTGCGTTGCACGTCACCCCGAGAGCCTCCTCCTCCTCGACAGCAGCCGCACTCGGCTTCACCGAAGGCACTATCAACCGCCGGTATCGGCGCCTGCACGCCGACGGCGTCATCCGCGTAGGCGGTTTGGCGGGTGCGGGGCAGCAGTTCGCGTCGACGATCGCCTCGCACATCTCCTGCAGGACTGGTTCGGTCCAGCCGCAGCGTTGCGGGTCGACGGCAGAGAGGGGGCGGCCGCGGACAAGGGTCTGGGTGAGTGCGTCATGGTCGAGTACGTCCGCGAGGAGCGCGGTGGCGGTGATGCCTTCGGCTTCGAGCCGGCCGACCGAGTAATTGTCAAGATTTGTGGATCGGTTCGAGGCCGTTCATGCTGCCTGGTCTCGGGGCGTTCGACGAGGAGGCGGTTTGAGGTGGGCATCGGCGTGGAGCAGGGCACCGAGGTGGGGCGCCCTTCTCGTTCCCCCAGGATCAACCCAGCGGCATGCCGATTGCGGAGCACTCGTCGCGATGGTCCCCGCGTTTTGCACCCAGCCCGTGTAGGGCGGAGTTGACTGGTCCGTAAGGTCCGTCTGTTGTCTTGGGAAAAGACGCGGTGACCACGCGGTTGGCGAACACCACACTCGACTGCTGGTCACCTTCGACTTCAAGGAAGGCGACCGAGCCCGTGAACGAGTCGGAGAAGCCGACCGCGCGCAGGACGGTCGCCATGAACCAGTCCAGGCTATTGGCGGAATCCTGGTCGGCCGCCAGGGCCGCACCGATGCGGTCCCAGTCCTCTTCTGTAAGCGGGATCAGGACGAGTCCCTGCTCCAGCGTCTCGGGATCACGTCCAGGCAGATACCTCCGTACCTCGTCCGCCACGGCTACCAGTGCGGTCCAGGGATCCGGATTGAGCGTTGTTGGATCGATCATGCCGCGAGGGTACGGGGACGCTCGACGAGGTGGCCGCGTTCGAACCGGGCGCCTGCGCGGACCAGGGCGACGAGGTGAGGTGCGTTAACGGACCGCCAGCGGGCTTGGGCCGACTCGCCGAGCTTGAAGACCATGGCCAAGCCAGCGGCCCTGCTGCCGGCGCCCTTGGTCACCTTCGCCCGCAGTCGCACGGTCGCGAAGGTGGACTCGATCGGGTTCGTGGTCCGCAGGTGGATCGAGTGCTCGGCGGGGACGTCGAAGAACGCCAGCAGCTCGGTCTCGTCGTCGATGATCTTCTGGACGGCCTTGGGATACTTCGCGCCGTACTGCCGGGCGTCGGCCAGGGCGATCTGTTCCTCGGCGCCGTCCGCGCGGACGCCCATCACGCGGCAAGCGCTGCGTGCCGAGATGCTGGATCGGGAAGGGCTACGCGCAGTCCTTCCCCGCCTACACCCTTCCGCTGCGTGCGAAGGCGACACCATCACCGTCGAGAAGACCGTCGACATCGACGTCGACTGCCCTGAAGGACTCATTCTCATACCGTCACTGTTCATCACCGACCGGATCCAGTGCACCACCTCGGACCACTGGACCCCGGCGATCTACTACCCGGCAGCCGGGCGGTACCTCTGGACGGCACCTCCCACCCCGAAGTCACTCGACCGCCTTCTGGGGACGACCCGATCGAGAATCCTGACCGCACTCACCACTCCCCTACGGACAACCGTTGTCGCCAGGCTGGTGAGCGTCACCCCTCCGACCGCCAGCGAACACCTGGCAATCCTGCGAGACGCCGGGTTGATCGACAGCAGCCGGGCCGGTCGCGCTACCACGCACGAACTCACCAAGGCTGGACGTGCTCTTCTGGACGCGGCCTCGCCGCGGCCATGACAGGCCGGAGAGCTGCTGATGGTCAGTCAAGCGCGGCGCCTACCCCGCAACCAAACCCTCGCCCCCCACACCACGCCTCGCCGACAGCAAGCCGCGAGCCACCGCAAAGCCCCCCCCCCGCATATTGCCGGGTTCGCCGACAGCAGGCCGTGCTGGAGAGCGATTGCGAGCTCGGGGCGGTTCACTCGACGGGCCGACGTTGGACATCCATCATCACGGGCTGTTGAACGCTACCTGCACCCCTCCGGCAAGGTGGCCCCGTGGTCGGACAGGTGCGCGAGGGCGGTGGCGAAGGAATAGCAGTCGAACAGCGCTGAATGCTCCTGCCCGGCTACGGGTTTGGGCAGGCCGAGCACGTCCCACAGGCGGCCGACGTTGGCTGTGGTTGTCGTTGGGGCCACGGTGTTCACCCAGGGGCGGATGTTGACGAACGCAGCGTCGAGCATGCTGTGCTTGAGCTCTTCTCCTCGTGCGCGCGCCCAGCCGATGTTCTCTCCGAGGACGACCATGTCGTTGCCGTAGGAGAGTACGGTCTGCCCCTGACAGAACCCAAGGAATTCGCCCAGTGCCTGTGCGGGTGGGACCCCGTCCTGGTCCATGAACTCCTGGGTGATCCCCGTGAGTTCGGTGAAGTACGGAGACAGTTGCGGGTTGACCACGGGCCTCACCAGCGTCTCGTACTCCTCGAGGACCGAGCAGTCCTCACTCAAGCGCAGGGCGCCGATCTGCACGACCTCACGCAGCTGCCCGGGCGCCCCCCAGTCCTGCTCCAGCGCACCGGGCCATGACGTGAACTCAAGGTCGAACACAACGAAGGAAGACATGGCCGCACTCTCCCAGCCGATGTACGGGATTGCTGCCTCATCGTGGATTCGTCGTCACCTGTTTGCCCACCGTGCATCCGCCATTGGCATGTGCGGCGAAGGATATCTCTTCCGCTTCCACCGGAGCGGTCCGAACACATCCGTCTCATCACGGGAGTTCTCGTTGACTACGACCGGTGTACACCCTGCGGAGTTAGCAAACCGCGTCGCCACAGAGGGCTGGGCCATCGCTCGGCAGCGCCTCGACGCGGATGAAGTCCACACCGCTCGGACCTTGATCGCCACGCACTTCCAGACGGGTCATGGCGTGTCACTTCAGGGGGCGAAAGTACAGCCGGCTGCGGCGCACTTCGTGCCCGGCCTGTCCTGGCTCTATGCACATCCCCAGGTGGTGGACCTCGCTCGATCGGCTCTCGGCGTTCGCGAAGTCATCTTCACCGGGCACAGCGACGCTCACCACGGTTTCACCCAGGGCTGGCACAAGGACAGCGGTAGCCAGGCCCAGGGGGATCCGCTCTCCGGCTACTTCGGTGAGTCGCCTGAATCCCTCTTTCAGGGGCCACCCGAGGTCGTCAAGGTCGGCATCTACCTCCAGGAGTCGACGAGCATCAACTGCCTGCGTGTGGACCCCGGTTCGCATCTGCGGCCCGAACTCGAACCCGCGCATCCCACCGGGGCGCTGATGGAGGCAGGTGATCTCGTGGTGTTCGACGTCCGGATCACTCACGCAGGCGCGGTGGTTCCGGGGCCCGATTCTTCGGATGCCGACGCGCTGCACGAGAGGATTTCGGCCTTCGTCACCTTCGGCCGGGACACACAGCGCACGAGAAACTTCGCGCGAGCGAACATGGCTCGCCAAAGGCAGCAGATCGGCCTTCACGGGGCGACCACGGTGATGATGGACCAAGGGCACGCGGCTCTCCTCGCCTCCCAGGGAGTTCGCGCGTGGGACGAGGGCTGATGCCGCCGACGGGCGAACCTCGGCGGGGCCAGCTCGAAGTGGGGCATGGGGCGCCTACCGGAAACCCGGAGACCGCCTCCCGGGCGCTGAACCCGTCAGGCGGCCGGGGGGCTGCGGCAGGAGTCCCCACCCGGGCGTGGGTGGCCTGGGCGGCCGGCACGTTGACGTACATCGTGGCCATATTCCACAGGGGCAGCCTCGGCGTTGCGGGCACCATGGCGGCGGACCGTCTCGGGATCGATGCGACGCTACTGTCCTTGTTCAGCGCGGTCCAGCTCGGCGTCTTCGCCGCCACCCAGGTACCGGTCGGCCTGCTGGTCGACCGGTACGGGCCGCGGAGGCTGCTCACCCTCAGCCTGACGGTCATGGCGGGCGGGCAGGCAATGGTGGCGGGTGGCACATCCTTCGCCGCTGTGCTCGCGGGCCGTGCCCTGCTGGGCTGCGGGGACGCCATGGTGATGCTCAGCGTACTGCGCTTGATCGCCGCATGGTTCCCCGCTGCCCGCGCCCCCGTTCTCGCGCAGGTCACCGTCGTGGTGGGCACGGCGGGCGGCCTGGCCGCAGCCCCTCCGCTGTCCGCCGCACTGCGGGCCTTCGGCTGGGGGCCCGTCTTCTTCTCCGTCGCGCTGGCCACCTCATGCTTGATCGTCGCCGTATGGTTGGGCGTGCGCGACGCACCTCCTGATGCTCTACGGTCCGGGAGAAGCGGCTCCCCGGGCGAGACCTTGCGCGTTTCGCTGGCCGAGGCGTGGCGGCAGCCCACGACGCGGGTGGGCCTCTGGCTGATGTTCACCGTCCACTTCCCCGTCCAAGTCTTCGTACTGCTCTGGGGATTCCCCTTCCTGACGCAGGGCCAAGGGCTGTCCGCAACGACGGCCAGCTATGTGACGGCCGTGCCCTTGGTAGTGACCATGGCGCTGGGGCCGGTGTTCGGTGTGATCTCCGGCCGCCGCCCCCACTGGCGCATCCCTCTGGTGCTCGTCATCGTCGGTGCCACTTCGGTGATGTGGGGACTCGTGCTGCTCTGGCCTGGTGCGCACACACCATTGCCCGTCCTGTTTCTGCTGGCGATCGTGCTCGGCCTAGGAAACCCGGCCGCGGTGTTCGGCCTGGATATCGCGCGATCCGGCAGCCCGATGCACCGCGTCGGCGCGGCAACGGGCATCGCAAACATCGGCGGTTACACGGCCGCCCTGCTGGCCATGATGCTCATCGGCGTCACCCTCGATCGCGCACACGCCACCTCTGCGGATCCGGGCGTTGCAGACTTCCGTCTCGCCCTGGCCACCCAGTTCCTCCTCCAGGCCCTCGGCGTCATCCTGCTCTTGCGTCTGCTCAGGAGGCGCCGAGCGGGATCGCAGGGTCAGCCGCTCCCATAGCCGCGCTGCAAGGGTTTCGTAGGCGCCGCCTCGCCATACCGGCGTACCGCTTTCCTCCACGCAGACATCCCAGGCTGGCTTTGTTCACGAGAACCGACAGCACCTGCACACGAGTTTGGGCAGCATCGAAGCTCTGCAGACATCGAACAGTTCATGGCTTCGGGCAGCGCGGGCCCCTACCCAGAGTCTGGCAGGGGCCCGTGGTGTAGAGAGCCGAGGAGAGCCGGGACCTGTCCCTGGATGAGCAGCATCCTGGCCAACACGGCTTACCGTCTGCTGGTGGCCTGACGGCCCGGCGTCACTTCAGGTGTCGGGCGAAGAACTGGCCCGCGGCGTCCCCCGCGAACTGTGGGACGCCGGTGTGCCCGCCCATATTGGCGTGCAGCGTCTTCTCCTTGGAGCCGAAGGCGTCGAACAGGTCCAGGGCCGCCTGCCGGTCGTTCCCTTCGTCGTCCCACTGCAGCAGGACGTGCAGCGGAATGGCGACCTGGCGGGCCTCCTCGAACACGGCGCGAGGCACGAAACTCCCAGCGAACAGAACGGCGGCCGAGATGCGCGGCTCGACCACCGCCAGCCGGGTCCCGATGGAGATCACTCCCCCCGAGTACCCGACCGGGCCGCCGATGTCGGGCAGCGACAGGAGGGCGTCCAAGGCTGCCTGCCATTCCGGGACCGCCTTGTCGACCAGCGGGAGGATGAGGGCGTCGATGATCTCGTCGCTGACCGGCTCGCCGGCCTCCATGGCCCGGCGCAGGTCGGCGAGGGCCTGCTCGGCGGCGGGCCAACGGGGCCGGTCGCCGCTTCCGGGGAGCTCGATGGTGGCCGTGGCGAAGCCGTCCGCCGCGGAGTGCCGGGCCCGGGCCACCAGTCGGGGGTACGTCTTGCGCAGCCCGAGGGGAGGGGGGCTGAGCAGGATCAGCGGCGCCGGTGCGGAGGCGGGCGTCCACAGGATGCCGGGGATCTCGCCGAGGGTGAATTCGCGCTCGAGGACGCCGCCGTCGAGACGCCGTTCAGAAGTGAATCGCATGGTCGTGCCTTTCGGGAGTGCCTTGGAACGGCGCTCCCGGAACGACCTATCGCCCGACCATGACCCCGGAGGGGAGCACCCATGTCGATACGTTCACGGGTACCACCTCCTCGTTCTCTTGCACGGCCTCCGGAAACGTAGCAGTGGCCGCCGTGGTTCCACCAACGGGTTTTGCGACCGGGGTTCCTCACCTCGCATGACCCAGGCTTGCTGTGGCGGCCCGGTGCCAGGACGGGGCCGCGACCAGCGTGGTGGATCCTGCGCGGACGGCCGTCAGGATCCGTCGGCCGGGGCAACCGTCACGTGGGCTGCCTCATAGCCGACCTTGAGGCGGCTCGACTTGATTTTGACGGAGCGGATGGAGACATCGGTGAGGCAGCTCAGGTCGGTGACGTGTGTGCCACCGCAGAACTCCGTCGCGAGCCCCTCGATGGTGATCGTCCGCCGCCCGTCGCACTCACCGGAGCTGATCGGGAGGCCCTGCGCGATGGCCTTGGCCACTCCCTCCTGGACGGATTCGGCCAATTGTTCCTTGGCCACTTCCGCGCCCTCCAGCTCGTATTCGACCCGAGCCTGACCGGGAAAGTGGTTGCTGCCCACGTGCCGCACCCCGAAGGGGCGAATCAGCGCGTCGACCAGGTGACCCGCACTGTGGAGGGCGGCATGCAGGCGACGTTGTTCGGCGTCGATGGCCGCGGTGACCACTTGCCCCTCGGAGAATTCCAGCTGGTCGTTTCCGGATTCCAGGGCCAGGTCGACGTAGACCCAGCCCGATTCCGGGTCGCGGACGGGGGAGGCAGGAATATCGTCGACCCGGCCCCGATCGCTCGGCTGCCCTCCGCCCTGCGGGTGAAAAATGTTGTCCACCAGGGCAAGCCGAATTCCGGCGGCGCTCGCCGCGCAGCTCAGAATCCTGGTCTTGGCCTCGTAGGTGTACGTCTGGGTCAGATAGACGTTGTTCTGCGTGTCCACTGTGCGTCGGGTGCCTTCCATGCGGCTCACGGTGCGTTGCGAGAGAGTGCTCATGGTGCGCTACAGGAGAAGTTGAGGGGCAAGAATGGCGAATTATTTAAGCCCTGGTGCCGCCGGTCCGGGCCGCTCGGCCGGTCGGGCCGTTCTGTGATGGGACGGCGGCTCCTTCCTGTCCGGCCCGTCCGTGTGGACCGTCCCGGACTCTGCGGCCAGCGCGTCGGTGGCATCGTCGCGGACGGCCCGGCGTGGGCGGCGATTGATGAGTGCGACGCCCGTGATCCCGAGCACCCCGCCGACCAGCGCCAGGGGGGACGGCACCTCCCCCAGCCATACGTAGGCGACGACGAGGGCGACCGGTGGCACGAGGTACAGGGCCGCGGTGGACGAGGCGATGGAGAGCCGGGCGACCGCGTACCCCCACGCCACAAAGCCTACGGCGGAGGGGAAGAGTCCGAGAAAGACGGTGGACGCCAGCGACGCCGCCGACGCGGTCGCGAAGCCGTGCACCATCCAGGGGAGGAGGGGCAAGAGGAAGAGAGTCCCGGCCCACATCGCGTAACAGGCGACCTCCAGGCCGGTGTACCGGACCAGGAGGGGCTTGGTCGCGAAGTGGTAAACGCCCTGGACAACGGCCGCGGCGAGGACGACCCAGGCCGAGGCGGTGTATTCGGCGTGACCTCCGGCCACCGCGATCACCGCCGCGCCGACGATCGCCACCACGCTTCCGACGGCCTTCAGCCAGGTGATCCGCTCCCCCAGGAAGGCTGCCGCGAGCAGCACGCTGAACACCGGCGCGACGGCGATGAGCAGGCTCGCGGTGCCGGCGGGGACGTGCACCTCGCCCCAGTTCAGAAGAATTTGGTAGGCCGACATGCCGCTCGCACCGCACAGCACGATCATGGGCAGGTCGCGCCGGCGTGGGGTGCGTACACCGAGGAACGGTGCCGCGATCGCCAGGGCGACCGAGGCGACCATGAGGCGGGCCAGCGAGAGACCGGCGACACCGAAGCCTCCCAAGCCCACGCGAATGGCGGGGAAGGCCGATGCCCACGCGAAGACAGTGAGGGCCAGGGCCCAGATGGCTTTCGGGATCTTCACGAGCCCGATCGTGTCACCGACGCATGTATGGATCAAATGACCCAGACGTGAGTGAAGGGGTGTCGGGTTATTTCTGGCCACGCACCTTACGCTGACCGCTCGCACTCTTTTACGAAAAATCACCGGAACGTGTAATTCCGTTCCCGTTTTTACCGATAGGTTCGTACCCTTGCCTGAAGCATCCGGCCCGTATGGGGCCGTCGGCCGCAACTCGAACAAGCGAGGCAGGGCCCTTCTTATGGCTGATTTCGGCTTCACGCGGATTCTGATCTACGCGTTCAACTACGCCGACCGGATACTGCAGGAGGTGTCATACCTTCAGTACTCGGCGGAGCGGAGCCTTTGCTTCCTGTGGGACCTCCGCGACCCGACGGTGCGGGCTGTCGTCGTGACGTCGGAACCGGTCGATCCCTACACGCTTGAGTACCACTTCCGCGATGTTTTCCAGTTCGACGACCGCATGGTCGAAAGCGCCCGTGAGCGGCTGACCCTGCTGACGCCGAGCTCCGACCAGCCGCGCCCGCTCGATGACCTGGTCCTCGGCGAGGACCGGATCGTGGACGCGCTGCGGGGCGCCGCGCAGGAGAGTGCACGGACGTCCATCGTCCACTTCATGGCCTCCCACTCCCTCGACACGTTGGCCCGCAGGATCGGTGCCGATCTCGAAGAGGGCCACCGGTCGTTCGTCGCCCGCTGGGGGAGCAAGGCCGGCGGCAAGGAGATCCTCCTGCGCGCCGGTGTCGCGGTGCCCGACGGGCCGGCGGAGGAGCTGCGCAGCGAGGAGGCCGTGGTACGGGAAATCGAGCGGCTCGTCTCGGGCCCGCGCAGGGCGCGGCGCGTCATGGTGAAGCTGAGCCCGGACACGTATGCCGCGTCGATCGGCAATGTGCTGGTCGACTGCGGCAAGCTCAGCAGCACGGGGGACCTCCTCGCAGCGGCCGAGGTGATCCGGATGCCGTCCGACGACTTCTACCGGGAGCTCGCCAGCGGAGGGGCGATCGTGGAGGAGTTCCTCGACGACGTCACCTCGTCGCCCAGCGGGCTCGGGGACATCGGCGCGGACGGCACGGTCAGGTTCGTCGCCAGCCACGACCAGGTGCTGTCGGGCGGCCAGTACTGGGGGTGCCGGTTCCCGGCGGAGGAGCGGTGGCGGCCCGTCATCAGCGACGCGGTCCTGCGCACGGGTGCAGTGCTGGCCGAGCTCGGCCACCGGGGCACGTTCGGTATCGACTTCGTGGTCGCGGGAGAGCGCGGGCCGCTGGCGGTGGAGATCAACCTGCGCAAGGTCGGTCCCAGTCACGTGCTGAGGTATGCCGAGGCACTCGTCGGCACGGAGGTGGGGAACGACGGGCTGCTGCGGCGAAGCGACGGGCGGCCGATGTACTACGTGCACGGGCGGCTGCACGAACCGGAGGCGCTCGGCAGGATCGACCCGAGGACCGCTGTCGAGCGGCTGCGTGCGGAGGGGTTGCTCTACCACCCGGACAAGGGCGAGGGTGTGGCCCTGCATGTGCTGGGGGCCCTGAAGTCCTGTGGCTTCGTGGAGTTGACCGCCCTGGCGCCCACCTTCGAGGCCGCCGACGCGTACGGCAAGGCGGCGAGAGCATCCCTGTTGCGCGATTGAGGGCGCGTGCTCATGAAAGGGGAACCGCCCCAGGTGTACCGGGGCGGTTCCCCTTCCTCAGAGGGGGCGCAGGGCCTGCTCGAAGGTCTCCACGATGCGCTCCGGTTCCTCGGTGCCGACGGAGATCCGCAGCATGTCCCGGTGCAGTCCTCTGGCTCGCAGAGCGGCCCGGCCCTCCGGCGTCGAGAGCAGGTCGTAGTGCGCGATGAAGATCTGTGGTGACGCCATCGTGAACTCGGCCCCGAAACTGGGGCCCTTGGCAACCGCGAGGCGGTCATATACCTGCTCGAGCGGGACTTTGAGGTCCACCATGAGCAGGCCCCCCGGTGCGTCGGGCCGGCGTTCGACCTTGCGGTAGTTGCCCCGGGAAGCGGCGTCGTACGCCCAGCCGACGTGTCGGACCACTTTGTCGTGGCGGGCGAGACAGGCCGCGAGGGCAAGGGTGTTGGCGTTCACCCGGTCCATACGTTCCGCATAGCCGCGGATCCGGGCGGCAACCCGTGCCGTGTCGCGGTGGTAGGGCTCGTCGCCGTGGCGCCGCAGCTCGGTGCGGAGGTCCGGCCCGAAGGAAGAGGCCGGGTTGACCACGGCCGCGCCCATCAGGACGTCGGCCGATCCGGTGGCGTACTTGGTGAGGCTCTCGCAGACGACGTCGGCGTGCGGGAGCACCTCGACGTTGTAGGGGGTGGCGATCGTCGCGTCGACCACCAGCGCACAGCCGGCCCGGGTGGCGATCTCCCGCAGCGCCGGGATGTCCGGGGTGCGCAGGCTCGGATTGCTCGGAACCTCCGCGATGATGCCGGCGAGCTCCCCGGCGTGGGCATCGGCGGCGCGGGCGATCTCCGACAGGTCGAACGGGTCGGGGACCGTGGTGTGTTCGACGTCGATGACGCGCTTCTCCAACAGGCTCATGGTGTCGAAGAAGATCCAGCCGAGCTGGAGCCATCTGCGCCGGCCGTTCTCCCGCTGGATCCCGGAGACCGCGGCGAGGGCCGCCGCCACCGCGTTCATGCCGCTGTTGTGCAGCGATACGTCCGCGGCGTCGCGCACACCATAGGCCTGGGCGAGGACAGCCCGGACGGCTTCCGCGGGCGCTTCCTCCACCGCGGCCTCGGCTTGCCGGTTCTCGATCAGGCCGGCGTCGAGCAGGATGTCCTCCGCCTCGCGCGAGGACAGGTGGCTGCCCGTGTGCTGTACGTACGCACGGGCCCGTGCGGCCGAGGGGCCGTCGGCGGGGAGCCGCACCCCGTGCAGGCCGTTCCTCTCGATCACAGCTTCAGGGGTGAGGCCGGCGTACGTCGCGGCGGCCCCTGCGGCTCGTGCCGAGCGGGTCAGGAGGAGGCCGTTGGCCGGACCGATGCCGTCCTGAGCGAGGAGCTCCGCCACCCGTGTCACATACGGGTGGGTACGGAAGCGCGGGTAGCCCCAGGAGATGCGGCTCCGGGTAGCCGCGTCGCCCGACTCGTAGCCGATGACCGCAGCGACGTCGGGGATCGAGACGGACACCGAGTGGAGGGAGCCGGGGACGGGGCGGCCGACGGCGGTGTGCCGCAGGCTGCAGGCCGCCCCGAGCTCCCCGGATGCCTCGGTGGTCATACCTTGAGGCCCACGAGTTGCTGCACACCGTCCCAGTAGCGCTCCACGAGCCCGAGGAATTCGAAGGCCCCCTCCTCGAACTTCTCCCGGGTGGCCGGCGATCCCACATAGGGAGCGATCGCGTTGAAGACGGAGTTGCTGTGGCCCACCTCGACGTCGATGTGCAGTTGCCAGAAGTGGCGCAGGTCCTTGTCGTAGCCCTGATTGGCCAGGCCGTCATTGATCTTGGAGACCATGATGGACGACATGGTCTCGTCGGCGTACAGCGCGCCGAGAGCCTTGTGGATCGGCGATTCGGTGTAGAGGACCCGGATTCCGTCGTTCAGGCGCTTGGTGACCTCAAGCGGCTCGTAGCCGTCGAGGTGTTCCTTGTCGATTCCGATCCGGGCGAGGAAATCACCGAAAAGAACGGAGTGGGTCGGATCGCCGCCGACCTCGTCGGCCACGTTCAGGATGATTTCCCGGAGGATCATCTCGTCCCGGGTCTTGATCGCCATCCCGGTGATGTAGAAGGGGAGATGGCGGAAGAAGTAGTAGCACTCGCTGTACATGAGGCGTTCTTGCTCGGGGGTGAGCCGCGTGGTGCGGTAGGCGTTCAGGTACGGGTGCTCGACACCGCGGTGTCCGGCGATACGGACCAGCAAGCCGTCCAGGTATTCCTTGATTGCCGGGTCCTGGACGGCTATCCGGCGGCGGATCCCCGGTTCGACGTTGTCGAAGTGGTCCCGTAGCGCCGTGGCGGAGTCCGGGGTGTTCATCTCGGTCATGGCCGTCTCTCTTCGTGGGCGGGAATCGGTGTCGGGGACTTTCACTTCTTGATGGCGGACGCCGCCGAGACGTTGGCGTCGTCCCACCACCGGTCGTCCGCGTCGAGCTCGCGCTTCAGGTCCCGGTCACCTGCCCACGTCATGTTCAGGATGATGCGGGTGGCATCCTCGCGCAGCGGGATCGTGCGGTGCAGCGTGGTGTCGGTCCGCAGGAAGTACACGTCTCCCGAAGCGAAGTAGTAGGTGTTGATGGGGTTTTCGGCGAGGTAGTTGTTGATCCGCGGTGCGGCCTTGTCCCACGTGGTGTGGGGCACGCACTGGAGCAGGCCGCCGACGTCGATCGGCGGTGCCACGAGCACCCAGATGAGGGCGAAGCTGAAGTCGCCCCAGTGCCAGCCGTGCGTATCCCCGCGCTGTTCCTGGCGGGTGATCAGGTATTCCTCGTCGGCCTTCGGGCAGGGGTGCAGCTTCTCGCCGGCGAGGGCTTCCAGAGTGCGTATGAGCTCGGGGTTCGAGTAGATCGAGGTCACCAGTTCGCTGTTGGCCGCGATCATCTCGCTGGGCACCACGGACATCGAGCGGCGGGTATAGCCGGTGGTCTGAAGGCGTAAATCGCGTCGCTCGGCGTGCTTCTCAAGGAGGCGTTCCGCTTCGGTGCGCACCAGTTGACGTGTGTGCCCTTCGATCAGGTCGGTCACGGTGGCGATGCCGTACCGGTGGTAGTGGTGCGACAACCGGCGGATCTCGCTGCTGTCCAGCGGTGTGCATACGCTCGTGGGACCAAGTCCGTTACCGCTCACGAAGTGTCTCCGATGTTCGGCTGGTGAATGCGGGATCGGCTGCACTGATCAGAGGGGACGCCTGGTGGAAAGCGTGTTCAGGACCGTAAGTGCGCTTCCCGGCCCTGATCAACCACGCGATCACGGGAAGGTGTACGTTCCGGTCAACTCGTCCGGCAAACTCCATGCACTTATGGCAGGTTGGCGCAGGATGACAGGTGCCGCACGATGAAGTCGCGGGTGATCCACTGTCGGGGTATGGGCAGACGAGCGTTCGGGGCCGACAGGATGGATCTTCCCGGCCGCTCACCACGTCACCGCCCGATTAACGTGGCGTGAATCGCATGACGGCCATTTTCGACCTCTCGACGGTTCGACAACTACGTTCTACCGAGGGGGCATTGCTACGCTGCCCACTCGCGCGAATAATCAGCGGGACATATCGTGGTGCGTCCCAACGTCCATCAGGCTCCGCATTCCGGTAGTTGACGACCGCCCGGCCCCTTGCCCGATGGGCGCCGCCAATGTCCGGAGCCCGTACATTCCCGTGTGCGAAGACGCT
Source organism: Streptomyces sp. NPDC059649 (assembly GCF_042734445.1). Taxonomy (NCBI): domain Bacteria; kingdom Bacillati; phylum Actinomycetota; class Actinomycetes; order Kitasatosporales; family Streptomycetaceae; genus Streptomyces; species Streptomyces sp. NPDC059649. The sequence goes on from NZ_JBHWDV010000008.1 coordinate 136,705, forward strand.
GCTCTGCCTCGCCCTGCCCCAACCCCGGCACCCCAGTCTTGACATCGGATGTGGAGGCATGATGCCCAGCACAGCGCTCGACCCGAGTTTCTTTGCCGAGGACGTGTCCGCCTTCTCCAAGGAGCACATCACCGCTATCGCGACGGGCGAACTCGCCGCGGCCCGCATACCCGGCTTCTTCGACCGGGCCGGTCTCGACGGCATGACGTCCGTACTGCACCGTCTGCCCACCGTCGACTACTACCCGGTCCGGGTCGCCATGACGAGGTTCGGCCCGGCCCTCAACGACTACCGCACTCCCCAGGGTGTGTTGCAGGCGGATCGCTACTGGCCGGATGCCGAAGCCGCGGAGCGGATGTGGCGGGAGGCCGGCATGCATCCGGACCCGACCGCGGTGTCGCTGGACATGCTCGGCGAGGCATGGGGGGCGAAGGTGACGACCGCCACCATCGGTGGGCGGCCCGCCTTCGTGGGGATGATGCGCGAGATCAACGCGGGCACACTCCTGCACTACGACGACATCCACCTCGAGTACCCAGGTGGCCTCTTCGATCAGGAGATCGTCTCCCAGCTCACCTACAACGCCTACCTGGTGGTGCCGGAAGAGGGCGGCGGGACGAGCCTGTGGCAGCACCGCTGGGAGGCGTCCGACGACGTCCACCGTCAACGGTACGGGTACGCCCCCCGTGTGGTGGACGGCTGCCGGCGCCTCACCATTGCCCCCGGCCTGGGGGACGCCCTGCTGTTCAACCCGAACCACTACCACCGGGTGCTGCCGAACGGGGAGGGCCAGCGGCGGATCACGGTGACGTTCTTCCTCGGCCTCACCCCGGCCGGTGATCTGGTCGCCTGGTCCTGAATCCGCCCACCACACGGCCTGGAAGGAAACGGCGCCCGATGGACGTCATGACCGCGATCGTCACCCGCAGGAGCGAGAAGGTACTCGGCGAACCGGCCCCGAGCGACGAGGAGTTCGAGTACCTCCTCCGCGGCGCGGCCACAGCGCCCGATCACGGAAGGCTGCGCCCTTGGCGCTGGATACTGGTGCGCGGTGACGCACGCGCCGCTCTGGCTCGTACGCTGACCACAAGGGACCCCCGCGCCGTCGAGAAGGACCCCTCCAGCCTCCTGGAGCCGCCGCTGCGGGCGCTGCTGGTCTTCGCCCCCGTTCCGGGACACAAGATCCCCGAATGGGAGCAGCTCGCCGCCAGCTGCTCCATGACGCACGCGCTCATGATGCTGCTGCACGCCCGGGGCTACGGCAGCATCTGGCGCACCGGGCGGCTGTGCACCAGCCACGGCCTGCGCGGCCTGTTGCACATGGCGGACGGCGAACGATTACTGGGCTCCCTGGACATCGGTACGCCTCCGAAGGGTCCCCGGCAGCGCAGGCCGCTTCCGGACATCTCGGACCGGGTCTCCGTCTTCGAGGCCGTGCCCGCCGTGCGGGCAGCGGGCGGGCCCCGCGAAGTGGTCAGCGCGGAGTGAGCGGCGGACTTCTCGTGCCGGCCGGCGTGCTGCTGGCCACGGCCCTGGTCCTGGGGCGGCTGGCCGTACGCGTCGGCATGCCGGCGGTGGTCGGTGAACTGTGCGCGGGGATCCTGTTGGGCCCCTCGGTGCTCGGCCACGCCGTCCCCGCCCTGTCGTCCTGGCTGCCCCGCGCGGCAGTGCCGCACGGTCCCCTGGACTCGCTCGGACAGCTCGGCGTGGTGCTCCTGGTGGGCACCACCGGTATCGAGATCGATACGAAGATGCTGCGCCGCAGGAAAGCGGCGACCCTGACCGTAGGCACCACCGGCCTGCTCGTACCGCTGGGCCTGGGTGTGACGGCGGGGTTCCTGTTGCCGTCGTCGCTGGTCGCCGTGGGAAGCGGGCAGCCGGTGTTCGCCGCGTTCCTCGGCGTGGCGCTGTGCGTCAGCGCCATCCCCGTGATCGCCAAGATCCTCGCCGATATGCGCCTGCTTCATCGCACCGTGGGACAGCTCATTCTCGGGGCCGGCATGGTGGACGACGCCATCGGCTGGCTCCTGTTGTCGGTGGTGTCGGCCATGGCCAGCAGCCAGGTCCGGGCCGGCCACGTCCTCCTTTCCGTCGGGTACATGGCGGGCGTGGTGATCCTGGCACTGACCGTCGTCCGGCCCCTGGTGCGCCGGGCGCTGGCCATGGCGGAGCGGGCCGGCGATGCCGGCCCCACGATCGCCGTGGTCACGACGGTCCTCGTCCTGGGCGCCGCCGCCACGCAGTCACTCGGCCTCGAAGCGATGCTCGGAGCGTTCATCGGCGGCGTTCTCATCGGCTCCGGAAGCGACGTCGACCTCAGGAAGCTCGCTCCGCTGCGGGCGGTGGTCATGGCGGTGTTCGCCCCCCTGTTCTTCGCCACCGCGGGCCTGCACCTTGACCTGGCCGCCCTGGCCCATCCCGTGGTGGCACTCGCCGCAGGGGTGGTGCTGGCGATCGCCGTGCTCGGGAAGTTCGCCGGAGCGTTCCTCGGGGCGCTGCTCGCCCGGCTCGGGATGTGGGAAGCGGTGGCCATGGGTGCGGGGATGAACGCGCGCGGTGTCATCCAGATCGTCGTCGCCACGGCGGGGCTGCGCCTGGGCGTACTGACCACCGCCACGTACACCATCGTCGTCCTGGTCGCGGTCGTGACCTCGGTGATGGCTCCCCCCGTCCTGCGTGTCGCGATGCACAGGATCGAACAAACCGAGGAAGAGGAGCTGCGCCGCCGCGACCTCGCCGCGTTCTCCGAACCGAGCATCGAGGGCCCGCCTCCACAACGGCAGTGACCGGGCTGAGCCGGTTCTTTGCCGCGTAACCATCTGCGCAGGTCGGGACTGTCATATGCCTTATCGGCGTGCAGCCACTGAGGCTTGAAGCGGCGACCGCGGTGGGGGTCGTGTCTCGATTGGTGACCGGCCACCATCGGCTTCAGACCTTCGCTGTCATGGACGTTGGCGGCCGAGGTGCCGACGACCTGGCGCCGCACCAGATTCCACGCCAGCTCGTCCGCCGGAACGGTCGTGGGCTCCGATTCGTCGTACCTGCCCGCTCTTCGTTGTTGGTCTGAGCCGTGCCCGTGACGGGTTCAGGTGCGGTATCCACCGGGCGACGTAGGTGCCGTGGTACCACGGTGCCGTCCCCCGGCACCGGATCCGTACCGCGGTGCCGCCGAGGTCTGGCCGGGTGTCCCTAGGGTTCGAAGCAGGTCGTGGGCAATGCCTTCGACCCCCGAGTCCCCGGACACCACCACGGGGCCTGCAACAAGACCCGAGCGCACCCCAAGGACGCAGACATGATCGAAATCCGGCGGCTGGTCAAGCGGTACGGCGGCAAGACCGCCGTGGACGGCCTGGACTTTACCGTGAAGCCCGGCGCGGTCACTGGCTTTCTGGGCCCCAACGGCGCCGGCAAGTCCACCACGATGCGCATGATCGTTGGATTGGATGCACCCACCAGCGGGTCAGCGACCATCAACGGCCGCGCCTACGCACAGCACCGCGCTCCGATCCAGGAGGTCGGTGTCCTGCTGGAAGCCAAGTCCATTCACCCGGGCCGCTCCGCTTTCAACCATCTCAACGCGCTGGCTCTCACCCACGGTATCCCGCGCCGTCGCGTGGAGGAGGTCGTCGAGCTCGTCGGGCTGGAACAGGTGGCTCGCAAGCGGGCCGGTGCATTCTCCCTGGGCATGGGCCAGCGCCTGGGAATCGCCTCGGCCCTGCTGGGCGACCCGCAGACGGTGATGCTCGACGAGCCCGTCAACGGTCTCGACCCGGAGGGTGTGCTGTGGATCCGCAACCTTCTCACCGGGCTCGCCGCCGAAGGCCGCACCGTCATGCTCTCCTCACACCTGATGAGTGAGATGGCACTGACCGCCACCAACCTGATCGTCGTCGGCCGGGGCAAGCTCCTGGCCGACACCACGATCGAGCAGTTCGTCCAGGATGCGGGCGGGCACGGCGTGAAGGTTGCAAGCTCCGACCCCGCCCGGCTGCGCGAGCTGCTGCTCGGCCCGGACGTGGACATCACCGGTGCCGTGGGCTCCGAGGAACTGCAGGTCACCGGCCTGACGGCCCGCGAGATCGGTGCGACGGCCGCCGACCACGGCATCGCCGTGTACGAGCTCACCGAGCAGTCCCCCTCCCTGGAGGAGGCATTCATGGCTCTGACCGGCGACTCCGTCGAGTACCACGGGGCAACCGGCGCCACCACCCCTGCCACCGTCCGGAGCATCGCATGAGCACCACCACACCCACCTCCAACTCCGCCCCCAGCCAGCCCAAACCCCGCCCCGTCTACAAGCTCACCGCACGGCGGGTGCTGCGTTCAGAATGGGCCAAGCTCTGGTCCCTGCGTTCCACATGGATCACCTTGGGCGTCGCCCTGCTGGTCCTCGTCGCCTTCGGTCTGATCGCGGCAGCAACCTACTCCCCGTCCACCGGCACCACGAGCATGGGAGGACCCCCAGGATCGGGAACGGGCAGCCAGGATGCCATCAGCATCGCCCTGACCGGCGGCAAGTTCGCCCAGCTGGCACTCGGCGTTCTCGGCGTGCTCATCACCGCCGGCGAATACTCCACGGGCATGATCCGCTCCACCCTGACCGCGGTGCCCAAGCGGCTCCCGGTGCTGTGGTCGAAGGTCATGACCTTCGGCGTGGTGGCCCTCGTGGTCGGCACCGTAGGCTCCATCTCTGCCTTCCTCAGCGGCACCGGGTTCCTGCACGGCGAGACGATCTCGCTCACACTGTCCTCCGCCGGCGTCCTGCGCAGCCTGCTCGGCGCGGGGGTCTTCTTCGCCCTGGTAGGCGTCATGGGCGTGGCCTTGGGCGCGCTCTTCCGCTCCGTCGCCGGCGGCATCAGCGTCCTGGTCGCCGGACTGCTGCTGCTGCCGGCACTCACCGACCTGCTGCCCAGCTCACTGAAGGACGACATCAGCTCCTATCTGCCCGGCAACGCGGGCAGCTCCATCTACGCACTGCACCAGGCCAGCGACACCCTCAGCCCCGGTGCCGGACTCGCCGTCTTCGCCGGATGGACCGTCCTGACCGTGGTCGGCGCCGCGTACCGGCTGGCCCGCACCGACGCCTGAGACAACCCGGACCGCCGCGCAGTGGGCTACGGGGGGACGGCGCGACCATGGACACGTGCCCACCTTCAAGAACCAAGGAAACCCGTCGTGACGTCACCCCGTACCCCACCCGGCACACCGCCGCCCCCGGATTCTGCTGGGGAATTCCCCCGGGTGGGCCCGTGGCCGGCCCCGGCCCCGGGCCCGTGGCCGGGGCCGGTACGCCGACTGCACCACGCGGCTCAGGTCCATCCGTGGTTGCTGGACGCCCTCCTCGCAGCGGGTGTCCTCGCCGTCGGCGCCGTCGGCTGGAGCCAGAGGCCGCACGCACTCGACAGCGGAGCGTATGCCGACGCGGCGTTCGTTTTGACGACCATCGCCGTCCAGTCCGCCGCGCTGGCCTGGCGCCGCCGGGCGCCGCAGCTCGTCTTCGTGGTCGTGCTCGCGGTCTGCGTCGTGCAGTGGTCGCTGCGTGTGATCGTGCCCAGCGACATCGCCATGATGATCTCGTTGTACGCCGTGGCACGCTATGCGGAACGGCGCCTGCTTCCCTGGGCCATCGCCGCCACCCTGGCCAGCCTGCCCGTGGCCGCCTTCCGCGCGACGCCGCTGCAGCACCAGCCACTGCTCGGTTTGTTCTTCCTGACCACCGCGGCCACCGCGGGGGCCACCCTGGGCCTGGTAGCGCGAAACCGCCAGGTCCAGCTCGCAGCCCTCGCCGACCGGGCCACCCACCTGGAGCTCGAACGTGAGCAGCGCGTCCGGCTGGCCACCCTGGCCGAACGGGCCCGCGTCTCGCGCGAGATGCACGACATCGTCGGGCACAGTCTGGCCATCATCGTCGGACTCGCCGACGGTGGAGCCATCCAGGTCGCAGCCAACCCCGAGCGCGGCGCGCAGGCCCTGCACATCATCGCCGACACCGCGCGCCAGGCACTCACCGAACTGCGGCGCACCCTCGGTGCCCTGCGGGAGCGGCCGCTGACGGGGACCGGAGACGAGGAGCCGGAGCTGAGCCCCCAACCCGGTGCCGCTGACCTGGCCCGGTTGCTCGACCGTGTCCGCGCCGCAGGACCCCGGGTCGGCTACCGCACCGCGGGCGACCTCTCCGTCCAGGCTCCGGGCGTCCAGCTCGCGGTGTACCGAATCATCCAGGAGGCGCTGACCAACAGCCTCAAACACGCAGGCGCCCACACCACTGTGAGCGTCACCCTCGAGATCGACGACCGGGAGATCCGGGTCGCCGTCGAGGACACCGGCCCACCGCAGGACTCGCCCGCCAGCCACCGGGACACGAGTGAAGGCCAGGGACTGGTCGGCATCCACGAACGCGCGGCTCTGGCCAGCGGCACCGCCCACACCGGCCCCCGCCCGGACGGAGGCTGGACCGTACGAGCCGTGCTACCACTGTCACCGAACAAGGAACAGCCATGACCACCGTCCTGATCGTCGACGACCAGCCCCTGCAACGGCTGGGCTTCCGCATGCTGCTGGACGGCACCCCCGAAGTCACCGTGGTCGGCGAAACCGACCACGGCGCCGACGCCGTACGCCAGACCGCCGAGCTGCGACCCGACGTCGTCCTCATGGACATCCGGATGCCCGGCTTGAACGGCATCGAGGCAACCCGCCGCATCGTCGCCGCCGGCGACCGCTCCCGAGTCCTCGTCCTCACCACCTTCGACCTGGACGAATACGTCTACAGCGCTCTTCGGGCGGGAGCCAGCGGCTTCCTGCTCAAAGACGCCCGGCCAGACGAACTACTCGCAGGCATCCGCGCCGTGGCAGCCGGCGACGCGGTGGTCGCACCCGCCCTGACACGCCGTCTGCTCAACACCTTCACCCCCCACCTGCCTGCCAGCCCCGCACAAACCGAGAACGCCCCCCTCCTGAGCGCCCTCACCGAACGCGAGCACGAAGTCCTGCTCGCCCTCGCCACCGGCCTGACCAACAGTGAAATCGCCGACCACCTCCACCTGGCTGAATCCACCGTCAAGACCCACGTCAGCCGCCTGCTCACAAAGATCGGTGCACGGGACCGCGTCCACGCAGTGATCATGGCCTACGACGCCGGACTCGTACGCGCCGGCAACTGATTGTGATGATGTTCCTGATGACGCCGCCGGTGGGTCCGACCCGCCAACTGACTGACACCTCGACTGGTTTGCGATTTGTCGGCCTACCGGGGGTCACCACGCACGCGGCCGGACGGGCGCTTGTGACCTCATAGCGCCTCTGTGCGTCAAGCGGCTGTGGCGCGGCGCGTGTGATGGTCTCGCTTCATGATCCGGTAGACCACGTTGGACAGGCGCTTAGACCATGTCCTACATGGCGAGTTTGAGGAGTCGCTTGTGGCAGCAGATGGCGGCTGCCAGTCCGAGAAAGGCCAGGTAGTTGCCCGGTTTTCGCTCCGAGCTGCAGTCCAAGCACCCCCACACAGCAGGCGTGCGGGAGCTGGTGGCAGCCTCGGGGATGCAACAGGTCTCACCACGCTGAAGGCCTCATTCAAACTCACGGCACAGTGCCCGAGGCCCTTGTCGGCGCCAGGAGGTCGCACTGTCCCCAGACCTGCTGCGCCGGCTGGAAGATGACCACGCGTTCTTGCAGCCACCCCGCGACGGCGCGCAGGGCTTTGACCTCTGCTCGCTCGGCGTACCCGAGTCGGTGTACCTGCACGAGCGCACCGGCGGCTGCTTGAAGCTGCTGTCCCAACTCATCTGGCAGGCACCCATTGCGGCCATCGATCACGGCATCGAAGACATCACGAAGGCCTGCTGGAGGACATCGGCATTGGCGGCCGATCGGGACTCATGCAGCCAGCGCAGGGGGTGCGCCGAAGACCTCTTCGAAGGGGTGTGCTCGTTGTGTGGCGACCAGGATCCACGCTCCGCTGCGGTGAGGCCGCTGCCGGTGTTGTCGGTTCCGCACCTGCGGGGGTAGTTCCCGAGTGCTGCGTCCCGGGCGGCGTACCTGCAGCGCAGCCAGCTGCGGTCCCTCGTCACCGCCCTGCTCCTGGCCCAGCCGCACTCGCACACGGCCGAGCTGCGCCATGGTCCTCCACCCGGCCACCCGCGTGCGGTGCGCGCAGCCCTCGCGTTCATCGAGGCGAACCTCGCCGAACACATCAGCCTCAGTGACATCGCTCAGGCCGCCCACTGCAGCCCTCGCACCCTCAGCTCGGCGTTCCACAACCGGCTCGGCGTCTCGCCCCCGTCCTACGTCCGCAATCTGCGGCTCGACCGGATCCGTGCGGACATCCTCGCCTCCACCGACCCCATCGGCACGATCGCCTACCGGTGGGGCGTCTCCCACCTCGGCCGATTCGCGAGCGCATATCGCGACCGCTTCGCCGAACTCCCCTCCGGCACCGCAGCCCGAAGGTAACCCCAGCGGTATCCGCAGCCTCCTGCGGAACGAAGCAAACCTGTGGGCGCGGGGGGCGGCGGGCCGGGCACGACGGCGCCCGGCCCCCCCCGGTGCATGAAGGGAAAACGAAACACCCGACACGCACGCACGACGTTGTGAGGATAGGCGAGTGG